>DATIRW010000142.1:0-2168 GCA_035469365.1 Thermoanaerobaculia bacterium
CCTATCGTTCGGCGCAGCCCCTGGACGTCACGGCGGCCGGCGTGCCGACAACCACTCCACAGGACCGCATCAACCCGGACGGCACTGTGACCACCCGCAATCTCGGGCGCAAGGACAACCAGTACAGCTCCTTCGACCTGCGCATCTCGCGGCCGTTCGATTTCTCGGGTGTGACCATCGAGCCTTCCGTCGAGGGGTGGAACCTCTTCAACAGCAAGAACACCAAGAAGCCCGCAGTCACCAATCTTGTGTTCAACTTCGACGGCACGGTGCAGCAAGGCTCCGGCGACCCGAGGCAGTTCCAGTTCGGAGTCCGCGTGATTTTCTAGTTTCAGAGGGGCGTGTCGAGCGGCGGCCGGGCGCGAGCCCGGCCGCCTTTTTCCTGAACGATGAATCAAGTCGAGCGTGAAATCGAAGAGATCATTCACCGGGAGACCCGGGCCTGGGACCGCAAGGACGTGGACCTCCTCCTGACGATCTTTCACCCCGACATGGTGTGGCCGTGGCCGCCGACCCCCGAGGCGCACGATCCGGCTCTCTGGGTGATGGAGCTCGGGCGCTACGACGCGGACCGCTGGCGGCGAGGATGGCAGGAGCTTTTCGAAACGCACAGCCTCATCCACAACCGGCGAAAGATCGTGAAGATCGTTCTCTCGCGGGAAAAGGACGGGGCCTTCGCGGTCGTCGACGTCGATACGCTCTGGCGCGACGCGGCAGGCCGGGACTTCCACTGGAAGGGCCGGGCCTGCAAGGTCTACACGAAGGTCGGTGGCGACTGGAAGCTGATCGCGCACACCGGACTTCTCGACTACGCAGCAAAGTGAGGGCGAAGCACGGCTGCCACTGAGAGCCTTCCGAGCGTCTCCGCCAGCCGATCCGCATGAGCCGGTATCGCTGGTTTCGCACGGGGGACGCCAACGCGTTCTTCGCGCTGATGTTCGACAACGTGGCGAATCTCGTCATCCTGACCGCGGTTCTCGTCGGGGTATTCCGGTTTCCCAGGGAGATCGTCCTGTACCGGATGGTCCCGGGCACGGCCGTCGGAGTCCTCGTCGGCGACCTGATCTATGCCGCGATGGCGCGGCGCCTCGCGCGCCGGACGGGGCGAGAGGACGTGACCGCGATGCCGCTCGGAATCAACGCGCCGAGCGTCTTCGGAATGTCGTTCGCGGTCCTCGGACCGGCCTACATCGCCACGGGCGACGCCATGCTCACGTGGAAGATGGGGATGGCGGTGACGGTTCTGCTGGGCCTCGTCAAGACGGGCCTCGCCCTGGGAGGCAACGCGGTTCGTCGCGCCGTGCCGCGGGCTGCGCTTCTCGGCTCGATCGGAGGGGCGGGGATCGCGCTCATCGGCCTCCTGCCCTTGCTCAAGGTCCTGGCCAATCCGATCGTGGGCTTCATCGCCTTCGGCGTCATCCTGGTCACGCTGCTCGGGAAAGTCCGCCTCCCGTGGGGCCTGCCCGGCGCCTTCGCGTCCGTGCTCCTCGCCGTGGCCGTTTCCTACGCTCTCTCGGCGGCCGGCGTCCGCGGCCTCTTCCCCGCGGCTTCCTTCGAAGCCTCGCGGAGCCTCCATGTCGCGATGCCGTGGCCGAGTCTCGCCTTCCTCGGGGGGCTGTCGATCGCGTGGGGATACCTGCCGATCGCGCTCCCGTTCGCCGTGGCGACGATCGTGGGCGGGACGGACAACACCGAGAGCGCGGCCGCCGCCGGTGACGAGTACGACACGCGCGCGATTCTCGCCACCGAAGGTCTCGCGACGCTCGCGGCCGGCGTCTGCGGCGGTGTCGTCGAGAGTACTCCCTACATCGGGCACCCGGCCTACAAGAAGATGGGTGCCGGGGCGGGCTACGCTCTGGCGACGGGTCTCTTCGTCGGCCTCGGAGGCGTGCTCGGGTATCTGCCCTTCCTGATCGACTGGATCCCGGCGGCCGCCGTCGCGTCGATCCTGATCTACATCGGCCTGGAAGTCCTGGCGCAGGCGTTCACTGCAACGCCGGCACGCCACGGCCCGGCGGTGTCCCTCGCGGTTCTTCCCTCGATCGCCTTCCTGATCTCCCTCGAGGTCGGGTCTCTCCTACCCGCCGGGGCATCTCCGTCCGGGGAGCTGGCAGAGACGGTCGGAACTCTCAAGCTCCTGGCCAGCGGGTTCATCATCACAGCGCTCC
>DATIRW010000143.1:0-4432 GCA_035469365.1 Thermoanaerobaculia bacterium
GGGCATTGACGAACAGGATGTCGTAGGGAGCCGGCCCTTTCGCGGCCGGCGCGGCAGCGCAGAGACAGAGTGCGAGACCGGGCAAGATGAGCTTTTTCATGATGTCAGTCTATGATCGTTTCGTGGTTCTCTCAGGCTTCCTGGACGAGCCTCGATGACGTCTCCGGCGGGAGCGCGCGCTCGCGACCTCCTCGAAGAGCTGGTTGCGATCCCCTCGGTCACGGGCGCGGAGAGGCCGGTGCTCGACTTCCTCGAGGAGCGCTTCCGCGCGAAAGGACTGACCGTCGAGACCCAGAAGGTCTCCGCGGGCCGCCGCAACCTCTTCGTCCGCCGCGCCCCCGCGGCCGTCGTCTTCATGACGCACGCGGACACCGTGCCGCCATTCTTCCCGCCGCGGCGCGAAGGCGAGGTTCTGATCGCGCGAGGGGCCTGCGACTCCAAGGGGAGTCTCGCCGCCCAGGCGGTGGCGTTCGAAGACCTCGTCGCGGAAGGCGCGGCCGTGGGCCTCCTCGTCCTCGTGGGAGAAGAGCGGGGCTCGGACGGCGCGCTCGCGGCCAATCGCGAGCCGCGCGGAAGCCGGTACCTGATCTGCGGAGAGCCCACGCAGAATCGCTTCGTCGCCGGATCGAAAGGGTGCCTCCGGATCAGCGCGGTCTCTCGCGGCGTCGCGGGGCACTCTTCGGTCTCAGGAAGCGGCCGTTCGGCGGTCCTTCCGATGCTCGACTTTCTGGCCGATCTGCGGGCCGCGTCGCTGCCGGCCCATCCGGTCTTCGGCGACGCGATGATGAATATCGGAGTTCTGGAGGCCGGATCGGCGCCCAACGTCATCGCCGACAGCGCCCGGGCCGAAATCATCTTCCGGACCGGCGAGCCGGTCGAGGCTCTGCTCGCGAAGATGCGCCCTGCCGCCTCCGGACGCGTGACCATCGAGGTTCCTTACCGCTCCGACCCGATCCTCTGTCGGGTTCCGAAGGGACAGGGCGCGGCGGAGATCGTCTCCTTCGCGTGCGATCTGCCGCTTCTGCCGGCCTGGGGAGAGCCGATCCTCGTGGGCCCGGGATCGATTCTGGACGCGCACACCGCCGAGGAGAAAGTAGACCTGCCACAGATCGATGAGGCGGTGGAGATCTATTGGACGCTCGCACGGGGGCTTCTGGCGGAGGGGGACGCCTACCTCGAACCGAAGCCGGGATAGGTTTCAGGTTAGAGGTACCAGGGAAAATGCAGGTGTCAGTCGCCAGGTGTCAGGTATCAGGGACCGGGTTCGGGCGCCCCAACCCGACGCCTGGTACCTGACACCTGAAACCTGCTTCTGTTCACCTTCCGTTCACTCGCGGCACCATACTGTCGGCTCGAAAGGAGAGGATTCCATGAGCAGGATCGGGATCGTTTCCGTTCTGGCCGTGGCCCTGGCGGCCTCCCTCTCCGGCGATTCTCCGAACAAGGCCAAGACGCATGGATACGCATTGTCCGGCACGATCGCGAGCGTGGACGAAAATCATAAGACCTTCGTCGTCAAGAACGCCGCGGGCAAGAGCACGTCCCTGGTCTGGACAAACGCGACGACGGTCGTGGGAGGGGAGCTCAAGGCCGGCGCCAGCGTCACCCTTCGCTATCTCAACAAGGACGGAAAGCACATCGCGACCTCGGTGAGCGTCGGGGAAGAGGTCGCCCAGAAGACGCCGACACCCTCCAAGTAAGTCGAGAGTCGAGAGTCGAGTCTCGAGAGTCAGGCACGGGGGCTCGGACTCTTGACTCTCGACTCCGGGCTCTCGGCCGCATCGCTCTGAGGAAGAACCGCGCGGAAGATCGTTCCGCCGCCCGGACGCTCGGAGATATCCACGCGGCCGAGGTGGGCTCGCACGACCTGGTCCACGATCGCCAGACCGAGGCCGGACCCCTCGGGATTGCGCGCGCGGGCGGGCGCCAACCGCACGAACCGCTCGAAGATGCGCGATCGTTCCTCGGGCGCGATCCCCGGGCCCCGGTCGCGGACTTCCAGCCAGGCCTCCCCACCGCTCGCGCCCACTTCGACCTCGACCGTCGTGCCGGGCTCGGTGTAGAGCACGGCATTGGAAATCAGGTTCGAGGCGAGCCGCGTCAGGCCTTCCCGGTCTCCCGAAACCCAGGCCGGGCCGTCGTGAGTGAAGAGACATTGAACGCGGCGGGCCGCTCCGAGCGGCTCGGTCGTGTCCACGGCCTCCGCCACGACCGTCGCCAGATCGGTCGTATCGCGGCGCGGGGTGGGAAGGGCGCCGTCGCCGCGCGCCAGATGCAACAGGCTGTCCACTTCGTGCGCGAGGCCGCGGGAGACCCTCTCGATTGTTTGAAGCGATTCGTTCCGCTGTTCGGGCGACGCGTCCGGGCGGGCCGCTTCCTGCGCCTCGCCCACGAGAACGGCGGTCGGAGTCTTCAACTCGTGCGCCGCGTCCGCGATCAGCCGTCTCTGAGCGCGGAACGCGCTTTCCAGCCGCTCGAGCAGAGAATTGATGACGGCGGCGAGCCTGCGAAATTCCTCGCCGCGCTTGGGAACGCGCACTCGTTCAGACAGATCGGTCGCTTCGACCCGCTCGGCGAGGCTCGTGACTTCCTCGACCGGCTTCAAGGCCCGCGTCACGACGCCGGCCAGAATCGCGGCGGTCCCGAGAAACCCCAGGATCACGAAGCCGGCCAGGGCGCGGTCCAGTCGGCGGAGCGTGCGCAGATTCGGCCCGATCCACCGGAAGAGAACGAGGGTCGAGCCCCGGGCCTTCTGTTGGAGGTGTGTCACGAGAAAACGGCAGATGCGCCCCTGCCCGCTGTAGGGCTCGACCGCCGTATAGGGGACCTCGGGACGATCCCTGTAGGGCACGATGCCCCCCGGCAGCGCCTGCTTGAGCAGGTTGCCGGATGCCGCGACGGGAACGTCTCCCTGAAAGAGGATCGCCGAGTGGTTGGCGAGCCGGAACTCGAAGGCGTTGGCCTCGAGCCCCGCTCTCAGGGTGTCTCGTTTGGATTCCAGGAGACCCTCGAGCTCGAAGCTCGAGCCCAGGGCCACGGCCAGCGTGTAGAGCTCCTCGTCGATGTCGTTGAACGTCTTCTCACGGATCAGGGACCGCGCCCCCAGGGCCAGGAGTCCGAGGAAGAGCGCGGACAGCAACGCTCCGGAGAGCGCCAGTCGCGCGCGGGCCTTCTCCAGATGAAGGAACTTGAGCGGGAACGCTTGCTGCCCTCCGAACCCCTCGAAGAACCTCATCGCAGTCTGTAACCCATGCCCCGCACGGTCTCGATGCGCGACGGCCGGCCCGGGGAATCGATCTTTCGCCGCAGGCGGCCGATGAGGACGTCAATCGTGTTCGACATCGGCTCCTCCCGCTCGCCCCAGGCCTCTTCGAGGATCTCCTCGCGCGAGGTCACGCCTTCCGGCCGCCGGAGCAGGGTCTCCAGGATCGCGAACTCCCGCGCCGTCAGCTCGAGAAGTGCTCCGTCGCGCCACGCGAGCCGGCGCGAGGGATCGAGCTTGAGGTTCCCGCACGCCAGCTCCTGCGGAGGCCGGCGCTCGTTGCGGCGCAGCAGCACGCGGGCCCGTGCGGCGAGGACCGAAAGGTCGAAGGGCTTACCGAGGTAATCGTCGGCGCCCTCCGAGAGCCCTTCGACGGTGGACTCGGGGTCGTCTCGGGCCGTCAGCATCAGGATCGAGTTGGCGAACCCTTTCTTTCGCGCGCGGCGGCAGACGTCGAGGCCGTCGCCATCGGGGAGCCGGCGGTCGAGCACGAGCAGGTCATAGCCGTGCAGTTCCAGAAGCTCCTCGGCCTCCTCGATGCAGGACGCCTCGTCGCAGGCGAGTCCCGTCCGCGTCAGCGTCCGCACGACGAGCGACCGCAGCCGCAGGTCGTCCTCCAGAACGAGCGCTCTCACGAGCGAATTGTAATGAGTTATCCGTTTCGCTTCCTGTCATCCGAGGAGCGCAGCGACGAGGGATTTGCCCTGGAGATGTCAATGCCGACAGCAGATCCTTCATTTCGCCCAGGATGACAGGGAAAGCGCCAAGGGATGACCGGGGCCCTAGAAGAAGAACATCCCCGCGGCCGCTCCGAACATCAGGAGTGCCGTGACCGCGACGATGGAGCGTCCCAGGAGCGAGCTCGGCTGGCCGTGCATGCACTGGCGGTCGCTCGCCACCACGAGGATTCCGACGAGAAGGAACGGAGCGAGCACGCCGTTGACGACCGCGCTCCAGTAGAGAGCCTTCACGGGATTGATGTCCCCGAAGTCGAGCGCGATCCCGGCCGCCGTCGAGAAGGCCACGACGCCGTAGAAGTAGCGGGCGTTCCTCAGTTTCTGGTCGAGACCCTGCCGCCAGCCGAAGGTCTCGGCGAAGGCGTAGGCGGCCGATCCGGACAGCGTCGGGATCGCGAGGAGTCCCGTTCCGATGATCCCCAGCGTGTAGAGC
>DATIRW010000144.1:0-5436 GCA_035469365.1 Thermoanaerobaculia bacterium
CAGGGAGGCGATCATCATCACGACGAAGGCCGAGCCGAACGCCAGCGGATCGCGCGGGCTCACCTCGTAGAGAAGGTTTCCGATCAGCCGCGTCAGTCCCAGCGCCGCCGCCGCGCCCAGGACGACGCCGCCTGCCGTCAACGCGAGGCCGTGCGACATCACGAGGCGCAACAGGTCGGAGGCGCCCGCGCCGAGCGCCATCCGCAGTCCCAGTTCGCGCCCGCTCTGCGAAACCGCGTACGACATCACGCCGTAGAGTCCGATCGCGGCGAGCAGCAACGCCAGCCCGCCGAACACGCCGAGCATCGCGAAAGCCAGCCGCTGCGGGCCGGTCGTCCGCTCGACCTCTTCACGCATCGTGATGACCTCGCCCGGGGCCAGATTCGCGTCGAGCGCATGGATCTCGCGTGCCAATGCCTTCGCCATCGCTCCCGGGTCCTGCCGCGTCCGGATGAGGAGGCTTGACCCGGAGCTCTGCCGGACGGGCACGTAGAAAAACGGCGTCGGTCTCTCGGTGAGTTTGCTGTACTTCGACATCCTCGCGACGCCGACGACCTGCGTCACGCGTCCCTTCACCTGGAAGCGCCGGCCGACCGGATCCTGTCCGCGCCAGTACTGGCCGGCCATCGCCTCGTTCACGATCGCGACGAGCGGAGCCGCTTCGTCATCGTGACGCGTGAACTCCCGGCCGGACACCAGGGGAATGCCGATCGTGGCGAAATAGTCGGTTCCCACTTCGTCGTAATCGACCGTGGCCTGCTCGTCGGGCGCGGCCCGGTAGCCGTCCACGGCGATCGGCGCGGAAGAGTAACTGCGAAAGGAGAACGGCACGATGCGGAGGAGCGCGGCCGATTCGACGCCGGGGAGGGCCCGGAGGCGATCGAGCAGGTCGTCCTGGAAAGTCCTTATTCGCTGGGTGTCGTATCCCGCCGCGACGAGATCGACCGAGCTCACCAGCACCCCTCGCGTCGAAAAGCCCGGGCTGGCATCTCGGATTCCCTGCAGGCTCCGAATGAGCAGGCCCGCTCCGATGAGCAAGACGAAGGAGAGCGACACCTGGACCACGACCAGGCTCGAGCGGACCCGCGATCTGCCGCTGCCCCCGACGACACCCCCCGATTCCGCCCTCAGGGCGCCGGCGAGGTCGACCTTGCTGGCTTGAACTGCCGGAACGAGACCGAACAACAGCGTCGAGGTCAGGCAGACGCCGATGCTCAAGGCGAGCACGCGCCAATCGATCTGGCCGGGCAGGGTCATGGCGACGCTGCCCCGCGACGGGAGCAACAGGACGAGCAGATTACGGCCCCAGTTCGCCACGACCAGTCCGGCGGCGGCTGCGAGAGCCGACAGGATCAGCCCCTCCGTGAGGAGTTGTGTCGCCAGCCGGCCGCGCCCCGCTCCGACCGCGAGCCGGATCGTCATCTCGTGGCGCCGCCCGAAAGCCTTGACCAGCAGCAGATTGCTGACGTTCGCGCACGCGATCAAGAGCACGAAGACCACCACGGCGAGCGCGATGCCGAGCGTCGGGAGGAGCGCGCCCGCGTTGTTGAAGGGTGTCTGCCACAACGGGAACAGCTTGATGCCGCGGCCGCGGTTGGTCGCCGGATAGTCGTGCTCCAGTCGTTTTGCCGCGGCCGAAATCTCCGCCTGCGCCTGGGAAGCCGTCACCCCGGGCTTCAGCCGTACGAAACCTTCGATCCAACGCGCGCCGCGATCCTCCAGCTTGTATCCGGGGGGGTCGAATCTCTCCTGCATCGATTCCGGCACCCAGAACTGCATCGCCCAGCCCACGAAGGTGCCGTAGAAGCCCTTCGGCGCGACGCCGATGATCGTATGCGGCAGGCCGTTGAGCATCTGCGTCTTGCCGATGATTCCCGGATCGCCGTGGAAGCGCTCTTTCCACATCTGAAAACTCATGACCGTGACCGGGTGGGCGTTCCTCCCGGTTTCCTCGGCCGGCTCGAACGCGCGTCCCAGGATCAGATGGATTCCCAGGGCCTGGAAGTAGTTGGCCGACACGATGCTGGCGGGAACGCGCTCGGCCCGGTCGCCGATCGCGAGCGTGACTCCCGTGATCTTGTCCGCGATGAACGCGTCGAAGAGCGTGCAGCTCCTCTGGAGGTCGAGGAAGTCGGGCCAGGAAACATCGGTCGAGCCGGGCTCCGATCGGTTCGTGCCGGCGACCGCCATGAGCCTCTCCTGGTGGGCGACAGCCGGGAACGGGCGAAGGAGGATTCCCTCGATCCAGCTGAAGACGGAGGCATTGGCGCCGATCGCCAGGGTCAGGCAGAGGATCGCCAGGATCGAGGAGCCCGGATTACGGCGGAGCATCCGGAAACCGAAGCCGACGTCCTGGACCAGCCGCTCGAGCCACAGGCCGCCCCAGATCTCGCGCGTGATCTCCTTCACCAGGCCGACGTTGCCGAACTCGCGGCGCGCGTTGGAGGCCGCCTCCGCTGGAGTTTCGCCGCGGGCGATGCGGTCGGCCTCGGCCATCCGGAGATGGGAGCGAAGCTCCTCGTCGAGCTCTTCCTCGCGGCGCTCGTGGTTCCACGGAAGAAAACGGCGTGATCTCATGATTCGCTCTCCGCCGGAGGGACCATGAGGCCCGCGATGGCCTCGGCGATCTGCTTCCATTTCGACCGCTCGGCGGCGAGCTGCTTTCGGCCGGCCGCGGTCAACCGGTAGACGCGCACGCGTTGGTTGTTCTCGGACACGTCCCACTCCGCGGCGATGGCGCCCTGGCGCTCGAGGCGGTGCAGGGCGGGGTAGAGCGAGCCGGTATCGACCTGCAGGACATCGCGCGAGCCGGCGCGAATCATCTGGGCGATGCCATACCCGTGGCGCCGGCCCCAGCACAGGGTCTGGAGGATGAGGAGATCGAGAGTGCCTTGCAGGAGCTCGATGCGTGAGACCGGCACGTTCTTCTTCGCCATCCGTCCACCCCATGCATGTAGACGTTCTACAGGCAAGGCTGTAGCCTATCTACATGGTTGGGGCCTGTCAAGCCATTGGCGGCCCTGCGGGTCGACGGTGAAGTTCGCCACGCTGGAGTCCGCCAGCCGGATTCTGGCAAGGGCAGTTCGATCATCGCTGAGCACTAGAATCAGCGGATGGCGCCGAACCGCGGACCCGAGCCCGAAGCCTGGCCCGCGTTGCCTCTCGATGCCTGGAGCGACACCTGCGCGACGCTTCATCTGTGGACACAGATTGTCGGCAAGATCCGGCTCGCCCGGAGCCCCTGGGTCAACCACGGCTGGAGCGTGACTCTCTATGTCACGCCTCGCGGGCTGACGACGTCGCCGGTTCCGTACGGAACTCGGGTGTTTCAAATCGACTTCGACTTCATCGATCATCGGCTGCTGATCCAGACGAGTGACGGCGGCATGGGCGCCGTTGCCCTGCGGCCCCAGTCCGTCGCGTCGTTCTACCGGCAGCTCTGGAACGAGCTTGGCAGGCTCGACCTGCATGTCCGGATCAGCCCGGCGCCCAACGAGGTGGAGGACCCGATTCCATTCGAGGAGGACGAGCGGCACTCGTCGTACGACCCGGACTACGCCAACCGGTTCTGGCGCGTGCTGCTGCAATCGGACCGGGTCTTCAAACGGTTCCGGGCGCGCTTCATCGGCAAGTGCAGCCCCATCCATTTCTTCTGGGGTGCGCCCGATCTGGCGGTCACGCGGTTTTCCGGCCGGCCGGCTCCGGAACATCCGGGGGGCGTGCCTCATCTCCCCGACGCCGTCGCGCGCGAGGCCTATTCCCACGAAGTCAGCAGCTGCGGGTTCTGGCCGGGCGGCGGTGCGATCGCGTATCCCGCGTACTATTCGTACGCCTACCCGGCGCCCCCCGGCTTCGCGGAATCTCCGGTCAAGCCTGCCGCCGCCTTCTACAGTCAGGCTCTGGGCGAGTTCCTCCTTCCCTACGACGCGGTCCGCCAGGCCGAGTCTCCCGACGACGCCCTCCTCGACTTCCTGCAGTCCACCTACGAAGCCGCCGCAAACCTGGCCGCCTGGGATCGGGATGCCCTGGAGCGCAAGGTCGCCTTTTACGGGCCCGGCTGATCAACGGCGAAGGCCAGGCGACTGGCCGCTACGGCTCGCTCGAAATCCGTTCCGCCCGTTCGACGCGGCCGTCCTGCCGGAGCTCGAGACCGGTCACCTTGCCGTCTGCATCCTTGACGAAATCGATCTCGGTCTCTCCCCAGATGATCATGAAGAACTTCGATTCCGATGACGGGAAGAGCGGCAGATCCCGCTCGGTGGCGATTTTGAACGTCAGTCGGCCGTTGCTGAACGCCACGTCCGCCAGGCGGTCGGAGAACTTGTAGCGGCCCGCATAGGTTTCGAGCGTCTTCTCCGGCACCGCCGCGACGCGATGGTGCTCGATGAATCCGGCGATCCGCGTGGTCAGATCGTCCGCGGCTTCGAGCGGGACCAGGTGTCCGGAACCCTTCACGATCTCGCGGCGCGAGCCCCAGATCCCCGACTGGATCGCGCCGCTGTGGGCGTGAACGTCGGCGATGTCGTGCTCGCCCACCACGATCAGCGTGGGCACGTGGATCTCGGAAAGTCTCGCGATCGCGGGGGCCTTGAAGCGCAGCTCGAACTCGCCCGTGTACTTCAGGTTCTGGGGATACCGGACGAGGGTGTCGAAGATCTTGCTTCTCGCCGAGGCTTGATTGCCGGCGATCTCGAACCGGTCCTCCGACCAGTTCTTCGCCGCCGACTTGACGTCCCCCTTGTCCAGCGGGGCGCTGTTTCGCCGGCCTCGCTCGTCGAAAAAAGCGGAACTCGGCATGCCATGGACGACCGGCCCGATCAGAACCAGGTTGTCGACGCTCTCGGGGTGATGAATCGCGAAATCGATCGCCAGAGCCGATCCCGAAGAGCATCCGACGAGCGTCGCTTTTTGAATCTTCGTCCGGGCGAGCAGGCTGGCGAGATCCTCGACGGGCGAGAAGGCGGCCCTGGGCGCGTCGGAGAGCCCGTACCCCCGCCGGTCGTACCGGACGACGTGGAACGCGCGGCACAGTCCGGTCCACTCCCCGTCCCAGACGACGGAATGCAGCAGCCCGTCATGGAGCAGCACGATCGCCGGCCCGGCGCCGCACTCCTCGAACCTGATTCGGCCCCCGCCGACCTCAAGAGAGAGGCTCCCGCCTTCAGGTGATTCGCTTCCTCCCCGGGCGAGCGTGGCGCCGGAGGAGCAGGCGACGAAGACGGCGAGCGACGCGGCGATTCGAAGCCCTCTCATGACGACGTTTCCCCTCCGAATTCATACGTCTGCAGGGAACTGGAGGTTTACGGATCGGTGCCCCGCTGAAGGCCGATTAGCTTGGGTGTCACGCCGTGACCAGGTAGGCGATTCGCGACCAGGTCACGCGCTCCGTGGCAGGCTCGAGAATCCGATGGCAAAGACGAGGCATATGAGTGAGGG
>DATIRW010000145.1:0-27290 GCA_035469365.1 Thermoanaerobaculia bacterium
CTCGCTCGCCCGAGCGGAAGGCCAGGAGCTGTACGGCGAGATCCTGGGATTTCTGGTCTTTCAGCGCGGGCATTCCATAGAAGGCCGGGCTCCCGGCGCCTCGGTCGCCGTGGCACGCGTCGCAGGCGGGGATGAGGCGGACGCCGTCGCCGACGGAGGCGAGCTTCACAGCGGCCTCGCTCGACGGCGCAGATTTCGCCGGTCGCGGCGTGCGCTTCTGCGCGGCATAGAACGCGGCGAGATCGGCCATGTCGCGATCCGAGAGCGACTGGACCGCATCATTCATGATGGAGCTCGCGCGGGTCCCTGCCTTGAAGTCGGAGAGCTGCTTGTAGGTGTAGAGAGGGTTCTGACCACCCAGATCCGGAACGTCCGGGACGTCCATGTTTCCCACCTCGCCGTGGCATTGGGAGCAATCCTCGTGGAGCTTCTTGCCCTTGACGGCGTCGCCGCCGCGGGCGAGCTTCACGGTCTCGAGCGTCCACGCGACCCGCGACGACGGCCCGCTGACGAGCGGCGCCGCGGCCGCGAGCACTGCCGCGGCGGAGAAGGCGAGGACGAAGCGACGTCTCATCGGGGGCCCCAGGGGAGCGCCTTGTCGACGTGCATGAAGAAGAACTGTCCGATCGGATAGGCCCACGAAACCGTCATCAGCACGACGAGCAGCCAGTTCCACGTCGCAAAACCATTGAGCAGGGCCGGCACCGTCACGACGGGCTCGATCGTGTCGGCGTAGGCCATGGACCGGTCGGGCTCCCTCTCCCGGTTTCGGTGCGTCAACAGGAGATTCGCGACGAGCATCACGCCGGAAATGACGAGCAGGACGCCGCCGGCGATCATCACAACCGTGTAGGGGCGCCACCGAGCCACGATCTGCGGGTCGTAGGGCGAGTAGGCCGTGCGCCGCGGCATCCAGAGAAGGCCCACGATGTGCCACGGAATTGTCAGCGTGAGCATCCCGATGAACCAGAGCCAGAGCTGCGCCGCCGCCATGCTGCGTGAATGGAGCCGGCGGCCCGTCAGCCTGGGCCACAACGCGTAGGCGCTCGCGAAGTACATGATGACGACAGCGCCGCCGAAGATCAGGTGGAAGTGGGCCGGCATCCACATCGTGTTGTGGACCATCGTGTCCATGGCGTACGAGGCGTTGACGAGGCCGCCGAAGCCGCCGGGCAGGAGCAGGAGAAGCGCCAGGATGCCGCCGAGCGCAACCGGCTCGCTCCACGGCAGCGCCCGCACCCAGCCGAAGAGACCCTTGCCGCCGCGCAGGCGACCCGCCGTCTCGAGCGAGGCGGCGACCGTGAAGCCGGTCAGGAGCGTCGGTAACGCGACCAGGAAGGTTCCGAACGCGTGCATGAGCTTCCAGCCTGCCGCCTGCTCCGGATCGACGAACACGTGGTGGAGGCCGATGGGCAGGCTGAAGACCAGCAGCATCACGAAGACGACCCGGCCCATCTCGTCGGAGAAGAGGTATCCGCCGGCCGCCTTCGGCACGATTGAATAGAGCGCGACGTAGGCGG
Source organism: Thermoanaerobaculia bacterium (assembly GCA_035469365.1). Lineage (GTDB taxonomy): Bacteria > Acidobacteriota > Thermoanaerobaculia > UBA5066 > Gp7-AA6 > JAWOLE01. The sequence continues at coordinate 1,521 of DATIRW010000145.1, forward strand.
GGATCAGCCAGAAGTAGACGATCGGGTGGAGGGTCCACGCGAAGAGCGCCCGGGCGAGGCCGATGTCGATCGTCTGCGTGAGTCCCAGCGAAGCCGGAAGGAGTTGGAAGACGACCTCGGCCACGACGCCCACCATCGTCCAGGCCCAGAGGACCGCGCAGCTCGTCATGCCGAACTGGGGCAACGGGATCGCCCGGCCGGGATTCTCCCTCTTCCAGGTGACGCTCATCGCGATCGTGATCGCGATCCACGGGATGGAGCCGACGAGAAGCAATGCCGCGCCGGCGTAGAGGGTCCAGTGCGCGATCATCGGGGGATAGAAGGTGTAGAGCACAGTGGACCTGCCCGTAACGATCGAGAGCGCCGCGACCACGGAACCGGTAAGCATCGTCGCGAAGCCGGCCCAGGCGAGGCCCGGCCACCGGATCGGACGCTTGAGGCTCGTGGCGGTGACGAAATACCCGAAGCCGAGAATGAAGAACGTCGTCAACACGAAGGCCTGGATCACGCCGTGGAGCGTCGTGGATCCGTAGTAGCCGGCGGCGGAGGTCCGGATCACTTCGTTGCGCTCGAGAAGCTGGTACAGGCCGAGCAGCGTGGCGACCGCGAAGAGCCCGAAGCCGACCCAGATGTGCGCGAGTGTCAGCGCGTCGGGCCGGCGAACATCGCTCGCGCCGCCGGCAGCACTCACCGGCGCGTCACCCGGACCCGGCCCCACATGGACTGGTGGCCGAGGCCGCAGTATTCGTTGCAGAAGAGCGGAACGGTGACGCTGCCGTCCGCGTTCCGCACGCCCACCTTCGCCACGGAGTCGAAGTTGATCGTCGTGCGCACCTGCGAGACATAGCCGGGGACGACCTGAGTTCCGATGTTGGTGCCCGCCACGTTAAGGCCGTGGAGGACGTCGGCACTCGCGGCCCGGAGAACGATCGGAGTGCCAGCCGGCAGGGTCAGCTCCTGCGGGTGCACCATGTAGCGCGCCATTACGACCCGGGCGACGACGGTCCCATCCGTCCCTCGCTTGACGCCCAGGTTGTCCTCGGCAAATTCGGCCGACAGGTGCAGCCGCGTCGAATCGATCGCTTCGACGTTGCTCGGGGGATGAACGCTCATCGCCACGGCGGTGTAAACGACCAGGCCGATCATCACCGCGACGAGCAGGATCGCGACGACGAGCCAGCGCTTCTCAGCCGGATGGACGCGCACGGCGATCAGCGGACGGGGCCGTTTCCGAGAAAGCGGCCGAAGTACAGGGCGGCCCATCCGGCGAACAACAGAACGGCGATGACGATCATCAGCACGAACGTGCCCCTGGGCGCGTCGGCCATCAGGGCCTTCTCTTCCGGGGTCGGAGATGGCATGTCACCCTCCTCGAGCGCGAAAAGAGACGCCGCACCTTCCGCGAATTATTATCACAGCGTTGGCCGGACTCCTCGCGACCGCGTTTGTCATCGGACTGGCGGGAGGAGTTCACTGCGTCGCGATGTGCGGCGGCATCGTCGCGGCGCTCAATCTGCGCGCGTCGCAGCCGAGCATTCGCCGGCAGCTCGCCTACAGTCTCGGGAGAGTTGCGAGCTATTGCTGCGCAGGCGCGCTCGCCGGAGGCCTGGGCGGTCTGGGGCTCCTCTACGGCGACCTTCTTCCAGTCCGGATCCTTCTCCTGGTCGTGGCCAATACCCTCGTAATTCTCCTGGGTCTCTCGCTGGCCGGTCTGGGATCCGCGGTGCTCGTCCTGGAGCGGGCCGGCCGGGTCGCGTGGCGAGCCCTCACGCGCCTGGGAGCGCGCCTCGCGCCCGCGAACACGAGCGCGCGGGCAGTGGCCGTTGGGCTCGCCTGGGGCTGGATCCCCTGCGGGCTCGTCTACGGCGTGCTCGCGACGGCGCTCGTATCGGGCAGCTCGCTGCGAGGCGCGGCGGTAATGGCCGCGTTCGGCGCAGGCACCCTGCCCAATCTCCTCGCGGCCGGGCTCGCCGCCGAAAGTCTGCGGCGTTTCACGAGCGCGCGGCGCGTGCGCCTTGCCGCCGGGCTCGCCGTGGTCCTTCTCGGGGTCATCGGCCTGGCGCGAATTCCGGGCCTGCCCGAACACCTCCGGCACGGTCTTCACTCTTTTCGTTGAGAGTTTCGCCGTCGGCCGGGCGCGCGAGGCGCATCGCGTTGGCCACGACGGCGAGGGAGCTCACCGACATGCCCAGCGCCGCGGCCCAGGGCGGTACGAGACCGAAGGCGGCCAGCGGCATGGCGAGGACGTTGTACGCCAGGGCCCACGCGACGTTCTGCGCGAGCAGGCGCCGGGAACGCCGCGCGATGCGGCGCGCGGCCGCCAGTGGCGCGAGGCTCTCTCCGAGGATCACGAAATCGCTCGCGAGCAGGGAGAGCTGTGGCGCCGCCGCGAACGAGGCGGACGTCCCGGCCGACGCGAGCGTGGGCGCGTCGTTCAACCCGTCTCCGACGAAGAGGAGACGCGAGCCCGAGTCCTCTCTCGAACGGATCCACTCGAGCTTGGCCGAGGCCGTCATGCCGCCGCGCGCTTCGTCGAAGCCCAGCGACTCGCCCAGGCGCTCCACTGGCTCCGATGCGTCGCCGGAGAGCAGGGCCGCGCGCCGGATGCCCGCGCGCCGAAGCTCCGAAAGGAGATGCCTCGCGCCGTCGCGAAGCTCCTCGGCGAACGTGAAGAGAGCCGCGCGCCCCTCGCGGTCCGCGAGGACAGCCGCCAGCCGCGACAACGCGCGAGCCGACGCGAGCGGCGCCTCGAGCTCCGGCGGCGCGCTCGCGGTTCCCAGAGCGAAGCCGGGAGATCCGATCCACCACCGGCCGCCGCCGACCCTGCCGGTAAAGCCCTGGCCCTCGTGATCGGCACGGACTTCCGTCGCCGGCGTCGACTCACCGGAGGCCGCGCGGAGCGCCCGGGCGATCGGATGCGTGGTGGTGGCCTCGAGCGCCGCCGCGATCGCCAGCGCCGTCCCGGAGTCGAGTCCGCCGGCCGTGTGCACGGATTCCAGAACGGGCGTGGACAGCGTCAGAGTGCCGGTCTTGTCGAGGGCGACCATGTCGGCAGAGGCCAGCCGCTCGACCGCCGCCATGCGCGCCGGGAGCACTCCGATCCCGGCGAAGCGCCCGGCCGCCACCGCCAACGCGATCGGCGTCGCGAGGGCCAGGGCGCAGGGGCAGGTGACAAGCAGCACCGCTACCATTGCCGGAAGGGCGGCGCCGGGATCGCGGACGGCCCAGAAGACCGCCGTCGCGGCCGCGAGCAGCAGGACCAGGACGACGAGCCGGCCCGCCAGGCGGTCGGCGAGCATTGCGAAGGCGGGACGGCTCGCGAGACCTCTCTCGAGCAGGCGCCGGATCTGCCCGAGCGTGGAAGCCTCCCCCGCGCGCGTGACGCGAAGGAGAACAGGCTGGTCGCGATTGCAGCTTCCAGCCACGACCGTGTCGCCCGGGACGCGCACCCGCGGCCACGGTTCACCAGTCAGCACGGCCTCGTCGAAGCTCGACTTCCCCTCCAGCAGGATCCCGTCGGCCGGCACGATCTCGCCGGGGCGGACCCGGACAAAGTTGCCCGGGAGAAGATCCAGGGCAGCCACATCGCTCTCGCGGCCGTCCGCATCCACGCGGCGCGCCGTCGCGGGCTCGACGACCGCGAACCGGTCGAGGACAGCCGCCGCGGCGAGGCGCGCGCGCGTCTCGAAGGCGCGGGCGAGAAGCACGAAGAAGACGAGCATCGCGATCGCGTCGAAATAGACCGGGCCGGCGCCCCGGACCGTCGCCCAGGAACTTCCGGCCCACGCGGCGCAGAGGCCGAGCACGATGGGAGTGTCCATCCCCGCACGCCCGCGGCGAAGGTCACGCCAGGCGCCGGCGAAGAAATCCTGTCCCGGATAGGCGAGCAGCACGGCCGTCGCGACGAGCGCGCACCACCGTCCGAATTGCTCCCACAACGGGAGTCGGCCGCCGGCCCCGGGCCCGCCCAGAAAATAGGCCGCCAGCGCGAGGTTCATCACCATCATGCCGAGAACGCCGGCGAAGACGAGACGCGGGGCGCCGCGGCGCGCGGCCTCCGGCTCGATTCCGGTCCGGTGGGACGGATCAAACGGCCTCGCCTCGTAACCGATTCTGCGGACCGCCGCCCGGATTCCCGAGAGCTCGATCCGCGAGGGGTCCCAGACGACGCGAGCGCTCTGTCCGGCGTAACCGACTACGGCCTCCGTCACGCCGGGCTCCGCCTGGAGACACCGCTCGATCAACCAGAGGCACGCCGGGCATCGCACCCCGTCGAGAACGAGCGACGCCTCGCGTAGACGGCCGACACGACGGACGAACGATCGCTGCAGATCCTCGCGGTCGAAGAGCCCGTCTTCGGGTTCGGAGCGCCGCGAGGCGGTCGCGGCGCTCTTTGTCCGCAGGCGGTAGTAATCCTCCAGGCCGCTTTCGCAGATCGCTTCGGCCACGGCCTGACACCCCGCACAGCAGAACTCGTGCGCCTCCCCGAGCACAGTCCCGTTCCATCGGCCTCCCGCGGGAATCGGAAGCCCGCAGTGGAAGCACGACGACGCCGGTTCGATCAATGCCGACGACAAGTTCATGGCCTTCGGCCGCGGAGAAAACGCGGCCGTGAGATTCTAGCGGAAGAGGCTGATAGGCTCGCGGCTTCGAGGAGGGCGAATTCATGCCGGGCACGTACAAGAAGATCAACATCGTCGGGACCTCCGAGGTGAGCTTCGCCGAGGCGGTCAAGGCGGCGATCAAAGACGCTTCGAAAACCGTCCGGCACATGGACTGGTTCGAGGTGGACGAGATGCGCGGGCGCATCAAGGACGGCCAGGTTGCCGAGTTCCAGGTGACGCTCCGGATCGGATTCAAGCTCGACCGCTGAGTTCGTCTCCGGCGCCGGTGAGGTAACTCTCACGCGGCTCGTACGTATGGCAGAGAAGATGCCCGTGACGGTTCTTCTCCTCCTGGCTCTCGCTCTCCAGGCCGCTCCCGGCGCCGCGGCAGCGGCGTCGAAGACCAACGCGGCGCTCATGAAGGAGGCCCGCGAGGCCTACGACCGAGGCGACAAGGCGGCGTTCCTCTCGATTTACGAGGAGCTCGCGCGCCGGAGGCCTGGAGAGGTCTTCACTCTCTACAACCTGGCGTGCGGACAGGCCTTGAACGGACAGGGCGGGGCGGCGGTCCGCACTCTCGAAGAGATCCTCGCACGCCGCGTGGCATCGGACCTCGAAGCGGACACGGACTTCGATTCCATCCGCCAGACGGAGGGGTACAGGCGGGTCCTCGCCGGGATGAACGCGCTGCGAAAGGAAAAGGTCTCCTCCGGAGCGGCGCGCGCGTTCACGATCCCGGAGAAGGGTTTCATCGCCGAGGGCGTCGCCTACGACCCGACGACAAGGGCGTTCTTCGTGTCGAGCGTGCGCCACCGCAGGATCGTCCGGATCTCCCCGGACGGCAGGATCACCGACTTCGTGGAGGCAGGGCGCGACGGCTTGCGCAGCGCGCTGGGGATGCGGGTCGATCCCGGGCGGCGCACTCTCTGGGTCGCGACTGAAGCCATCCCGTCCATGGACGGCTACAGGAAAGAGGAGCCGCGAGCCGCGGCCGTCTTCGAGTACGACCTGGACACCGGACGCCTGCGCCGGGAGCACGCGCCGCCGGCCGCCGGGGATCCTCCGGGCTTCGACGACCTGACGGTCGCTCCCGACGGCGCCGTCTTCGTCAACGACGGTTTCCACTCCCGGGTCTGGTGGATTCGGCCCGGCGGAGATCTCGAGGTCTTCCTCGCTTCCGATCTCTTCGGCGGCACCCAGGGTCTGGCCGTCTCGACGGACGGCAGGACGCTCTACTTCTCCGACTACCGCGGCCTCTTCGCCGTGAACATCGAGAACCGCCGCGTGGTCGCAATCCCTGTCCCGACCGATCTTTCGCTCAACGGCATCGACGGCTTGACGACCTTCGGGCGAAGCCTGATCGCCATACAGAACGGGATCATCCCCCACCGCGTCCTCCGTCTCGACCTCGCGCCCGGCGGGATGAAGATCTCGAAGGCGGCCATCCTCGAGATGAACCACCCCGACTTCGACGAGCCCACGCTGGGTGTCGTCGTGGACGGAGCCCTGTACTTCTCGGCGGACAGCCAGGGCCAGAAGTTCCTCGACGCAAAGCACCCTATCGGCCCCGACGAGACGCGCGATGCGGTCATCCTCAGGCTCCCCCTCTCGCCGGCCAGGCCCCGACACTGAGAAGTTCTCGGTCCTGCTTGACTCGCGGGCGGGGGAGTGGCAGGTTGTTGCGCAACAAAGGAGCCTTCCATGCGCTCAAGAGCACGCCACCTGCCCCTTATTCTTTTCGCCCTTCTCGCCGCGACCGCTCTGCTTGCCTTCGGCTGCCAGGGTTCCGCTACCGTCACCGGCCCGTCCGGCGGCGCCGCAGCAGCCACCAGCATCGCCGGCACCTGGAGCGGGACGTTCCAATCCGACGACACGGCCGGCTGCGGAAGCTCCTCCGCCACCGCGATGTTCCAGCAGGACGGCGCGACGGTCACGGGCAACGTCTCCACTTCGACCTGCGGCGTGACCGGCTACTTCAAGGGCACAGTCCAGGGGAACATGGTCTACGGGGCCGTCGCGATGGATGGCTGCATCGGCGGCGGCGCCTCGGGCGTCATCAACGGCTCCGAACTCACCCTCTCCATCGCCGACCTGACCAAGCCCCTCGTCACCGGTGACAAGACCATCATGTACGGCGGAGTCGTCACCTTCCACCGATAACGTCGCTTCGCGTTTGCGTGGGATCTGCGCCCTGCGGGCGCACCGGTGGGCGGCACGGCCGGATGCGGCCTCGACCGCCCGCCTGATCCAGTGCAAACGCTACGCTCCCGCGGCGCGAGGCTCCTCCCTCCGATTACTCGGCTCCTCGCGCTGCGAGCAAAATAGGACGCTCCGTTGAAAAGCGTCAGGACGCCAGGTCGGGGAGCGAATTCTCGGGCCGCTCGTTGTCCCAAGCGATCGAGAGCACCCACCAGCGGGCGCCATCGTGGAAGAGCTGGATACTGTTGATCCCGCGCACGAACGGCTTCTCGCCCGGCGCCCGCTTCAGCTCGTAGGAGGAAAGGACGTGGGCGATGTTGCCGAAAACGAAGGTCCGGCGCGCGAGCTCGGTCTCGAAGAACGAGTCCTTCTCGAACATCGGCGAGCGTGAGGCGATGTATCCGTCGACGTCGAAGACATCGGCGATCGCCCGCCCCTCCGGCCCGGGCCTCGTCGGCACGAGCCGCGCGCCGGGAATGAAGAGCTTGCGCTCCCGTGCCCAGTCCCGCGGAGTTCCCGCGGGGCCCGAGATGACCTCGTAGAGCGCCCGGACGATTCCGTCGATCGAGGCGACGTCCTCGTCCGCTTCCGCCATCACCGGCGCTTCCTCGTCGCCGCCTTCCGGCGTGGCGTCTTCTTCGCCGTCTTTCGGACGCGTTTCTTCGCGGCGGGGGTGGCGAGTTTCTTCGTCCCCCTGGCCACGCCCATCGCCCTGGGCCGCGCGTGCCGCGGCTGGTAGACGCCGAGCTTTCCGCCGCCCGGCAGCGTCAGGTTCGTGAGGAGGCCCCAACCCATGCTCTGCACCGGGCCGCACGCGACGCCGCGTTTTTCCATCTCCGTGATGAAGGCCTCGACGTCGCGGCACATCAGAAAGAGTTCGTGCACATCGTTTTCGTCTGAGGGATGGACGGCGACTTCCGCCGGCGGCAACCCGAAGATCAGCCATCCCTCTCCCACGTCCACGCTGGGGAATCCGAGCACGTCTCGCAGGAAACCGCGGTCGGCCTCGGGATCCGCGCTGTAGATGACCGAATGGACGCCAACGATCATGGATTCCTCCCTGTGGTCCCGCCCCGTCCTTGAACTCTCTCGGCCGCCCTTCGGGAAGGCGAACGCCTGCGGGCGACAGCCCGGCTATTTCGCCGCCTTCCACTCCGCGAGCTTCTTCTCCAGGTCCGCCACCGCCTCCGGAGCGGGTTTGGGCTCGGCGTCCTTCATGGCCAGGGCCTTCTGCGCGGCGGCCACGGCCTCCTTCTTCTTTCCCTCGTCGGCCAGCACGCCGGCCTTCGTCGAGAGGTTCGCGAACGTTTCCTTGACGGAGAGGGACTTGTCGAGGAACGACGCCGCGTCGGCCGGCGCGTACTTGCTCTGGTAGAGGTAGCGCGCCGCCGTCAGCGGTGTGCGCCAGTCGTCGGGCTTCGCCTTCGCGACGGCGTCCTTCGCGTTCGAGAGGAACTGAGCGTTGGTGTCCACGGCGAGGTTCACGGGGATCGACAGCTTCTCCCACTTCAGGGCGAGCACGGCGGAATTCGCCGTCGCCTGCGGGAATTCGATCGTGAACAGTTCGTGCATGCCGGTTTCTTCGGGCTTGACCTTGACGCGAAGGACGTCCTTCTCAGCGCTGTAGTCCGGGTTGCCCGTGGCCTGCTTGTTGAAGATGATCGTCCACTCGGTCTTTCCCGGGATCGTGAACAGACCGTAGGAGCCGGCCGCGAGCTTCTGTCCCTCGACCGTGACGTCGGTGTCCACGGTGAACTTCGTGACCGCGTTCGCTCCGGTGCGCCAGACCTTGTCGTACGGAACGAGGGCGCCCCAGATGACCCGCTCTTCCTTCCGGGTCGGGCCCTTCACGTGCGGCCGGCTGTACGCGACCTCGACTTTCGTGACACCGATCGTCTGCGACACCGTGGCGTTGGGGCTGGGAAGCGGCGCCTGGAGCTGCCCCCTCGCCGCGCGCACCGAGCAGAGACTGAAGATGATGGCCAGGAAACCCGCAGAGCGCCTGTTCATTTACCGTTCTCCTTCTCGTTCGTTTGGGGGCGCTGATTCTAGCCCAGGGCAGAACCGGGCCGGCCGCCGTCCGCAGGTCCCAAAATGATTCATTTGTAGCAGGCAGAGCCCTCGAAACGACGCTAGCGTGACAGGGCAGGGGCGGATCTCCCCTCCTGACGGGCGACAGGGAGTCTGAACATGCCCACCGTGAGAGAAAGGCAAAAGCCCTTCCTCCTACCCCGGTTCTGCAAGGGCTGCGGCCGATGTATCGAGTCCTGCGCGAAGCACTGCATCGAACTCGCGCATGGCATCGATCCCCAGACGGGCCTCGTGCCCGTGGTGCTGCATCTGGAGGCCTGCACGGCGTGCGGCCTTTGCATCGATGCCTGCCCCGAGCCCTACGGCCTGCGGGAGATGCCTCCGGAGGCTGAGGCGGGCTTCGAGCTCCAGGATCCCGAGAAGCTCTTCGGCTCGCGCGGCTCCACGGCGCCCAAGCCCGTCGCGATTCCCGACCGGGTCGTCGCGCTGCCGGCGCTCGCGCCGCTGGTCGTCAAGGGCAACTACGCGTCGGCGATCGGAGCGCTGCTCGCCGGGTGCCGCCATGTCTACGGCTACCCGATCACGCCTTCGACCGAGGGGGCCGAGCTGATGGCCAAGCTCCTCCCGGATCTCGGGGGCATCTTCCTCCAGGCCGTCAGCGAGGTGGCCACGGTCAACATGATGTACGGCTGCGGCGGCGCCGGCCTTCGCTCGATGACGTTCACCTCCTCCCCAGGCTTCAGCCTGATGCTCGAGGGCATCTCCTACATGGTGGGCTCCGAGGTCCCGGCCGTGTTCGTCAACGTGATGCGGGGCGGTCCGGGTCTCGGCAACATCGCCCCTGAGCAGGCGGACATCAAGCTCGCCTGCCGGGGCCTCGGCCACGGCAACACGCAAGGCATCGTGCTGGCCCCCTCAACCCCGCAGGAGATGCTCGACCTGACGCGCCTCGCCTTCGATCTCTCCTTCAAGTACCGCAACCCGGTCGTTGTCCTGAGCGACGGGTACCTGGGCCAGATGACGGGGAAGGTCGTTCTCCCGAAGACCATGGTCGAGCCGGGGATCCCCGAATGGGCGGTCTTCGGCGACGCCGGCCACCGAGCCAATCTCATCAATTCGATCTACCTCTCCGAAACGGAGCTCGAGGCCCACAACCGGCATTTGAACGAGAAGTACGACCGGATGCAGATCGAGCAGCGGGCCGACCTCTTCGAGGTCGAGGACGCCGACGTGCTGATCGTGGCCTGCAATACGCCGGCCCGCATGGCCAAGGGCGCCGTCGGCGCGCTGCGCCGGGAAGGCGTCAAGGCGGGACTCTTCCGCCCCATCACGCTCTGGCCCTTCCCGATCGAGAAGCTCGAGCCGCTCCTCGTGACCGCCAAGAGGATCATCGTCGTCGAGGCCTCCAACGGCCAGCTCGAGGACGAGCTGCGTCTCGCGCTCTCTCACGCGAATTCGACCGGCCATCCGCCGATCGAGTCGGTCCGCCGGTTCGGCGGGATGCTGCCGCAGCAGAGCGAGATCGTCGCTCACGTCCTCGACGATCGAAAGGCGGTCGCATGAGCGCTTTCTACGAGAGATTCGAGCGTCACGCCGGCGGAGAAGGTCTGAAGGCCCATGCGACGCACTACTGCGCCGGCTGCGGGCACGGCCTCGCGCACAAGTACCTCGCGGAAGCGATCGAGGAGCTGGGCATCCAGGACCGCACGGTCGCGGTGTCGCCCGTGGGCTGCGCGGTCTTCCTCTACTACTACTTCGACGTCGGCAATACGCAGGCCGCGCACGGCCGCGCCCCCGCGGTCGCGATCGGGCACAAGCTCGCCAATCCCGATTCCATCGTCATCGCCTACCAGGGGGACGGCGACCTCGCCTCGATCGGCCTGGCCGAGATCGTCTCGACGGCGCAGCTCGGTATCCCTCTTTCCATCATTTTCATCAACAACGCCGTCTACGGCATGACCGGCGGCCAGATGGCCCCGACCACGCTCATGGGTCAGAAGACCACGACGAGCCCCGCGGGCCGGACGCGCCTGATGGGCGCGCCGATGAAGATGGCCGAGCTGATCGCGGGACTCGATGGCCCGGTGTACGTCGAGCGCGTCGCCCTCTTCGACGCCAAGCAGCGCGTGAAGGCGAAGAAGGCCATCAAGAAGGCGATCGCGCTCCAGGTGGAAGGCAAGGGGTTCGCGTTCGTCGAAGTCCTCGCCGAGTGTCCGACGCACTTGAAAATGACTCCCTCCGAGGCCGAGAAGTGGGTCAAGGAGCAGATGCTCCCCGTCTTTCCGCTCGGCGTGAAGAAGGACGCGGTGCCGGAGCCCTGGTTCCATCTCACCCGTCCGACCTTCGAACCGGATCGGCTGATCCGGGCCGTGGGAGGCAGCGAGACTCCGCCGGAGCGGTTCGCCGAGGGCTTCCCGCTGCACATCCACTCGAGCGACATCGCCTTGAAGCTCGCCGGCGCCGGAGGGGACGGGGCACAGACTGCCGCGATGCTCATCGCCCAGGCCGGCATCGACGAAGGCTTCGACGCCACGCACATTCCGAGCTACGGACCCGAGTCGCGGGGCGGCACCTCCTACGCCGACGTCCACGTGGCGCTGGAGGAAGTCCTCTCCCCCGCCTCGCCCCATCCGCACGTCCTGATCGCGTTCAACGCGCCGAGCCTCGCGAAGTTCGGGCCCGCCGTCGCGGCAGGAGGAACCGTTCTCTACGACAGCTCGGTCATCGCCGAGCCGCCGCTTCTGGCCAGCGGCGTGAGGGTCTTCGGCGTCCCGTTCACACAAGTCGCGGTCGATCTCGGCCATCCAATGGTCAAGAACATCGTCGCGCTGGGCGCCCTGTGCGCCGCGACCGCGATCTTCCCGAGGGAGACGTTTCTGGCGGTGATCCGGCGGGCACTCCGGCAGAAGTCGGCGCTCATTGCGGCCAACGAGGAAGCCTTCGCCCGGGGCGCGAAGGCGATCGCGGGCGAAGTCGCCTGCCCCGAAGGAGTAGTGTCATGACAGAGACGCGGCTTTCGATCCCGCTCACGACCCGCGAGCACGCGCTGATCCGCGGCCTCCGCGACATCGCCGACTCCAGGCTCAAGAACCGCATCCTGTCCGTCATGGACGACCTCGTGCGGCTCGGGCAGGAGCCCACCTGCACCGACGCGCAGGCCGACGGCGTCCCGTGCGGCTGCGCACAGAGCGACTGCGAGACCTGCAACAGCGTCTTCGAACGAGTGGACGCCCTCGTCGAGCGGAACTGAGCCGTCGCGCCGCGACCGGGGCCAGCACGACGACCACCTGGGCAGGCTCCTGACCCGACAGCGGGAGTCAAGGGTCGGGGAACCTCTACCTGACCTCTCGACCCTCGACTCTCGACCTCTTTTCAGTTCGGGTTGGCCGCGGACGCCTCCACCGGGACCGTCGGGACGAGTACGGCTTGCTCGCGATCGGGGCCCTTGCCGGACGAGAAGATGTAGCGACGGTTCTTCGCCGCGTTGATCAGATCCGGCCGGAAGTCCGGATGCGCGATCTCGATCAGGGCGCAGGCGCGCTGCCGGATGTTCTTCCCCCAGAGGTCGGCGACGCCGTGCTCGGTGACGACGTAATGGATGTCTCCGCGGCTGGTGACGACGCCGGCCCCCGCCTCGAGGCTCGGCTGGATGCGGCTGATCTTGCCGTCCTTTGCCGTGGAGGGGAGAGCGATGATGGGGCGGCCTCCCTTGCTGCGCGCCGAGCCGCGGATGAAGTCCACCTGCCCGCCGATGCCGGAGAAGAACCGTCCGCCGATCGTGTCCGCCGCCACCTGGCCCGTCAGGTCCACGGCAAGCGCCGAGTTGATGGCGACCATGTTGTCGTTGCGCGCGATCTGGAAGGGGTCGTTGGTGAAGCTCGAGGGCCGCATCTCCACGGCCGGGTTGTCGTTCACCCAATCGTAGAGGGCTTTCGTGCCCATCACGAAGGAGGTGACGATCTTGCCCGGCAGGAGCGTCTTCCTGCGGCCCGTGATCACGCCCGCCTGGGCCAGGCTCATGGCGCCGTCGGAGAACATCTCGGTGTGGATGCCCAGGTCGTTGCGGTCGCCCAGGCAGGACAGCACGGCGTCCGGGATGCGGCCGATGCCCATCTGCAGGCAGGCGCCGTCCTGAATGAGGCCGGCCGCATGGAGGCCGATCTGCCGGCAGACCTCGTCGAGCGGCTCGGGCGCCAGCTCATACAGCGGGTCGTCCACCGGGACCATGCGCGCGAGGCGGTCCACGTGGATGAAGGAGTCTCCCAGAGTCCGCGGCATGCACGAGTTGACTTCGGCCAGGACCAGGCTCGCGGTGTCCACGGCCGCCCGGACGATGTCCACCGAGACGCCGAGGCTGCAGAAGCCGTGCCGGTCGGGCGGGCTGACCTGGATGATCGCCACGTCCACTTTCACGCGGCCACTCAGGATCAGGAGCGGAATCTCCGACAGGAAGACGGGCATGAAGTCGGCGCGTCCTTCCTGCACAGCCGCGCGGACGTTCGCGCCGATGAAAAAGGCCATATGGCGAAAACGTCCTTCCAGTCCCGGAGCGACGTAGGGAGCGGGGCCGAGCGTCAGCAGATGCACGATCTCGTTGCCGCACAGGTGCGTCCCGTCGCGCACCATCGCCTCGACGAGGCGGGAGGGCTCGGACGCGCCCGAGCCGATCAGGATGCGCGTACGGGGTGGAATCGCCCGCACGGCTTCGGCAGGCGACGAGACCTTCCAGCGATATTGATCTTGCCAGTTCATAATGCATATACCCTAGACCTGCCCCCTCCTTTCTCTAGGATGCACCTGGATCATTTCGTCAACGCGCCGCCGTCCCGGCTCGCGCGCGGGTAATGCATCTTGCTCTTTCGGCCGGTCTGGGGCTGGGGCATCCTCAGTCAGCGGCCCGCGCGATACCTGGCCGGGGCGGAGCCGGGCCTGCAGTGTGAGGTCTTCCGGCCCCCAACGTCCGGCGGGAGTGCCGGAGAAAGGAATGGCTCGACATGGTGACGACGGCTGTCCTCGACAAGAGGGCCGACCTGGCCGGTCCGGGCATCGGCAATTACGAGGATCTGGAGAAGGTCTTGCCCAACGACTACACGCCTCTTCTGAATCCGAGGGAGACGCAGCGGGCGATCGCGGCCGTCAAGCGGTTCATCGAGGACGAGCTCTGCCGCGAGCTGAACCTGATCCGCGTTGAAGTCCCTCTCATCGTGGATGCCGAGAGCGGCGTGAACGACTACCTCGATCGCGACGGGTCGCGCGGCCCGGTCGGCTTCCGCATCGCCAACGACAACGGGAAGAACCCGGTCGAGGCGCAGGTCGTGCAGGCGGCGACGAAGTGGAAGAGGATTGCCCTGGCGCAATTCGGCATGAAGCGCGGCGAAGGGCTCGTCACCGACATGCGCGCTGTCCGCAAGGACTACTTCCTCGATCACGACCACAGCGCGTACGTGGACCAGTGGGACTGGGAGAGAGTCATCAGCGTCGAAGAGCGTAGTCTCGAGTTTCTGACGAAGACCGTCGAAGCGATCTGGAAGGTGATCAAGGGCGCCGAGGACCTCGCGCTCGATTTCTTCCCGGCGCTGGCGACCGCGAAGGTCCCGCGCCTCCCGGAAAAGCTCACCTTCCTCCACGCAGAGGATCTTCTGGACAAGTACCCCGACCTGCCCCGGAAGGCGCGCGAGACGGCGATCCTGCAGGAGGCGCCGGCGGTCTTCATCTACGGGATCGGGTGGACTCTGAAGGACGGCTACCCGCACGAGATGCGCGCGGCGGACTATGACGACTGGGTCACCCAGACGCACTCGAAGGACGGGCGGCCGATGCATGGCTTGAACGGCGACATCCTGGTCTGGAACCCGGTGACGAAACGGCGCCACGAGCTGTCGTCCATGGGGATCCGCGTGAACGCTGAGACGCTCAAGAAGCAACTCGAGCTGACGAACCAGCTCCACTTCCTGAAGTTCCCTTATCACCAGGGCATCGTCAACGGCACGCTCCCGCTCTCCATCGGCGGCGGCATCGGACAGTCGCGCACTCTGATGCTGCTCCTCCGGAAAGCACACCTGGGCGAGGTGAGCGTGACGGTGTGGCCGAAGGTCCTCAAGGAAATGTGCGCGAAGCGCAACATCCACGTGATCGAGTGAGGGAGACAAAGAGGGAAACCCTCACGGTCCGTCTCGATTCCTGACTCGGCTAAGCTAATGTGGCGAGCACCGGGGCGAGCGGGAGCGCTCGCCTCGGGTTCTCGTGCGCGGGTCACGCGCGAGGAGAACGCCATGACTCTCCGGATCGTCCATGTGGACGCCTTCACGGCGACGCCGTTCACGGGCAACCCGGCGGCAGTGTGCGTGCTGCCGGAGAAGCACGACGCCGCGTGGATGCAGCACGTCGCGGCCGAGCTGAACCTGGCCGAAACCGCTTTTCTCTGCCCGCGGGAAGACGGCTTCGATCTGCGCTGGTTCACGCCGACGGTCGAAGTGGATCTGTGTGGGCACGCCACTCTGGCAAGCGCCCATGTGTTGTGGGAGAGCGGCCGGCTCCCCCCTTCCGAGGCCGCCCGCTTCCACACGCGGAGCGGGCTGTTGACAGCGGTCCGCCGGGACGATTGGATCGAGCTCGACTTCCCCGCGACGCCGGAGGAAGCCACCGACGCGCCGACGGGCCTGGTCGAAGCGCTGGGCGCGACCCCGCGTTACGTCGGCAAGAGTCGATTCGACTACCTGGTCGAATTCGGCGACGAAGAGAACGTTCGCGATCTGCGGCCGGATTTCGGCCGCCTGAAAGCGATCGCCGCCCGCGGCGTCATCGCGACCAGCCGCTCGGCGACTCCCGACTTCGATTTTGTGTCGCGGTTCTTCGCGCCCGCCACCGGGATCAACGAGGATCCGGTCACCGGCTCCTCCCACTGCTGCCTCGCGCCGTTCTGGAGCCGCCGTTTGAAGAAGAACCGGTTTCTCGCCCGCCAGATCTCCGCGCGGGGCGGCATCCTGAGAGTGGAGCTCGACGCCGACCGTGTCCGGCTCGGCGGCCAGGCCGTGACGGTCCTGCGCAGCGAATTGCTCGCCTGAGAGGCCTCCGAGGCTAGAATCAGGCGGTCGCGGAGGGCCGCCATGAAAACCTCACGATTCCTCGCTGACCTGTTCCTTCTTTCCGTCGCCGCGCTCCCCTTGCTTGCCGACGAGCCGCACCAGCACGAGCACGGCGCGCCGCCCGAGAAGCTCGGGACGGTGCACTTCGCCGTGTCGTGCAGTGACGCCGCGCGCCCGCAGTTCGAGCGCGCCGTGGCGCTCCTGCATTCCTTCTGGTACGACGCGGCGCAAAAGGCCTTCCTCGACGTCGCGAAGGAGGATTCCTCCTGCGCCATGGCGTACTGGGGCGTGGCGATGAGCAACTTCCATCCGATCTGGGCCGCCGGGAACCGGGGCGGCGAGCCGACGCCGGCCGACCTCCGGAAGGGAACCGAGGCGGTCGTCAAGGCGAAGGAGATCGGGGCGAAGACAGAACGCGAGCGCGACTACATCGCCGGCGTCGAGGCCTACTACCGGGACGCCGACAAGCTCGATCACCGCGCGCGCTCTCTCGCCTTCGAGAACGCCATGGAGCGCGTCTACCGAAAATACCCGGACGATCGCGAGGCCGGGATCTTCTATGCCCTGGCGATCCTCGGCACGGTTTCCTCGGAGGACAAGACCTTCGCCGCCCAGAAGAAGGCCGCCGGGATCCTGAACGGCATCCTTCCGCAGGCGCCGGGTCACCCGGGAGTCGCGCACTACCTGATTCACAGCTTCGACTATCCGCCTCTCGCGGAGCTGGCGCTTCCGGCGGCGCGCGATTACGCGAAGATCGCGCCCGACGCGCCGCACGCGCTTCACATGCCGTCGCACATCTTCACGCGCCTCGGCCTCTGGGAGGACTCCATCCAGTCGAACCTCGCTTCGGCGGCGGCCGCGCAGCGATACGTCGCCACGGCGGCGCCCGGGGCCACGTCTTTCGACGATCTGCACGCCGAGGACTACCTGGAGTACGCCTACCTGCAGCTCGGACGCGACGCGGAAGCGCGCGGCGTCGTCGAAAGAGAGGCCCGCGTCGAGCGGCTGGACGTGCCGAACTTCGCAGCGGCCTATTCCCTCGCCGCAGTCCCGACACGCTACGCTGTCGAGCGGGGAAAGTGGAGCGAGGCGGCGAAGCTGGAGCTCAAACCGTCGAGCTTCCCCTGGGAGAGGTTTCGCAACGCCCAGGCCATCACGGTCTTCGGGCGGGCCCTGGGCGCCGCGCGTACGGGCGACCTCGACGCCGCGCGCACGGAGATCGGCCGGCTCGAAACGATCCGCGACGAGCTCGACCGGAAGGGGGACAAGTACTGGTCCGGGCAGGTCGAGATCCAGCGGCTCGAGGCCGCTTCATGGATCGCGCGCGCCGAAAAGAGGGACGAGGAAGCGATTCGGCTGGCGCGTTCGGCTGCGGATCTCGAGGGCGCGACCGACAAGCATGCGGTCACGCCGGGCTCCATCGTCCCGGCACGCGAGCTGCTCGGGGACCTTCTGCTCGATCTCCGGCAGCCCGGTCCCGCGCTCGAAGAGTACGAGGCTTCTCTCGCCGTGGCCCCGAACCGTCTCCACGGCCTCGCGGGCGCCGCGCGCGCCGCGCGGGCCTCAGGGAATCGGGAGAAGGCGAAAACCTATTCCGCAAAGCTCCTCGCCCTCACCAGCCGCGCGGATCCCGACCGCGCCGACATCGTCGAGGCGCGCAAGTCCGCCGCGCTCGACAAGTAAGAAGTCAGGGCAGCTCCACTTCGGCGAGAGCGAAGGGAATCTCTCCGACGGACTTCGGCGTCTTCAATCGGACCTGGAGCGCCGCGGTCCGCGGAATCGGTTCGAGCATCCGAACGATCCGGTATCCCTCGAGCTCCATCCAGCCGTAGGAGCGGATCACGGCGCCATCGGGCGCGACGAGATCGGCTCGTCGTCCCGCTTCGGCCTGAAGAGGACCGTGCCGGCGTCGCCCATCGCAGACTTCACTCTTACGCAGACAGCCTTGACGTCGGCCATGCCGCTCCCTTTCAGGAGAAGTTCGATCGTGAGCCCGCCAACCTTGTGTCCGAAGAGGGCTGGTCCTCGACGGCCCCGGCCGTGACCTTGATGTCCTCGGCGGCAGGGAGCCGGGAAGCGAGCAGGAGGAACGTGAGAATGACACGCAGACTTCGCAGCGGCACGGACCGACCCCCCTCAGGTTCGGCGCAATCCAGCAAGGGCATCATGCATGCTCCACGATGTCCGCAATCGGACCGCGGTGTCCCAATTCCGAACAGTCAATGCGGCCGCGGATGCGACGAGGCGACACGCAAAGGACGTCTTTTCATTGGATTGGCCGTCTCGAGAGCGGTGGCACCCGCCTTGCCACCTTCCTGGCGTCAGATCATCGAGACCGGGGACGTCGCTTTGAGCCGTTCCGGCCAGTCGGAAAGGGAGCGAGAGAGGTCATGACGGCGCTTGGCCAGGATCTCCGGCACGGAGCGAGGCTCCTCGGGAAGAGCCCGGGATTCACCCTGGCAGCGATCGGCATCCTCACGCTCGGCATCGGCGCCAACACGGCCATCTTCAGCGTCGTCAACGCCGTCCTTCTGCGGCCGCTTCCGTTCCCCGATTCCGCGCGGCTCGTCCGGGTCTGGCACACGCCTCCCGCGGCGTCCTTCCCGGGAATGAGGATCTTCGCCGTCTCTCCCGCCAACTACTTGGACTGGGAGAGTCAGAACCACGTCTTCGAGAAGATGGCGCTCATCCAGTTCCAGGGCCTGAACCTGACTGGGGGTGGAGAGCCTGAATCCGTGGCCGCGGCGCAGGTGTCGTCCGATTTTTTCTCTGTCCTCGGAGCACGGCCGGCGCTCGGGCGCACTTTCACCCGGGAGGAGTACTCGGGCGGGCCGAGCCACGTCGTGGTTCTCGGCCATTCGATCTGGAAGACGCGCTTCAGCGCCGATCCCGGGATCGTCGGCAACGAGATCCGGCTGGACGACCAGCCCTGGCGCGTCGTCGGCGTGATGGGCCCGGACATCCGGCTGCCGGACTTCAGCAGCGTCTGGGTCCCGATGGAATGGGACGCGAAGAAGCGGGCGCAGCGCACCAACCACAACGCCCTCGTCGTCGCGCGCCTGAAGCCAGGGGTGGACCTCGGGCGGGCGAAGGCGGAGATGAACGTCATCTCCGATCGGCTCGCTCGCCAGTATCCGGAAGACAACACAGGATGGGGCGCCGTCGTCATCCCGCTTCACGAGGACCTGGTCGGAGAAGTCCGGCCAACCCTCCTCATCCTGCTCGGCGCCGTCGCCTTCGTGCTGCTGATCGCGTGCGCCAATGTCGTCAATCTCTCGCTGGCCAGGACGCTGGCGCGGCGGAAAGAGATCGCCGTCCGCAGCGCGCTCGGCGCGAGCCGCGGCCGCCTGCTGCGGCAGCTGATGGCCGAGACCCTCCTGCTCTCGCTCGCGGGAGGCGCTCTCGGTCTCTTTCTCGCGAGCTACGGCGTGGACGGAATCGTCGCCTTCCTGGCGGATCAGCTCCCGCGCTCGTCGGAAGTCCACCTGGACGCGTCGGTCCTGGCGTTCACGCTGGCGGTTGCCATCGCGACGGGAGTCGTCGCCGGGATCGCTCCTGCGTGGCGCCTGACGAAGGGGGACATCGCCGACTCCTTGAAGCAGGGTCTCGGGCGGACGGACGCCGATTCCGGCGGGCAACGCACCCGAAGCGTTCTTGTCGTTTCCGAAGTGGCCCTCTCTCTCGTGCTCCTCGTCGGAGCGGGTCTCTTGATCCGCAGCCTCTGGCTTCTGCGGCGAGTCGATCCCGGGTTCGACTCCCGCGGCGTCGTGACGATGTCCGTCGGCCTCCCCGGGGCCCGATACAACGAGCCCGGCCGGCAGAGCGCGTTTTTCGACAAGGCGCTCGAGAAGATTCGCGCGCTGCCCGGAGTCGAAGCGGCGGGAGCGGCCAACACGCTTCCTCTCGCGGACTCCGAGAACTGGCCGATCGCGATCGAGGGCCGGCCGCTCCTGCCGGTCGCGCAGCAGCCGATCGCGATCACGACTGTCGTTGCGGGCGACTACTTCCGCGCCCTGCGCATCCCGCTGCGCCGCGGGCGCCTCTTCGGCCGGGAGGACAGGGCCGACACCCCGACCGTCGCCGTGATCAGCGAGTCGATGGCGAAGCGCTTCTGGCCCGGAGAGGACCCCATCGGCAGGCGGCTGACGGCCGTCTTCCTTCCGGGCAAGATCTGCCAGGTCGTCGGAATCGTGGGCGACGTGAAACTGAGAGGCCTCGATTACCGCGAACCGGTTCCGGCGATGTACCTGACGCACGCGCAGGCGCCGGGACCCGGCATGGAATTCACGATCCGCGCAGGGACTCCCTTCGTCGCCTCGGCGGCCGTCGCGGCCATTCACGAGATGGATCCGGTCCAGCCCGTGCTCCAGGTCGGCACGATGGAACAGATCCTCGCCGGCTCGCTCTCGCGCCAGCGGCTCACCATGCTGCTCCTCGCCGCGTTCGCGGGCGTCGCGCTCATCCTCGCGGCCGTCGGCATCTACAGCGTCCTCGCGTACGGCGTGCGGCGGCGCGGCCGTGAGATCGGGATCCGAATGGCCCTCGGGGCGCGGCCCGCCGACATCATGCGGATGATGCTTCTCCAGGGGATGAGCCCGGCCCTTTTCGGCCTGGCAATCGGACTGGGCGCGGCCCTCGCTCTCGGACGCGTCCTCTCCGGTCTCGTCTTCGGCGTGAGCGCGTCCGACCCGGCGACGTTCGCCGCCGTCGCGGTCCTGCTCTGTGTCGTCGCACTGATCGCCTGCCTCGCTCCCGCGCGCCGCGCCACCCGGGTCGATCCCCTGCGGGCCATACGGGAGGAGTAGTCCCGACCAGGTATCGGCATCGAGAACGTTCTCTGAAACCTTACCGTGGCGTCTTCGTACCTCCCCTTGACATTCGACAGGAGCGGGAGAACACTCCTGCAGGCAATCTCAAGGAGGGCCGATGACGCCCAGGTCCGATCTTCTCCAGGGGACACTCGACGTTTTGATCCTGAAGACGCTGCGGGCGGCGCCGATGCACGGCTGGGGGATCTCGCAGCGCATCCAGCAGCTCTCACAGGATGTGCTCCAGGTCAACCAGGGGTCGCTCTACCCCGCGCTCTACCGGCTGGAAGCGAAGGGGTGGATCCGATCGGAGTGGGGGGCGTCGGAGAACAACCGCCGCGCCCGCTTCTACGAGCTGACGAAGAACGGACGCAAGCAGCTCGCCGAGGAGCAGGAGGAGTGGGAGCGTTTCGCTCAGGCGGTCTCCCGCGTGCTGGCGGCCGGTTAGAAAGGCGAAGGAGAGGAAGCCATGACGTCCCGGGTGCTGACGGCCTTGAAGACCCTCCGGCGGCGGAGCGCAGTCGAGAATGAGCTGGACGAAGAGATGCGCTTTCACCTCGACATGGAGACGCGCAAGATGATTGAGCGCGGCCTGTCTCCCGAGGAGGCGCGCCGGGAGGCGCTCCTCTCTTTCGGGGGCGTCGAGCAGCACAAGGAGTCGTGCCTCGATGAGACGGGGGCGCCCGTCATCGAGACGCTCTTCCAGGATCTTAAGTACGGCGTTCGGGGATTGAGGCGCAACCTGGTCTTCGCGGCCGCGGCGGTCGTGACGCTCGCCCTGGGCATCGGCGCCAACGCCGCGATCTTCAGCGTCGTCCATGGAGTCTTTCTCCAGGCGCTCCCCTACGGCGGCGGCGACCGGCTGGTCCGCCTGCGGCAGGACGCGCCGGGGATCAACGTGACCGACTTCCCCTTCTCCCCCGTGGAGATCTCCGACTACGCCTCCCGGAACCACACCCTCGCGGGCCTGGCGGAGTACCACTCGATGTGGTTCGTGCTGCTCGGAAAAGCCGAGCCCGAGCGCGTCCAGACCGGCGTCGTCGCGGCGAACTTCTTCGACATGCTCGGGGTCGAGCCGCTCATCGGCCGGACGTTCCGGGCCGGGGAAGATGCCCCAGGGGCGGAGCCGCTGCTTGTTCTTTCGTACGACTACTGGATGAGATCCTGGGGCGGGGATCGCGGGATCGTGGGGCGGACACTCCGGATGAACGACCGCATCCACACCGTCATCGGCGTCCTCCCGCCGATCCCGGCCTACCCCGATAACAACGATGTCTACATGCCGGTCTCCGCCTGCCCCTTCCGCAGCCGGCCGGAGCTCAGCCACAACCGGGACCAGCGGATGGTCCAGGTCTTCGCGAGACTGAAGCCGGGCGTGTCGCTTGGCGCGGCGCGCGCGGATCTCGCGGGCATCGGACAGAGTCTCGCCGCGCAATACCCGGACTCCTATGGGGGGAAGGGGAGCGGTTTCGCGATGACAGCCGTCTCGCTCCGCGAGGAGCTGACGCGGTCGGCGCGGCCGACCTTCCTGGTCCTCTTCGGCATTGTCGGACTCGTGCTCCTGCTCGCGTGCGCCAATGTCGCGAATCTCACACTCGCGCGCCTGCTGCGCCGGCGGCGGGAGCTCGCGCTGCGCTCCGCTCTGGGCGCCGGGCGGCTGCGGCTGGCCCGCCAGCTCGTCACGGAGAGCACGCTCGTCGCGCTCGCCGGAGGCGCGCTCGGCCTCCTCTTCGCCTCCGGCGGACTGCGGCTGCTCGTCTCCTTCGCCGCCCGCTTCACGCCGCGGGCGCGCGAGATCGCGATCGACGGTCCTGTCCTCTTCTTCGCTCTCGCCGTCTCGCTCGTGACCGGGATCGCCCTGGGCCTGATCCCGGCCGTCTCCTCCCGGCGGAGCCTGACCGAGGCGCTGCAGGAAGGCGGGAGCCGCTCCACCGCGGGCGCCGGTCGCCACAAGATGCGCAGCGCCCTGATCGTGCTGCAGGTAGCGATCTCCTTCACTCTTCTCATCGGAGCGGGACTCATGATCCGCAGTCTCTGGAAGCTGCAGGGGGTTGACCCGGGATTCCGGATCGGGCGCGTCCTGACGACCCGGCTGGATCTGAACTTCACCAAGTACACCGACTTTCCCAAACGCTGGGCGTTCGAAAAGGAGATCCTCGAGCGCCTGGCCCAGGAACCGGGCGTCGTAACCGCGGCCATTTCCGGGAGTTTCCCCTTGAACGAGACGGGACCCAATAACGGGCGTTTCGAGATCGAGGGACGCCCGGCCGCATCGGAAGACCTGCGCCCCCAGGCGGAATTCCAGCGGGTCTCTTCCGATTACTTCTCGACGATCGGCGTGCCGCTCTTGCGGGGTCGGGTCTTCAATTCCTCGGACTCCCCCGAGACACCGAAGGTTGCGGTCGTCAGCCGCTCCCTCGCCCGTCGATTCGGGGAGACGCGAGACCCCGTGGGGGCTCGGATCACGATTGACCGCGGCAAGACCTGGTTGACCATCGTCGGCGTCGCCGGCGACGTCCGGCAGTACGGCCTGGCCGCCGCGCCACCCGACGAGATTTACGTCGCGTTGCCGCAGTTTCCCACGCTTTCGGGGAGCCTCCTCGTCCGGACGACCGGCAGCCCGCTGGCGCTCTCCCGAATCGTGCGGGAGACGGTTCACTCCGTGGATCCGGATCAGCCGATCGACCGCTTCCAGACGCTCGACCAGGCGCGCTCGAACGCGCTCGCTTCGCCACGGCTGACCGCGACGCTCCTGTCGCTCTTCGCGGCCCTCGCCCTCGCCGTCACCTGCGCCGGTATCGCCGGAGTCATTGCCTTCGCCGTCGGCGAGCGCCGCCAGGAATTCGGGATCCGGATGGCCCTGGGAGCGAAACCCGGCTCCGTCCTGGGTCTCGTCCTCCGGCAGTCGATGACACTCGTCGCGGCGGGGTTGGCGCTCGGGCTCGTCGGCGCGCACCTTCTGGCGCGCCTGATGTCCGGCCTCCTCTTCGAGGTCAACGCCACCGATCCGCCGACGTTTCTCGCGATGTCCGTCGTCCTGGTGGCCGTGGCGCTCCTCGCGTCGTTCTTTCCGGCCCGCCGCGCCACCGCCGTCGATCCCATGATCGCGCTCCGAAGCGCCTAGCCAATCCGAGGGCCCTGATGCCGACCATGAGTGTCGCGCGCGAGAGCTGACTCATGAGGGCTCCGCGCGCCGCTCCGGCACTCTTCCTGTTGTTGCTCATCGCCCTGCCTTCCACCGTAAGCGCGCAGAAGCCGGCTCCAGCCCCGGTGACGAACGGCGGCCAGCCCGTCGTCTCGCCCGATGGAACCCGCATCGCCTTCGTGTCGAACCGCGGCGGCGCCCAGGATGTGTTTGTCATCTCCGTGGACGGAACCGGCGAGACCCGGTCGACGCGCACGCCGGAGGCGGAAGGCGCCCTGGGGTGGACCGCGGACGGCAAACGCGTTCTCTTCTCCGTTTTCGCCAACGATGCGAGCCGTCTCTACTCGATCGAACCGGACGGAAGAAACCAGCGGGAAATCGCCAGCGTCCCGGGCCGCGCCCCGACGCTTTCACCCGACGGAAAGAGGCTCGTCTACATGGCGGGAACGTGGACGGAGACCCGGCTCATGGTGTCGGCGGCGGACGGCTCGAATGCCAGACAGATCAACGACGGCGCCTCCATCGCGTGGAACAGCCACTGGTCGCCCGACGGGAAGCGCATCGCCTTCACGGGCCGGCCCGATTCGACGGACGGGCTGGCCGTCTTCGTCATGAATGCCGACGGATCGGATCGGCGCCAAGTCACTCACTTCGCGCCGGGCGAGGGCCGAGCGCAGTGGCCGGTCTGGTCGCCGGACGGCCGCGAGCTCGCCATCCAGGCCAACGACCTCGAGACGCACTCCTGCCACATCTGGATCGTGGACGCCTCGACCGGCGCCGCGCGCAAGCTCGCGGCTCACAGCGAGTCCTACCTCGACGAGACGCCCTCCTGGTTTCCCGACGGAAAGCACATCGCCTTCCAGAGCAACCGCACCGGCCGGATGGAAGTCTGGGTGATGAACGCAGACGGTTCGGGACAGCGACAGGTCACCGGCGCAAAGTAAGCCACGGTCCAACGACTGCGGACCGTTATTTCTTCGGCCTGTCTTCGAATCCTGCGAGCCAGTTTTCGACCACTGCCAGGGTCGAGGAGCGCTCGCTCTTGACTGTGCTGTCCTAGCGTGAGCTGGCGCGGTAGACAGCCGCCTTCTCCGGCCGGCCCCAGGCCTCGTACAGCGCGACGAGGCGGGTGCGGGTGGCCCTGGCTTCCTGTCCCTGTGCGCCCGGAATGTCCTTGAGAACCCTTTGTGCATTCAGCAGTACCTCGGCTTCGTCGTAGCGGGCGAGCGCCATCAAGGCGGCTCCGAGGACGCTCATGGGAACGGCGACCCGCCAGTCCTCCGTCGGGTAGAGGCGCTGGCGTATCCGAAGCGCATCGCGGGCGAGCGGCTCGGCCGCCGCCGGCTCCTTGCGCGCCAGGTGCACCCGGGCCAGGTAGATCTTGCCGAACGCGATGAGCGGGTGGTCGTCCCCCAACGAAGGCAGCGCGATTCATAGCCCCTCCTGGAGCGCGGAAGCGGCTTCATCGTACTTGCCCTGTTCCAGCGGGGGCGAGAGAGGTTGATCAGGTTCGAAGCAACGGATGGATGCTTGTCCCCAAAAGCCCGTCGGGCCATCGCAAGGGACTGCCGAGACAGCGATTCGGCCTCGGCATAGTCCTCTCGGTCCGCGGCGATCAGGCCCAGGTTGTTCAGGATCGTGGCCACGTGGGGATGGTTTCCCCCCCGCGTCTTCCGGAAGATGGGCAGAGCCCGGCGAAACAGAGACTCCGCTCCGGCGAGGTCGCCCCTGCGCCGCAGCACGTGGGCCAGGTCGCTAAGGCTCACCGCGGTCTCGTGGTCTTCCTCGCCCAGCGCATTTCGGCGGATCGCCAGCGCTTCCCGGAAGAGCGGCTCGGCGCGTTGATCGTCCCCCTGTTCGCCATAGACGCGGCCCAGCTCCACCAGCGTCACGGCGAC
>DATIRW010000146.1:0-8176 GCA_035469365.1 Thermoanaerobaculia bacterium
GCCGAAGGCGTAGGCGTAGCTCTTCCCGTCGCCGTTGACGGCGAATGTTCCGATCCGCAGGGCCCCGGAAGTCTCGGCGCCGCCGAACGTGCGCAGCGGCTCCCTCCGGCCCGTCGCGAGGTCGAGCTTCTGGCCGTGCACCGGTATCTGGCTGCCGCGGTACAGGATGATCGAGCGGCCGTCGGCGCCCCACCGGAGGGCGAAATCCTCGGGTGTCGTCCCGGGCACGGTGCGCGGCTCGCCACCTGCCAGCGGATAGAGCTCGAGAGTCCCGTTGATCCCTCGGACGAGGACCGAGGCCCCGTCGGGTGAGATGAATCCCCGGCTCGTCCCCTCTGGCGTTACCGGACGCGGCTTGCCGCCCGCGATCTCCTGGACGTAGCAGCGCACGGCGTGCCCGGTCTCGGCGCCGCACACGAGAAGACGACGGCCATCCGGGAAGAACAGCGCCGTGTCATAGCTGACGAGGCCTCCCGACTCGAGCCTGCGCTTCTCTCCCGCGCCAGTGGGGTAGAGCATGAGTTGCGCGGGGGACGACGGCACAACGGCGAGAGCCCATTTCCCGTCCGGGGAGAGGTCCGAGGCGGCCCCCTCTCCCAGGCGGACGACGGCGGACCCGTCGGTGCCGCGAAGGCACACCGCGTAGTTGACGCCGACCGATCCGCTCTCCTCGCTGAAGAGGAGCGTCTTTCCGTCGGCGGAGAGCGCGATGGGCTCAGAGAGATCGAGCCAGGAGAGTTCCCGTTCGGCTGTCTCGCCGGGCGCGAGAGCAAACATCTTCCGGAAGAAGTCGTCCCGGGTGGCGAGCCAACGGCCGTCGGGCCGGATGTCGTGAATCGTCAGGCCGCCGGCACTCTCGAGCGCGGTTCGCCGCCGCCCGGAGAGCGTGACGGCGTAGACCTTGAAATTGTTGTAGGCGGTGCCGGCGGAGAAGAGCACTTCCTTTCCGTCCGGCGACCAGGCAAGGCCCTCTTCCCCCCAGTAGCCCTCGGAAAGAACGGTCTTCTTGCCCAAGAGGTCCACGACGGCGACGAGGCCGCGATCGTCGTACTTGATGGGATGCTCGAAGAAGGCGATCCGGTCGCCCTTCGGCGAAAAACGCAAATCGCTCAAGTATCCGCTCGCCTCGCAGAGGACCTTCCCGGCGGGAAACTCCAGCCGGTCCTTCCCGTTGACGTCGCGGATGAGGGCCAGGTCCGCTCCGTCGGGCGACCAGTCGGCCTCGCGGACGCCTTCCAGGATCTCTCGCGGGGCGGCCCCCTCGAGCGGCATCCGCGCGAGCGTTCCGTCGAAGAGGTTGTGCCCGAGGTAGCGGGCGCGGGTCAGGACGGCGAGCTCGCCCCTCGAAGAGATGGAAAGCAAGTGCACGCCGGAGAGGCCGCGGGCGTTCGCTCCCGGATAATCGGGGCGCAGCGAGAAGATCTCGGGCGTGTTCCCCTGGATCGCCGCGCTGAACACGACCGTCTTTCCGTCCGGCGCGAAACGCGCCTTGAAGATCGGCTGCTGCCGGAACGTCAGCTGCGAGAAGGAAGGCCCGGCCGGCGCCGAGTTCCTCTCCATCCGTCGCCCGGCGATGTAGGACGCCGCGACGGCAGCCGCCAGGACCGCCACAGCTGCGGCGCCGAGAACCCCGCGCCGCGACGGTGCGGGTATGGCTGGAACGGGCCGCGCCCCGGGCGCCGAGAGCCCCGACAGCGACTCGAGATCGAACGCGAGGTCGTGGGCCGAATGAAATCGCTGCTCGGGATTCTTCTCCATGCAGTGTCGGACGATCCGCTCGAGCCCGTCCGGGAGATTCTGGTTGGTCAGAGAGAGGTCCGGTGGATCTTCCCGAAGGATCGCCGACATCGTGTCTGCGGCGGAGTCTCCATGGAAGGCGCGGTTGCCCGAGAGCATCTCGTAGAGGATTGCGCCGAAGGAGAAGATGTCGCTTCGGGCATCGGCCTGCCGTCCGCGGACCTGCTCCGGCGCCATGTAACCGATCGTTCCGAGGACCACGCCCGGCTCGGTTCCCGCCGTCGCCGTCGGCAAATTAGTCTTCTCTGCCGACCCCTCTTCGGCATGCGTCAGCTTGGCGAGCCCGAAGTCGAGGATCTTGATTCGCCCATCCTTCGTGACGAACAGGTTCTCCGGCTTCAGGTCCCGGTGGACGATTCCCTTCTCGTGAGCCGCGGAAAGCCCGTGCGCCATCTGCAGCGCGTAGCCGATGGCCTTGCGTGGCGGGAGCCTTCCGCCCGCGAGCGCCGCGCGCAGGGTCTCTCCCTCCAGAAGCTCGCTGACAACGTACGGCGCTCCTTCATGAGAGCCGATGTCATAGACCGCCGTGATGTTGGGATGATTGAGGAGTCCCGCGGCCCTTGCCTCCTGCTCGAACCGCCGCAGCCGGTCGGCATCGTTCGAGAAGGACGCCGGCAGCACCTTGATGGCCACCTCGCGCCCGAGCCGCGAGTCCCGTGCGCGATACACCTCGCCCATCCCTCCCGCTCCGAGGGGAGAGAGGACCTCATAAGGACCAAGCTTGCTGCCGGTTGAGATCGTCATCCCAGGCTTCTCGCCGCGAAGAGACCCATCTCAGATCACCTCGAAGCTCATCTTGCTCCCTCGACCACGAAGAGGTGAGAGATCTCTTGCCAGTAGTTATAGACGTAGACGCTCGGATCGTCCGCGAGGGAAATGGAAAAGATGCCGAGAATCGCCGAATCCTGCGGGGCGAGCTTCTCCATGGGTTCGCGTCGCCCGGTTTGGAGATCGAAACGCTCGATCTGGGCCGGGACCTCCGCCCTGCGTCGGATCCAGAGCGATCGGCCGTCGGGACTCCAACGGATGACGAGGTCTTCCTGCGTCAGACCGAGCGGGACCGGCGGCCCGCCGGCGAGCGGATAGAGGGTCCATCGCCCGGCGTTACGCGCCAGAACGAAGCGGCCGTCGGGCGACGGGAGGCCGAAGCTCGCCCCTTCCGGTGTGACCGGGCGGGACGCGCCCCCGGACGCTTGTTGCTCGTAACACCGTGCGGCGCGCCCGGGCTCGTGCCCGCAGACGAGCAATCTCTGTCCATCGGGGAACCACGCCGCTGATTCATAACTTTCCAGATTGCCCCGCTCCAGTTGACGCGCCTCGCCCGGGCCCGTGGGATAGAGGCGCAGGTAGGGTGGGGAAGCCGGAACCCAGGCAATCACCCGGGAACCATCCGGTGAAAGATCTGCCGCTCTGCCTTCGCCAAGTCGGACCACCGGCGACCCGTCCGTCTTCCGAAGGCAGACCATGTAATTCGGGCCTGCGGACTCACTCTCGTCGGTGAAGAGCAGCGTCTTTCCGTCGCGGGAGAGGATCGGAACCAGGGAGTTGCCAAGCCAGGAAAGGTCCCGCTCTGCTTTCTCGCCCGGCGCCTTCACCAGGAAGCCCGTCCTGTGATCATCGCGAGTGGCGAGCCAGCGTCCCTCGCGCGAGATATCCTGGATCGTCAGTCCCCCCGCGCTCTCGAGCACGACACGTTTCCGGCCCGAGAGCGTCACGGCCTGGACCTGGAAGCGGGAATAGTTCTCCCCGGCCGAAAAAAGAACTTCTTCTCCGCCCGGCGCCCAGGCCAGGCCCTCTTCGGCTCCGTAATCGCCGGAAAGGACCGTTTTCTTTCCCGCGCGGTCGACGACTGCCAGGGTCCCCCGGTCGTCGTAGCGGATCGGATGATCAAAGAAGGCGATCCGATCGCCCCTGGGCGAGACGCGAAGGTCGCTGACATAACCGCCGGTCTGGTAGAGAACCTTTCCGATCGGGAACTCCAGGCGATCTTTTCCGTCGACTTCCCGGATGATTGCGATGCTCGAGCCGTCTGGGGACCAGTCCGCCTCGCGGACGTTTTCGACAACCTCACGCGGCGCTCCGCCTCCCAGAGCCATCCGCGCGAGGGTGCCGGAGAAGAATCGATGGTTGATCCAACGCGCCCGCGTGAGGATCAGAAGCTCTCCCTGTGAGGACACGGACAAGAGATGAGTCTCGGGAAGCCCCAGCGGCCGCGGCTCCGGGTATTCGGGACGGATGGAAAAGAGCTCCGGAACGTTTCGCTCGAGAGCCGAGCTGTAGACGATCGTCTTCCCGTCCGGAGCGAAGCGCGCGACGAAGATGGTTTGAGGTTGGAAGGTCTTTCGGGCGAAGGTCGCCGGCCCCTGGTCTTTCCGGGCATGGGAGAGTCGCCCGGCGAGGTAGGAAACCGCGAGAGCCAGGAGAACGAGCGCTGCGATGAGGAGTCTGCGCGGCCGGACGGCGCGCGCTGCTGATACGGCTGAAATCGGCCGCTCCGGAGACGACACACCCGACAGCTCCTCGAGATCGAAAGCGAGGTCGTGCGCCGAGTGGAAGCGCTGCTCGGGGTTCTTCTCGAGGCAGTGGCGGACGATCCGATCGAGTCCCGGCGAGATGTTCTGGTTGGTGAGCGAGAGATCCGGCGGATCCTCCCGCAGGATCGCCGACATCGTCTCGGCCGCCGAGTCGGCGTGGAACGCGTGCCGGCCCGAGAGCATCTCGTAGAGGATCGCGCCGAAGGCGAAGATGTCGGAACGGGCATCGGTGGACTTGCCCTTCACCTGCTCCGGCGACATGTAGCCGAGAGTGCCGAGCACGACGCCCGGCTCGGTGCCTGCTGTCGCCGTCGGCAGATTGGTGACCTGGCTTCCCTCCTCCGTGCGCGTCAGCTTGGCCAGGCCGAAGTCGAGGATCTTGATCCTGCCGTCCCTCGTGACGAAGAGGTTCTCGGGCTTCAGGTCGCGATGGACGATCCCCTTCTCGTGCGCGGCGGCGAGGCCCTGCGCGATCTGCCGGGCGTAGTCGATCGCCTTGCGGAGAGAGAAGCGCCCGCCGGCGAGCTCCGAGCGCAACGTCTCGCCTTCGAGCAGCTCCTGCACGACGTAGGGTGCGCCTTCATGAGTCCCGATGTCGTAAACGGCCGTGATGTTGGGATGATTCAGGAGCCCCGCCGCCTTGGCCTCCTGCTCGAACCGCCGCAGCCTTTCCGCGTCCGCCGAAAAGGACGCCGGCAAGACCTTGATCGCGACCTCGCGAGCCAGCCGCGAGTCCCGCGCCCTCCAGACCTCGCCCATCCCCCCCGCACCCAGCGGAGAGAGGATCTCGTAGGGGCCGAGCCGGGTTCCCGCGCCGATCACTTGTCGGCGCGCATCTCGCGCCGGAGAAGGGCGAGAAACCGAAGGTTCATCCGAGGATGGAGAAGTTGAAGTCCTGGCCGTAGCAGGCCATGAGGAGCTCGCGGCTGCTGGCGGGGCGGAGGCGCTGATCGTCCACGTTCTTTCCGCGAATGACGCGGATGGCGCGTATGCGGCTCGTCACGACGCGGTTACCGAACTCCAGGCGCAGCCCGCAGGCGGCGACGATGTCGTGTTTGATGACGCTGCCGCCCCAGGTGCAGCCGGAGATCGAGAGCCGGACCGGCGATACTCCCTGGCGGTCGAACCATCCGCCCCAGACGCTGTAGGTCGAGTCGCCCAGCACGCTGATGCAATAGACGGAGTTCTCGGTCGCGACGACCACCCGGTCGCCGCGTCGCAACTCGGATTTCTGGACCGGCTGGGAGAGCCGGCCCTGTTCCAGGATGGCGTTCACCGTCCGGGCGTGGGCGATCATGCTGTCTGGCTCAATTCTCTCTCAAAACCGGCTGGGAGGATTGTATCCATTAGCATTCCCGCATGCGACTCCAGCTGCTCTTCGGAACCGCCACCGCGTTCGCCGGATTCCTGGGCCTGGCGGCCGACGCGCCGGCCGCCGGTCCATCTCCGATACAGAAGCGTTTGGAAACAAGGGTCCGGGCGTTTCCCGGAACGCTCGGCATCGCCGTCAAGAACCTGGACTCGGGCGAGGCCTTCGCGGTCAACAGCGACATGCGGTTTCCGACGGCAAGCCTGATCAAGGTCGCCGTCATGGTCGAGACGTACCACGAGATCGCGGAAGGCAAATTCGGTGCCGAAACGGCCGTGACGCTCGCCGAATCCGACAAAGCGGGGGACGAACCCGTGGTCTTGAACCAGCTCCACCCCGGGATCTCCCTGACGGTCTCGGACCTTCTCGCACTGATGATCGCCTTCTCCGACAATACCGCGACGAACCTCCTCGTGCGCCGGGTCGGCGCGGCAAGCGTGGATCGGCGGATGGCGGCCTACGGGCTGCCGAACACGAAGATCTTCCGGCCGACCTTCCGCGACGGCCACGCCGACGTCTTCCCGGAGGAGGAGAAGGAGTTCGGCCTCGGCATGACGACACCGAAAGAGATCGCGCGCCTCATGGAATTGATCGCCCGGGGAGAAGTCGTCAGCCGCGCCGCGTGCGACGAGATGCTCGGGATCCTCGAGAAGCAGCAGGACCGGGCGATGATCCCGCGTTCTCTTCCGTTCGATCGGGACAGGATCGTCGTCGCAAACAAGACCGGCTGGGACGAGGAGAAACTCCCTGACGCGAAGGGCTTCAGGGGCGACGTTCGGACCGACGCGGCTTATGTCAAGAGCCCGAAGGCGAGCTACGTCATCGCCATCTGCGCACGCCAGATCAGAGACAAGAGCCCCACCGTGGACAACCAGGCCCTCGTCATCGGGGCCGCCATCTCCCGGATGGTCTACGACCATTTCAACGCGAGCCGTTGACGATCTCGGTCACTGCGGCTCGGATGTCCTCCATCCCCTCGCGCATTCGCTCGGCGTGCGTGCGGAAAGAGAGAACGCAGATCCGAATCGCGAAGCGCTCTGCCCCTCGCGCCGCCTTCAGCATCGTCCCGGTCAGGTAGATCCGCTTCTTCGAGTTGATGCGCTCCAGAAGATCCCGGTTGATCCGGTTCAAGGCTTCGCCGTCGAAGCCCTCGCCCCTCCACCGGAACGCCACAATCGAAAGCTGGGGCTCGGCGAGAATTTCGACCCCGGGGGTCCTCCGCAGCTCGTCCGCAGCCCACGCGGCCAGGTCGAGTTTCTCGTCGAGGTTCGCGCGGAAGGGCTCGATACCGTGCATCTTGATCGGGAGCCAGACGCGCAGGCCCCGCCAGCTTCGCGAGAGCTCCGGCGAGATC
This sequence comes from Thermoanaerobaculia bacterium, assembly GCA_035469365.1. Taxonomy (GTDB): domain Bacteria; phylum Acidobacteriota; class Thermoanaerobaculia; order UBA5066; family Gp7-AA6; genus JAWOLE01. The sequence goes on from DATIRW010000146.1 coordinate 7,055, forward strand.
TGGTTGAAGTCCACGAGGTCGGGGTCCTCCTGCATGGAGGGGAGGTAAGCGGCCGACAGTGCGTGCGCGCGTTTCAGAGCGTCGCCGTCGCGCACGAGAAGGGAACCGACCCCGTAGGGAAGAAAGAGGCTCTTGTGGGGATCGAGCGTGATCGAGTCGGAGCGTTCGGCTCCCGCCATGCGCGAGCGCCCCCGCTCGGTCAGGAGAAAAAATCCGCCATAGGCGCCATCCACGTGGAACCAGAGCCTCTCCCGGGCGGCGATGTCCGCGAGCGCGGCGAGGTCGTCCACCGCGCCGGTGTTGACGCTGCCGGCGTTGCCGACAAGGAGGAACGGCTGGAAGCCGGCCGACCGGTCGGCCGCGATGGCCCGCGCCAGCTCCTCCACGCGAATCCGGAAGAGATCGTCCGACGGGATCTCCCGGACGTTTCCCTCCGGAAAACCGGCGAGCATCGCTGCCTTCTGGATGGAGTGGTGGACCTGGTCCGAGGCGTAGATCGTGCCGGAGAGAAAATTCTCGGGCAATCGCTCGCGCCGCGCTGTGACTACCGCGGAGAAGTTCGCGAGAGAGCCTCCCGTCGTCAGGATGCCGCGCGCCGTCTCGGGATAGCCGGCGATCCGGCAGAACCAGGAGACGACGTTCGTCTCGATCTGTGCCAGGCCCGGCGCCGCGGCGAAGACGCCGACGTAGCGGTTCGTCGCTCCCGCGATCAGGTCGGCGACCGCCGCGTGCGGGACGCCTCCGCCCGGGATGTAGGCGAGATAGCCGGGCCCCGCGGTGTTGAATCCCTTCGGAATGACTCTGTCGAAGAGCAGGTCGAGCAGCTCGCCGGCCGGCCGGCCTGTCTCCGGCAGCGGCTCCCGGAGCGACCGCGCCAGCGCCGCTTCACCCGCCGAGTCCCCCGAAGGTTGCCGCGGCAGCGACTCGATGTAAGCGATGATCCGTTCCGTCGCCGCCTCGATCAGGTCGCGCAGCTCCGGGCCGGACAACTCGAGTGTCCTGTCCTCCGTCATGCCGCGCTCATTCTCTCCCTCTCTGGCATACTCTCCGAAGCGTTGTGGGGTAGTTGAATTGGTACAACGTCCGGCTGTTAACCGGAAGGTTGGTGGTTCGATTCCACCC
>DATIRW010000147.1:0-2413 GCA_035469365.1 Thermoanaerobaculia bacterium
TGGCTCGACGCGGGCAGCGGCACCGGCGGTCTGCTGGCGAACCTTCGGCCGCCGGAATCGCCGGCGGCGTTCGGCGTCGAAGTCTCCTTCGACGGCCTCGTTCTGTCCAGTTCCCGCGGCCTGCGGCGACTGACATGCGCATCCGCCGATGAGCTGCCATTTCCGAGTTGGGCGTTCGATCTCATTACGTCGATCGACGTTCTTTGCCACCGCGGCGTCGACGTGCCTCGAGCGCTGGCCGAGGCGCATCGCTGTCTCCGGCCGGGTGGGCTTCTGCTTCTCCAGGTGCCCGCCTTCGATTTTCTTCGGGGCGAGCACGACGAGGCGGTCTGGACCAACAAGCGATATCGAAAAGGGGAGATCGAGAGCCTGCTTTCGGCGGCGGGCTTCCGGCTGCGCCGCAGCTTCTATCGCAACTCGATCCTTTTTCCGGCGGCGGCGCTCCGGCGGCTGCTCCGGCGCCGCCTGCCCACCGGGCGGGAAGCGCGGTCCGACGTCGCGCCGGCGGCGCGCCCGCTCGGCCTTCTCTTCTCCGCGCTGCTCGCGTTCGAGAGGGGTCTGAGGAGAATCGGCTGCTCTTTCCCGTTCGGCCTCTCCGTGTTCTGCCTGGCGGAGAAAATGGAGACTTCCGTTCCACGATAAGATTTTTCGCACGCGGTAACGGAGGTCTCGACCTTGATCCCGGTTTGGGAGCCGGTCCTGGACGGCAACGAAGAGCGGTATGTGCGCGACTGCCTGGAGACGAACTGGATCTCCTCGCTCGGCCAGTACATCACCCGCTTCGAGGGGGCCTTCGGGCTCTGGTGCGGAATGCCTCACGCGGTGGCCTGCTCGAGCGGGACGGCGGCCCTTCACCTCTCGCTCGTCGCGCTCGGGATCGGCCCCGGAGACGAGGTTCTCATCCCCGACTTCACGCTCATCGTCTCGGCCAACACCGTGATCCTCGCGGGCGCGCGGCCGGTGCTCGTGGACGTGGAGCCGAAGACCTGGTGCCTCGACCCCGGGAGGATCGAGGAGAAAATCACGCCGCGCACGCGGGCGATCATGGCCGTGCACATGTACGGGCACCCCTGCGATATGCCGGCCATCGGCGAGATCGCGCGGCGCCACAATCTCGCCGTCATCGAGGACTGCGCGGAAGCGCACGGAGCGGAGATCGCGGGAAAAGGAGTCGGTACCTTCGGCGACGCCGGATGCTTCAGCTTCTACGGCAACAAGATCCTGACGACGGGCGAAGGCGGGATGGTCCTGACTCGGAATGCAGATCTCGCCGCCAGGCTCCGCCTGCTGCGCGACCAGGGTTTCGAGCCCCCGCGCTTCGTCCACCGGGTCGTGGGGTTCAACTACCGCCTCACGAACGTGCAGGCCGCGATCGGGCTCGCGCAGACGGAAAAGGCGGACGAGAAGGTGCGCCGCAAGCGCGAGATCGCGAGCTGGTACCTCGAGCGGCTGGGTCTTTGCGAGGACGTCGAGGTTCCGACAGAGGCTCCCGGCGCGAAGAACGTCTACTGGATGTTCGGCGTCAAGCTCGGTCCGCGCTTTCCGCAGGGTCGGGATGCGGTTATGGACGAACTGAAGGCGAAGGGGGTCGAGACGCGCGCGTTCTTCTGTCCGATGCATCAACAGCCGGTCTTCCAGAGCAGCGATCCGCGGTATCCCGACGTCCGCGGGGAGTACCCCGTCTCCGAGGATCTCTGGAGCCGCGGGTTGTACCTGCCTTCCGGCCTCGGCCTGACGCGCGCGCAGGTCCACGAAGTTGTCGACAAACTCCTGGAGTGCCGCCGCTCCTCTCCCTCTTCCCCCGTGAGAGGGCCGGGATGAGGGGCGCTCATCTGTGCCGGCTGTCATGAATAACGCCAATGGGATCCCTGCCGCTCTCCCCGACCCGCGCGTCTCGAGCGTGCTCGCAACCTTCAACGAGCGCGACAACATCGTGGACACGATCCGGAGCATCTTCGAGCATCTGGGAGACTCCGTCGAGATCATCGTCGTGGACGACGATTCGCCGGACCAGACCTGGCACCTCGTGGAGAACCTGCGGCACCCCCGTGTCAAGCTCATCCGCCGGGTCGGGACGCGGGGCCTCGCCTCCGCGTTCAACCGCGGGATCCTCGAGAGCCGCGGCGCGGTCGTCGGATGGATGGACGCCGACATGTGCATGCCGCCGGCGATGCTGCCCGGCATGATCGGGCTTCTGGACGAGTACGACGTCGTCGTCGGATCCCGTTACGCTCCCGGCGGCAAGGACGACCGTGTGTGGCTGCGCGTCCTCGCCAGCCGCGCGATCAACGCCCTGGCGACCCTGGTCCTCGGATACGGGATCCGCGACTACGACAGCGGTTTCGTCGTCCTGAGGCGCGGCGTCTTCGACAAGGTGTCCCTCATCCCGACCGGCTATGGCGCCTACTTCATG
>DATIRW010000148.1:0-11101 GCA_035469365.1 Thermoanaerobaculia bacterium
GAGCGCGTCGGCGATCATCGCGCGGTATCGCGGCTCGAAGATGTGCAGGGGGAGGATCGTTCCTGGCAGCAGGACGACTCCCGGAAGGGGGAAGAGAGGGATACGGCGTTTCAAGGCTTCCCGCCTCCCGCCGGGCTGCTCCCGGACGCGCCGCGGCGCGACAGGTCCAACACGTACGCCACCGTCTGCCGGATCTCCTCGTCGGTGAGTTTACCCTCGAACTTCGGCATCGGATCGCGGCCCCGGCGGATCTGCAGTTCGATCGCTTCGGCGCTCCCGTCGGATCGCCAGACGCCGTCGATCAGGTTCGCGTAGCGGAACCGCGCGGCAGTGACCGTCTTGCCGTCCCCGTTGGTGTTGTGGCAGGAAGCGCACTTGCGCTCGAAGATTCTTTGTCCGGCCGCGAGGTCGCCTGTTCGCCCGTCCGCCACCGGGAGGGGCCTCTCGCGGCACGAGACCTCGGCCAGCGCCAGCGCCAGGATGAGGATCGGCGGTCGGATCACGGACGCGAGTCTAACGAGGATCGTCCGGAAAGGGTGGCGTCCCTAATCTCCGCCTAAACAGAGCGATTGGATGCCTCTGTCCCTGACACCTGATACCTTTTCCACATGGCCGACCCGCGCGACAGGCTTCCCGAGAACGCCGCCGGGAAGTACTACGTGGACACGCAGTGCATCGATTGCGACGTCTGCCGGGTCACCGCTCCCGGGAACTTCCAGCGCCACGAGGAAAAGGCCTTCTCCTTCGTCTTCCGACAGCCGTCGAGCCCCGAGGAAGAAGCGCAGTGCCAGGAGGCCATGGATTCCTGCCCGGTGGAAGCCATCGGCTCCGACGGGACCTGAGGGGTTTCAGGTTCCAGGTTCCAAGTTTCAGGAGGCGCCGGCTCCTGAGACCTGAAACCTGAAACGTCATTCGCCGAGGTTCCGGAAGTACTCGATCGTCCTGGATAGTCCTTCCTCCAGTTTGACCTTCGGTTCCCAACCCAGAAGCGCGCGTGCCCGGCTGATGTCGGGCTGACGGACCCTCGGATCGTCCACCGGCAGGGGCTTGAAAACGATCTGGCTGTGGGTTCCCGTCAGTCTCTGGATGGTCCGCGCGAAGTCCAGCACGGAGAGCTCGCTCGGATTCCCGATGTTGACCGGATCCGCCTCGCCGGAAAGGAAGAGGCGGTAGATCCCCTCGATCAGATCCGACACGTAGCAGAAGGAGCGCGTTTGCGAGCCGTCCCCGAAGACGGTCATCGGTTCGCCAGCGAGCGCCTGGCCGATCAGCGCGGGCACGACGCGGCCGTCGCGCGGCCGCATCCGCTCGCCGTACGTGTTGAAGATGCGGACGATCCTGGTGTCGACGCCGTGGGCCCGGCGGTAGGCCATCGTCATCGCCTCGGCAAAGCGCTTGGCCTCGTCGTAGACGCCGCGTGGACCGATCGGGTTGACGTTGCCCCAGTACGTCTCGGGCTGCGGGTGGACGAGCGGGTCCCCGTACACCTCGGAGGTCGAGGCGAGCAGGAACCGGGCCTTCTTGGCCATCGCGAGGCCGAGAGCGTTGTGGGTCCCGAGCGACCCCACCTTCAAAGTCTGGATCGGCAGCTCCAGGTAGTCGATGGGCGAAGCGGGCGACGCGAAGTGCAGCACGGCGTCGAGCGGCCCCTCGATCTTGATGAACTGCGTGACGTCGTGGCGGACGAACCGGAACCCCGGCTGTTGCAAGAGGTGCGCGATGTTGCGAAGGTTGCCCGTCACCAGGTTGTCCATCGCGACGACCTCGTGCCCGAGGGCCAGCAGCCGGTCGCAGAGATGGCTCCCCAGGAACCCGGCGCCGCCCGTCACGAGGATCTTCATGAGGCGCTCCGCGCCGCAACTCTGCTCATCGTCCCACTCCGGTGTAGTTCCACCCGGCGGCGCGAAGCTCGTCGGGGTCGTAGACGTTTCGCAGGTCGATCATCGTCCTGACGCGGAGGGCCCGGGCGAGCTTCTCCAGGTCGAGGGCCCGGAACTCGTTCCATTCGGTCGCGAGCACGACGAAGTCGGCGCCCACGGCGCAGTCGTAGGCATCGCTGGAGTAGTGGAGCTGGGGGAACAGCGGCTTCGTGTTCTCCATCGCCGCAGGATCGAACGCGCGGACGGAGACGCCTGCCTGGAGGAGATCCGCGACGACAGCGAGGGCGGGGGACTCGCGGATGTCATCCGTCTCGGGCTTGAAGGACAGGCCCAGGAAGGCCGCGGTCTTGCCCGCGAGCGGTCCGGCGGCCCCCTCGATCTTCCGGAGCATGCGAGCCTTCGTCCGCTCGTTGACCCGGATGGTCGCCTCGATCAGCTCGAACTTCGTGCCGAGGTTGCGGGCGATGTCGGCGGCCGCGGACGTGTCCTTGGGGAAGCAGGAGCCTCCGAAGCCGGGGCCGGGCCGCAGAAAGCGGGGGCCGATCCGCGGGTCCAGGCCCATGCCCGTCGCCACGTCCTTGACGTTGGCGCCCATCAATTCGCAGAGCTGGGCGATCTCGTTGATGAAGGAGATCTTGACGGCCAGGAAACCGTTGGACGCGTATTTGATGAGCTCGGCCGAGGCGACGTCGGTGATGACGAAGGGCGTCTCGCGCAGGAAGAGCGGTTTGTACACCTCCTTCATGATCTCGATCGCGCGGGCGTCGGAGGCCCCGATCACGATCCGGTCGGGGTGGATGAAGTCGTTGACGGCGGATCCCTCGCGCAGGAACTCGGGGTTGGAGACGATGGAGAACTCGAACCGCCCGTTCCCGCCGCGGATGATGTCCGAGATCATCTTTCCCGTGCCCGTCGGGACGGTGGACTTGGTGACGACGACCTTGTAGCTGTTCATGTGCTCGGCCACGGCCTCCGCGACCTGGCGCACGAAGGTCAGGTCGGGCGAGCCGTCCGGCCGGGGCGGTGTGCCCACCGCGATGAAGATGACGAGCGCGCTCTCGATGCCGGCTTTCAGGTCGGTCGTGAAGCGCAGGCGCCCCTTTCGTTCGTTTCGGGCCACGAGCTCCTCGAGTCCCGGCTCGTAAATCGGGATGATCCCGCTGCCGAGCGCCGCGATCTTGGCCTCGTCCTTGTCCACGCAGATCACGTTCATGCCGAGGTCGGCCAGAGCCGCCCCCGTCACGAGGCCGACGTATCCGGTCCCCACCATGCAGATGTTCATGACCTACGTCCCATCGCGGCGCAGACTCGCTCTCCCTCCGGAAGAGCGGCGGGGTGAGGGCGCTGTCTAAGCCGACTCACTTCTCTTCTCCCTCCTGTACCACTCAACACTCCTTCGCAGCCCTTCCTCCAGGGAGACCCGCGCCTGGTATCCAAGCAGTCTCTCCGCCTTCTCCACGGACGCGTACGTCACCGGCATGTCTCCAGGCTGGTCCCCTTGCCGGTCGAGGATCGCCGTCCTGCCCGTCGTCGACTCGAGCGCGCGCACGAGACCGGCGAGCGTGACGGGATGCGCCCCTCCGAGGTTGATGATCTCAAAGGAGAGGCGGGCGGAGAGGGCGGACTCGATGCCGTCCAGGATGTCGTCGATGTAGGTGTAGTCGCGGCGCGAGCCGCCGTCGCCGTAGAACGGGATGGGCCGGCCCTCCTCGAGGCAGCGGATGAACCGGGCGATCGCCATCTCGGGCCGCTGCCGGGGCCCATACACGGTGAAGAACCGCAGGCACACGGCCTCGAGGCCATGGAGGTGGTGAAAGGTGAAGACGTGCAGCTCGGCAGCCCGTTTCGTTGCCGCGTAGGGAGAGATGGGACGGGCGATGGGATCCTCCTCGGAGAACGGCAGCCGGGAGTTGATGCCGTAGACCGACGAGGAGGACGCGAAGAGGAATCGGGGATTGCCTCGCGCGATCGCCGCCTCGAGGAGCCCCAGCGTGCCGATGACGTTGACCTCCTCATAGAGGACCGGCTCCGCGAGCGACGGCCGCACGCCCGCCCGCGCGGCCAGGTGAAGAACGGCGTCGAAGGACTCCTCGCCGAAGAGCCGTTCGAGCAGGGCGCGGTCCCGGATGTCTCCCTCGACCAGCCGGTAGCTCGCGCTTCCCGCGTGCGGAGCGACGTTCCTGCGCTTCACGGCCGGATCGTAGAAGTCGTTGAAATCGTCCAACACCACGACCCGGTCGCCCTTTGCCAGGCGCCGGTCCGCCAGATGCGAGCCGATGAAGCCCGCGCCGCCGGTGATGAGAAGCCTCACGAACCGGGCGTGGGCCGCGGCGTCGGCTCGCTCGCGGGCGGCGGCGTTCCCGCCGCGCCTCCCTGCTTTTGCACCGTCTCTTCGTAGTCCTTCTTGATGCCGGCCTTCTGCCTGTCGCGGACGAGCCAGCGCAGCATCCAGGACTCGTCGACTCCGATGACGAGGTGGTTGGCGGCATCGAAGATGGCCGGGTCGTTGATGAGCTTGCCGGCCGTGCCCTGGCCGGAATCGAGCTTCCGGCCGATCGAGTCGAGGCTCCGGGAGAAGCTCTTCAGGTGATCGCTGAATTCCTTGCCGAACTGTTCGTCGCGCAGGAGAATGGCGAGCAACCCGTTGTCCTTCTCGAGCCTCTGGAGCGTCGTTGCGAGGGACCCCGCCGCGATCGTGAGGTTGTCCAGGAGCACGAAGACCTTCTTCTTCCCCTCCGGGTCCGTCAGCAGGGCCGAAAGAGCCCCGGTGTTGTTTCGCAAGTCCTCGTCGACTTTTCCGAAGATGTTCTGGACGGAGCGGACGGCGGCCTGGAGCGAGTCCCCCGTCTCCTTTCCGTACTTCTGATCGATCAGCAGCCTGCCGACGAGGCCCTGCCCGTTGTCGACCTTGCGCAGGATCGAGTTGAGCGACGTCAGCGTCGCGGTGAGATTGTTGCCCAGGCGCGCGCTCTCCTCGCTGTCGGTGGTCAGGGCGCCGAGAAAGCCCTTGCCCTGCTCGGTCCGGGCGAGGATGTTCTTCAGGGACCGCGCGATGCCCAGGAGGTCCGGGAGGAGGTCGCCGCCCCCCTCCAGGAGCTTCTCGATGCCGGCCCCGGGGGCCGGCGGGATGGTCCCGCCGATTTCGACTTCGGGCTCTTCGGCCGTGCCTCCCACGAGCTCGACGTACTTGTCTCCCAGCAGGCCGATCGTCTTGATGGACGCCCGCGTCCCCTTGCGCAGGCGGGGAGCCGCTCGGCGGTCCACGTCGTACACGACCCGCACCGTGCGGTCGGCCGGGTCGGGCGAGAGGATGACCTCGAGCACGTTGCCGACGGTCACGCCGTTCAACCGCACGGGGTTGCCCGCCACGAGGCCCGACGCGGAGTCGAAGCGCGTCTCGTAGGGAAACTTCTTGCGGAAGAGGTTCGCCCGCTGGCCGACCATGAAGATGCCGAGCATCACGGCGATGAGAGCGATCAGGACGACGACCCCGACGCGGAATCGCTTTCCGACCTGAAACTCGCCGGGCATCAGCGCTCTCTCCATTCGCGCGGGAGACGTGAGACCTGAGAGGTGAGACGTGTCATGGAGTCTCCTTGAGCATCAGAGGTCCTTGACGACCTGGACGAGGCCGGTGCCGCACGGGAAACCCATGGAACGGAAGTACTCCATCAGGACCGGGGGCCCTCCGCGGGAGGCCTCCGAAAACGTCCCGATGAACTGGAAGCGCCCCTGGTGGAGAAACGCCAGGCGATCGGAGACGGTGCGGGCCATGACGATGTCGTGCGTGACCACGACGGAGGTCGTCTTGATTCGCTTGTTGATATCCACGATCAGGTGCCCGATCTTCTCGGAGGTCAGGGGGTCGAGCCCGGTCGTCGGCTCGTCGTAGAGGATCATCTCGGGCTCGAGCGCGATCGACCGGGCGAGCGCCACTCGCTTGCGCATCCCGCCCGACAGCTCCGAGGGCATCTTCCTCTGCGTGCCGGGGAGCCCGACCATCGAGAGCTTCTCGGCCACGGTCTCCGCGATCTCGCGCGGGGTCTTCGTCGTGTGCTCCTGGAGAGGGAACGCCACGTTCTGCTCGACGGTCATCGAATCGAAGAGGGCCCCTCCCTGGAAGAGCATCGCGAGGCGACGTCGGATCGGGGAGAGCTGGTCCTCCGTCAGCGGGATCACCGACTCGCCGAAGACGCGAACGTCCCCCTCGTCCGGCTTGGTCAGGCCGTTGATGTGGCGCAGCGTCACGCTCTTGCCGGTGCCTGACGGCCCCAGGACGCAGAGGATCTCGCCGCGGCGGATCTGCAGGTTGACGCCGGCCAGGATCTCCTTGCCGCTGTACCTCTTCGTCACGTTCTCGAACTCGACGATCGTGTCTCCGGCCGGCGCCGGCCGGGGACCCAGGGGAGTATTCGGATCAAAGACGGGCATGGATCAGAGGGCCAGGAAGAGCTTGGTCAGGAAGAAATCGGAGACGAGGACGCAGATGGAGGCGAGAACGACGGTGCGGGTCGTGGCGATCCCGACGGCGGAGGCCCCGCCTTCGACCCGCATGCCGTTGAAGCAGCCGATCAGCGCGATCTCGAAGCCGAAGAAGAACGTCTTGGACAGTCCGCTCATGATGTCCGAGATGGCGAGCTGGTTCCAGATGCTCGTCAGGTAGTCCTGAGCCGTCATCTGGAGTTCCACGACCGCGATGAGCAGACCGCCGAGGATGCCGAGCACGTCGGCCAGGGCGGTCAGGACCGGCAGCATCAGGACCGTCGCGAGGACGCGCGGCACGACGAGGCGCCGGACCGGCGAGATCGCCATGGCGCGCAGCGCGTCCACCTGCTCGGTTACCACCATCGAACCGAGCTCCGCCGTGATCCCCGATCCCACGCGGCCCCCCACCATGAGCGCCGTCAGGACGGGGCCCAGCTCCCGCAGCAGGGAGAGCGCGACGACGCGCCCCACGAACATCTTTCCGCCGAAGGCCGCCAGGGCGTAGGCTGTCTGAAGGGCAAGGACCATGCCCGTGGAGAAGGCCGTGATTCCGGTGATCGAGAGCGATTTGACGCCGATTTCGTCGAGCTGGGTCATGACCTCGGTGGAGTAGAACGGGCGCGTGATGCAGCCGTGGATCGCCTGCCCCGCGAGCTCCGCAAGCCCCCCCAGGTACTCCATGGCCGCCTGGCCCTTGCGGCCGAAGCGGTCCACGAACCGGAGCCAGCCAATTCTTCGATAGAAGATGGCGGTCGCCGACAGCTGGGGACCGGTGACTTGTCTTTGCGGGGCGCTCATGAGAGTCGCCGATTGTATGTTCACTTTCGTTTCGTGTAAATGTCGGAAGGGTGGAGACTTGAAAGGCTTGCGCGCGCTCCGTTCGGCCGCTGTCTGGATCGGGATCGTCCTGGCCACTGTCCTCTTCGGCCTTCCCGCCATCGTGGCGGCGTTCGTTCCCCCCCGCGGAGAGTGGTTCCTTCGCTTCGCGCGCGGCTGGGCCCGGACGATTCTCTTCTTCTCGGGAGTCCGTGTGACCGTTCTGAACTCGCGGCGGCTGGGAGGCAGCCGCGCCTACGTCGTCACGGCCAACCACGAGAGTTACAGCGATATCCTGGTTCTCCTGGCGAGTCTTCCGTTGTCGGTGCGCTTCCTCGCGAAGCGGAGCATCTTCCGCGTGCCCGTCCTCGGCTGGTCCATCCGCGCTGCCGGCTTCGTTCCGGTGGACCGCGGGAACCGGACCCGCAGCGTTTCGACGGTCGAGGCCGCGTTGAAGCTCCTGAAGGCCGGTCGGTCGCTCGTGATCTTTCCCGAGGAGACGCGGACGCGCACAGGGGAGCTCTCGCCGTTCAAGTCGGGGGCGGCGCTGCTGGCGCTGCGGTCGGGCTTCCCGCTGCTCGCCGTGGGCATCGCGGGGACCCGCCGCGTTCTGCCGCGAGGCACTCTCCAGATGTCGCCCGGCCGCGTCTGTCTCGCCATCGGGCCGCCCATCGAGGTCGCCGGCCGCTCCGCGCGCGACAGGAACGACGTGACCCGCGAGTTGCGCCAGTCGATCGGCGAACTGCGCGACGAGGCCGCGGCGCGTTTGTAAGCTCTCGAAAACTGATAACTTTGGCACCATGTCGACGACGGCGGAGCTGACGGAAGAAAAAGTCCTCGAGGTTCTCCGGACGATCCGGTTCCCGGGGCTCTCGCGGGACATCGTGTCCTTCGGGTTCGTGAAGGAGCTGGCGATCGGAGGCGGCAACGTCTCCTTCCGGCTCGAGATCATCACGGAATCGCCGCGGGCGGCCGAGGAGATCCGGCGGGAGGCGACCGAGAAGCTCCGCTCGCTGCCGGGAGTCCATGCCGTTACGGTCCGCCTGGACGTGCAGCCGCCGGGACCCGCGGCGCCGCGAGGAGCCGCCGGAGTTCCGCCTCCTGCCGCGAGCATCCTGCAGGAGGTCCGCTTCAAGGTCGCGGTCGCGTCGGGCAAGGGGGGGGTCGGCAAGTCGACGGTCGCGGCAAACCTCGCGCTCGCGCTCGCCCGCGTCGGACACAAAGTGGGTCTGATGGACTCCGACATCTACGGCCCGTCGCAGCAGATGATGATGGGAATCGCCGAGAAGCCCTTCATCAACGAAGCGAACCAGATCGTGCCGATCGACCGCTACGGCGTGAAGGTCATGTCCCTCGGCTTCCTGATGGACGTAGACCAGCCGGTCATCTGGCGCGGGCCGATGGTCATGAAGGCCGTCGAGCAGTTCCTGCAGGACGTGGCCTGGGGGAAGCTCGATTTCCTGCTCATCGATCTGCCGCCCGGAACCGGCGACGCGCAGCTGACGCTCACGCAGAAGATCCACCTGTCGGGCGCGGTCATCGTCACGACACCGCAGGACGTCTCGCTGATCGACGCGCGCAAGGGTCTCGCGATGTTCCAGAAGGTCAACGTGCCGGTGCTCGGCATCGTCGAGAACATGTCGTACTACATCTGCCCGCAATGCGGCCACCGCGAGGAGATCTTCAAGCACGGCGGCGGCCGGCGCACTGCCGAGCAGTTGAAGGTCCCGTTCCTGGGCGAGATCCCGCTCGACCCGAAGGTCGCCATCGGCGGCGACGCCGGCGAGCCGATCGTCGCGGCGGACCCCAGGTCTGGTGTCACCGAGGCGTATTTAAAGATCGCGGAAGAAATTGCGAGGCAGTTGGGAGCCTAGGTGTCAGAGGAAAGGTGCCAGGTCAAATGCAGGTATCAGGTATCAGGTGCCAGGTTTCAGGTTGGGCCCGACCCCCGTCCCTGACACCGGATACCTGGCACCTGAAGCCTGCATTTCCCCTGATTCCTGTTCCCGGAGACCTGCTCCCCGATACCCGATGCCTCCTTCCATCGAGTTGATTCAAGGCGACATCACTGAGCTCACAGTGGACGCGATCGTCAACGCGGCCAACGAGCATCTGCAGCTGGGAGCCGGTGTGGCCGGGGCGATCCGGCGAAGGGGCGGGGATTCGATCCAGCGTGAGTGCGATCGGATCGGGCACTGCCCGGTCGGCGGAGCCGTCGTGACGGGAGGCGGCGATCTGCCGGCGCGGTGGGTGATCCATGCCGTGGGGCCGGTCTGGCGCGGGGGGGAGGAGGGAGAGGAAGAGCTCCTCGCCTCCACTGTCCGATCGTCCCTCGCTCGCGCGGAGGAGATCGGCGCGAAGTCCGTTGCGCTGCCCGCCATCGCGACGGGCATCTACGGATTCCCGCTGGACCGCGCGGCCGAGATCTCGGTCGAGCAGGCGCGCGTTTTCGCCTCTCGAGCCCGCTCCCTCGAGCGAATCGTCTTCTGCCTCTTCAACGGCCACGCACTGAGCGCATTCGAGAAGGCTCTCGGCGCCGCGTAACGCGGGCGCCGCTCGCCTTTGGTTATCATCACCGAGGCGTGCCGACAGTCTTCGCGTTCCTCTGGCTGACATTCATCTTCTCGCTCGTTTCCCCGCCGCAAGGTCCTTCGCCGGCCGACATCTCACGCCTGGAGGCGGGAAAGAACCTGGGGCTGGCGGCGCTGGAAGAGGGGGACGCCGCAGAGGCGCGGGCGCGATTCGAGGCGGTACGCAGGATCGCGCCGACCGAGCCGCTCGGCTGGGCGGACGGGGCGGTCGCGGCAATGAGGGCGAAGGATCTCCTCGAAGCGAGGAGGCTTCTGGCGGAGGCCTCGCGCCTCTCTCCGGCGGACTCGCGTGTGCTCGCGCTCGAGGGGACCTTGCGCGAGCTCGAGGGAGACAGCGCTGCAGCGGTCGAGGCGTTCGAGAAGGCGGCTGCCGCGAACTCCAGGGACCTCGCCTCGCGCTGGAGCGCGGCGCGGCTGGCAGGCCAGACTCCGGCCGGCCGCGAGCGCGCGATCCGTGACCTCGATGCGGCTCTCGAGCAGGCTCCGGCGAACCTCTTCCTCCTGGCGCGCCTTTGCGAGCACCGGCGCGGGGAGGGAAGCCGGCCGGCGGCTCTCGCGGCCTGCGACCGCATGGCCCGCGCGATCGAATCCGGAGATGCGAAACTCGAGAAGTACCTCGGGGAAGCCAGGGCGGCCCTCGAATCGGGAGACGACACGTCGGCGGCAATCAAGTACCGCGTCGTCGAGAACCTCCTGCGCGCGACGCCGCGCTTCCAGCAGGCCCGCCACGACGTGGAGCCGGGGGTCGTCGGACTGCCGCTCGAGGAGTGGTCCGCCGGGCTCGCCGCGAGCCTGCGCGCTCGGCCTCGGGCGATCCCGGTTCACTTCTCCGAGAAGCCGATCCCGGGTCTGTCTGGCCTGCAGGGCCTGACCGCCGTGCGAGTGGCGGGGAGGGAGGGGCGGGACCTCGTCTTCGCGAGCCAGAAGGGGCTCGTCATCGCCTCCGCCAGCGACGGATACCGCGCTGGAGCGCCGGTGCCCGCCTCCGCGTCGCGCGCCGTCGAGGTCGCCGACGTGACGAACTCCGGGGAGCCGGACATCGTGACGTCGGGGGCGCTCTGGGTCCGGGACAAGGGGGGGTGGCGGAAAACGGAGATCGCCTCAGGAGACCGCGTCCTGCCAATCGACTACGACTCCGACGGCGATCTGGATCTCTACGTCTATTCGGGCTCAGGCGATCGCCTCCTGCGCAACAATCTCGACGGGACCTGGACGGACGTGACGAAGACGGCGCTGCCGGCAGGAGTCTCGTCGCGGTGGGCCGCGGCGACCGACTTCGACCGCGACGGCGATCCGGACCTGGTTCTCGTGTCGAGCGGCGGCGGGCTC
>DATIRW010000149.1:0-5194 GCA_035469365.1 Thermoanaerobaculia bacterium
CCGGGGAATCCCGACCGCGTCTTCGCGGCGGCGCTCGGGACGTGTTACGGGCCGCAGCAGGAGCGCGGCGTTTACCGCACGACCGACGGCGGCAAGACGTGGGAGCGGGTCCTGTTCGTGGACGAAAACACCGGCGTGTCCGACCTGGCGATGGACCCGAACAATCCGCGGACCCTCTTCGCCGGCGCGTGGCAGATCGATATCAAGACCTGGGGGCGCAAGAGCGGCGGCCCCGGGAGCGGGGTCTTCGTGTCACGCGACGGAGGAACGACGTGGAAGCGGATCACGGGACACGGCCTGCCGGAGCCTCCGCTCGGCAAGATCGCCGTCGCCGTCGCGTCCAGCGACTCGCAGCGCGTCTACGCGCTCATCGAGACGGGGCAGCGCGGGTCGTTCTGGCGCTCCGACGACGGCGGGGAAAAGTGGAAGCTCGTCAATCACAGCCGGCTCCTGAACGAGCGCCCCCACTACTACACGCGGATGCTCGTCATGCCCGACAACGCCAACGAGGTCTATTTCCCCTCCAACATGATGGGAGTGACCTACGACGGTGGCGAGACCGCGGAGCAGATCCGCTGGGGCGGCGACAACCACGACATGTGGGCCGACCCGAAGGATCCCCGCCGCATGATGATCGGCAGTGACGGCGGCGTCTCCATCTCCACGACGCGGGGCCGGCAATGGGGCCAGACGCGCCTGCCGATCGGACAGATGTACCACGTCACGACCGACACCAGGATTCCCTACTTCGTCTACGGGCAGATGCAGGACGACGGCTCGATGCGCGGCCCGAGCGTCGTCCCCGGAGCGGGAGGCATCTCCCCGGCGCAGTGGACCTCGACGGCCGGCTGCGAGACCGGGTGGGCGACTCCCGACCCCGTGGACCCCGATATCGTGTGGGGAGGCTGCTACGCCGGAGTCGTCGAGCGCTTCGACGCGAAGACCGGGATGGCCCGCACCGTCAGCCCGTGGCCGGAGCGGACGATGGGAGCCAACGCCGGAGAGATCAAGCTCCGCATGAACTGGACCTTCCCGATCGCGATCTCGCCGCACGACCACAACACCCTGTACGTCGGCAGCCAGTACGTCTACTCGACGTCCGACGGCGGCCAGACCTGGAAGGCGTTGAGCCCCGACCTGACGACGAATGACAAGAGCATGATGGGCGACTCCGGCGGACTGACCGTAGACAACCTCTCCGTCGAATACGCCGGCGTCATCTACTCGCTCGCCGAGTCGCCGCTCGAGAAGGGCGTGATCTGGGCCGGCACCAACGACGGCCTCGTCCAGGTCACGCGGGACGGAGGCACCCACTGGTCCAACGTTACGCCGGGCATTCCCGGCCTTCCCGCCAAAGGCACCGTGAACAGCGTCGAGCCTTCCCGCTTCGACGCGGGAACGTGCTACATCGCGGTGGACCTGCACCAGGTGGACAACCGCAATCCTTTCCTCTACAAGACCGCGGACTACGGCAAGACCTGGAAGGCGATCGCCTCCAACATTCCGAAGAGTCCGCTGTCTTACGCGCACGTGTTGCGCGAGGACCCCTTCCGCAAGGGCCTCCTGTACGCCGGGACCGAGAACGCGCTCTACATCTCCTTCGATGACGGCGGGCACTGGGAGCCGCTGCAGGGCAAGCTCCCCCACGCGCCCGTCTACTGGATGACGATCCAGGAACATTTCCACGACCTCGTGGTCGGGACCTACGGGCGCGGCTTCTACATTCTGGACGACGTGACTCCGCTCGAGCAGCTGACCGACGCGGTGCGGGGCTCCGCCTCGCATCTCTTCGAGCCGCGGCCGGCCTATCGGTTTCGCTCGATCTCGCGGCCCAGCCTCGCTCCGTCCGGCGCGGCGCAAGGGCAGAACCCGCCCTACGGCGCCGTGATCAACTACTGGCTGAAGGACCCGTTGAAGACTCCCGAGAAGGAGAGCGACGGCGAGACCGAGAACGCCGCGGCGAAGAAGAATCCGATCGAGATCACGATCTTGGATTCCGCCGGGAAGAAGGTCCGGACCATCAAGGGCACGAACAAGGCGGGGTTGAACCGCGTCGCCTGGGACCTCGCCTACGACCAGACGGTGGACGTCCGCATCCGGACGACGCCGGCCGGCAATCCGCACATCTGGGAGGAGAAGCGTTTCGTCGGGAAGGACCATCGCGGCGTCTTCTATTACGGCATCACCGTTCCCAAGAAGGGTCCTCTCGTCGCCCCGGGAACCTACACGGTCAAGCTCACCGTCGAAGGGAAGGAGATCGGAACGCGGCCGCTCACCGTCCTCAAGGATCCCCGCTCGGGCCGAAGCGACGCCGACGTGGCGGCCTCGGCGAACTTCTCGCGCGGGATCTACAACGACATCAGCGCGGCCGCCCGGATGATCAACGAGATCGAGTGGACGCGCAAACAGCTCGAGGACTTTCGCAGGATGCTCAAGGCGGGCAAGGCCGACAAGCCCGTCTTCGAGCAGGCCGACGAGCTCGAGAAGAAGGCCCGCGCGGTCGAGGACAAGCTCCTGCAGCCCACGCTCGCGGAAGGAGATCAGAAGTCTTTCCGCGGCCCGCTCGAGCTCTACTTGAAACTCATCTGGCTTCAGGCCGAGTCCGGAGTCAGCGGCAGCGACGTCTCGGGCAACTCCGACTATCCCCCGACGCAGCCGGAACTCGACGTCTATGCGCTCCTCTCCGGGCAGCTCGCCGCCGCGCGGAAGGAGTTCGACGACTTCTACGGCAAGGCCGTCCCCGCGTTCAACGACGCGATGAAGGGGAAGGGCTACGTCCAGATCATGACCGTGAAGGAGCCCGAGGAGCCGGGCCGGGAGGAGCCGCCGGAACCGGACGAGGACTAGCCCCTTCGGACGAAGACCGGAACCCTTGTCATCCTGAGCGGAGCGAAGGATCTGCCTTGTTGGATCAGCTGATCGAGCGGAGCAGATTCTTCGTCGCTTCGCTCCTCAGAATGACAGGGGAAGTCAGCCGAGCTTGTTGCCGCACTCGGGGCAGAACTTCGGGGCTCCTTCGATCTTCGTCCCGCACTTGCCGCAGTTCACGGCGGGCGAGAGATTGGCACCGCAGGAAGGGCAGAACTTGCCGCCCTGGGTATGCGCTCCGCAGGAAGGGCACGCGGCCGCCTGCTTGCGGGAGATGTCGCGGTCCTTCAGCCAGTCCACCGACCTGGCCTTTTCGAAGGCCTGATTCCGGGCCGCATCGGCCTGGGCCGAGGCGATCTCCTCGTCGAGGTTGGGCGCGCACTGCTCGCAGAGGTTCTGCTCGTGGTTCCAGCAGACCTCGCCGCACACCCACTTGCCGCACCGCGTGCACTGCTTGAACTTCGGCTTCATCTCCGTGACGGCCGCCTCGAGCGCCTTGTCGTGCGCGGGGCCGCCGATGGCGCGCTGGACTTCGTAGGAGCTCGACCCGATCCTCCCGAAGACGCCGCCGAAGAGGCTGCCCGCCATCTGCGCCGCCGACGAGGCGATCCCGATGGCGGACGCCCGAAAGGAGGACATGTACCCGTTGCCGCACTTGTCGCAGAAGAACTTGAACTGATACCCCTTGTCTGTCGAGAGATCGGAGTAGTTCTGAACGAATTCAATGGCCATGGGGCGGGATTCTAGCCCGGATGGTTCACAGGCACCGGACGCGAGTTTCCGGAAGGGACGTGTCGCGGCTGTATCCTCTCGTCGATATGTCCCTGGCGGCGGGTATTCGACTCGGCCCCTACGAGATCATCGCGCCGCTTGGCGCCGGGGGAATGGGAGAGGTGTACCGGGCCCGGGACACGAGGCTGGCGCGCGAGGTTGCGGTCAAGGTCCTGCCCGAGCGCCTCGCCCGCGACGCCGAGCTCGCGCGGCGCTTCGAGCGGGAGGCCAGGGCCGTCGCGGCCCTGTCTCATCCCAACATCCTGACGATCCACGACGTCGGAACGCACGGCGACATCTCTTATGCCGTCACCGAGCTCCTGGAGGGCGAGACGCTCGCGGCGCGCCTCTCACCCGGACCACTCCCCTGGCCGGCCGCCGTCGAAGTCGCAATGGCCGTTGCCGAAGGCCTTTCCGCCGCCCATGCCCGGGGGATCATTCACCGCGACCTGAAACCCGAGAACATCTTTCTGACTTCGGACGGGCGGATCAAGATTCTCGACTTCGGGCTCGCCCGGCAGAAGCTCGCCGCCTCGCGCCCCGAGGAGACCTCGGCCCCGACCCAGGCGGCCTTGACCGATCCCGGCTGGGTCATGGGCACCGCGGCCTACATGTCGCCCGAGCAGGCCCGTGGCGAGCCGGCGGACGTTCCGAGCGACATCTTCTCGCTCGGCTGCGTCCTCTACGAGTCCGCGTCCGGCCATCGGCCGTTCCGCGGAAAGACTCCCGCTGAAATGATGGCCTCCATCTTGAGAGACCCCGCTCCGACGCTTTCGGAGGAGAAGCCGGATGTTCCGCAGGAGATCTCCGTCCTGATCGCGCACTGCCTGGAGAAGGAGCCCGAAGACCGCTTCCAATCGGCGCGGGACCTCGCTTTCGCGTTGCGCGCGGCTCGGGAAGCCGCGGCTGCACCGAAGACCACTTCCGGGCGCCAGCGCCGGGCGATCGATTCCATCGCGATCCTCCCTTTCGCCAACGCGAGCGGCGATCCGGAGGCCGAATACCTGAGCGACGGGATCACCGAGACGATCATCAGCCAGCTCTCGAGGCTCCCGCACCTGCGCGTGATGGCCCGGAGCACGGTCTTCCGCTACAAGGGGTCGGACGTCGATCCCATCGCTGCCGGCCGCGAGCTCAAGGTCGGCGCGGTCGTGACCGGCCGCGTCTTCCACCGCGGCGACGATCTCGTCATCAAGACCGAGCTCGTCGATCTCGCCGACGGTTCGCAGTTGTGGGGCGAGCGTCACGCCCGCAAGATCGCGGACGTGCTCGCGATCGAGAACGAGATCGCAGAACGCATCTCCGAGAGCCTGCGCTTGAAGCTCACCGGCGAAGAGAAGGAGCAGCTCGTCCGGCGGTCGACCGAGAACCAGGAGGCCTACCGCCTCTATCTCCGAGGGCGTTTCTTCTGGAACAAGCGTACCGAGGAGGGACTGCGGCGGGGGATCGAGTACTTCCGGCAGGCGATCGAGGTGGATCCGGATTACGCCGTTGCCTATCTCGGCATCGCCCACACCTACGCGGTCCTCGGCTTTCACGCCATCGCGCCCCCCAG
>DATIRW010000150.1:0-3856 GCA_035469365.1 Thermoanaerobaculia bacterium
ACGCACAATGCCCTGTTCGCCGGAGAAGGCGACATGTCGAAGGTCAAGATTCCCTGCGACAACGGCCCGTATCGTAATGGCAAGGCCTCGCTCTACGAGGGGGGCACGCGCGTGGCCGCTCTGGCGAACTGGCCCGGCCACATCAAGGCCGGCGGCACCGTGGACCAGATGATCCACGTCGTCGACTGGTATCCGACCCTCGTCGGTCTCGCCGGCGGGCAAACCGCCAGGGCCAAGCCGCTCGATGGCATGAACGTCTGGCCGACCATCAGCGAGGGTCAACCGTCGCCGCGCACGGAGATTGTCTACAACGTGGAGCCGTTCCGCGCCGGCATCCGCCAGGGTGATTGGAAGCTGATCTGGCGAACCCTGTTGCCGGCGACCGTCGAGCTCTACAACGTCGCGCAGGATCCGTCCGAGAAGAACAATGTTGCGGCGCAGAACCCCGACAGGGTCGCCGCGTTGCAACAGCGCGCCAACGAG
Organism: Thermoanaerobaculia bacterium; assembly: GCA_035469365.1. GTDB lineage: Bacteria > Acidobacteriota > Thermoanaerobaculia > UBA5066 > Gp7-AA6 > JAWOLE01. Next base: position 484 of record DATIRW010000150.1, read on the forward strand.
CTGGCCGCCACGATGGCCAAGCCGATGATCCTGCAGATCGAACTCAAAGCCATGATGCAGCGGCTCAAGATGCCGCCTTCGCTTCCAGCAGAGTTGGACAGCCTCGATGAGGAGCGGTGAGAACGAGAGTCAAAAGCGCACCAAACCTGCTCGCTGCTACGCCGGCGCGCTGACCCCGACGACGGCGCCGCCTGCCCGGCTGACCTTGCGTCCCGGCCTTCCGCCCTGACGAGCATGGCTTCGGCTTCGTGAGGGCGGTTCCGGTTATGATCAGGACCTTCACTTGATGACCGAAGCCGTTCTCGAGCCGGCAACAGGAGCCGGGCCGTCCCCGCTTCGGGGGTAGCCCGGCCCTCATGAGTTGGATCACGGTTCTCTGGTCGATCGCGTCGGCCGTGTGCGCGGCGCTGGCGATCATCCACCTGCTGATCTGGTTCGAGAAGCGTTCGGAGACCGTGAATCTTCTTTTCGCGCTCGCTTCGTTCGGGGCGGCGGGAAACGCCGTCGCCGAGATGGGGATGCTCAAGGCGGCGACGGTCGGAAGTTATGCCTTCGCCCTCCGGGCTTCGTTCGCGGCGATCGCGCTTCTCGTCGTTTCGATGGTGTGGTACGTCCGCGAGTATTTCGGCAACGGACGGCGGTCGCTTGCCGTTGCGGTAACGGCGTCCTGGTCGCTCGTTCTAATCGCGGACATCGTCTCGCCATACAGTCCTGTCTTCCAGGGGATCTCCGGGCTGCGTGTCGCGCAAACGCCCTGGGGAGAGACCTTTTCGATTGCCCTTGGCGCCACCGGCCCGTTGGTCCGGGTTGTCGATCTGGCCGACCTTGTTCTCTTCGTATTCTTCGTGGACATCATCGTTACCCTCTTTCGGCGAGGCGACCACCCCCGCGCGATCTTCGTCGGTGGAGTGATCGCCGTCCTCCTCGCCGCGGCGGTCGTTCAGGAGCGGCTCGTCGATACCGGCCGGCTGCAGATGCCCTATGTCGTGACGTTCGTCTATCTCGGCGTCGTCATGGTCGCCGGCTACCCCCTGACGGCAGAGATGTTCCGAGCGAGGGAGCTCGCAATCCGGCTGCAGGCGAGCGAGGCGGGCTTGCTCGAGAGCCGGATTCACGCCGTGACAGCCGCGAAGGCCATGGAGCAGGCGGAAACGCGCTTTCGCCTGGTCGTCGAAGCGGCGCCCAACGCCATGATCATGGTGGATCCCTCCGGGCTGATCACGCTCGTCAACAGGCAGACGGAGGCGGTCTTCGGCTACAGGCGCGAGGAGTTGATCGGACTTCCCATCGAGACGCTGATTCCCGAGCGATTCCGATCCCACAATCCGGGCGACCGCGGCCGATACTTCGCCTCCCCGTCGGCGCGGAAGATGGGGGCGGGGCATGATCTCTTCGGCCGGCGCAAAGACGGAAGCGAGGTACCGGTCGAGGTCGGGCTGAATCCGATCCACAGCTCCGAGGGGGTGTTCGCGCTGGCTTCCGTCATCGACATCACGGAAAGGAAGCAGGCGGAGCTGGCGCTCGAACAGCAGAGAAACGAGCTCGCGCACCTCTCGCGCGTGACCATGCTCGGGGAGCTGTCCGGCTCGCTCGCCCACGAGTTGAACCAGCCGCTGAGCGCGATTCTCTCCAATGCCCAGGCCGCGCAGCGCTTCCTGGCCAGCGACGCCTCGGATCTGGACGAGGTGCGGGACATCTTGAAGGACATCGTCGAGCAGGACAAGAGGGCGGGCGAGGTCATCCGGCGGCTGCGCCTGCTGCTCACAAAGGGGGAGGTGCACCGCCAGCCGCTCGACCTGAGCGAGGTCCTGCTGGAGGTCTTGAAGCTCGTTCGCGGCGATCTGGTCAATCAGGGCGTGGCCGTGGCGAGCGACCTCGCGCCGGACCTTCCGCCCGTCTCCGGCGACCGCGTGCAGATACAGCAGGTCATGCTGAACCTGGTGATGAACGGCTGCGACGCCATGTCGGCGACCGAGCGCGCGCGCCGGACGCTTCTCGTGAGGACGGCGCGCGAGAACGGCGGGGGTGTCCTGGTCTCGGTCGGCGACCGGGGTTGCGGCATCCCGCAGGAGAAGCTCGCGCGAGTCTTCGATCCGTTCTTCACGACGAAGCGGCAGGGAATGGGGCTGGGCCTCGCGGTCTGCCGCTCCATCATCGAGGCGCACGATGGGCGTCTCTGGGTGGAGAGTGAGCCGGGAGTCGGCGCGACGTTCCATTTCACGATTCCGAAGGCCGGGGCTGGCTCGTGACGGGCGGCGGTCGCGAGACGGTCTACCTCGTGGACGACGAGCCTGCCGTCTTGAAGAGCCTTTCGCGGCTGCTGCGCTCGGAGGGCTTCACCGTGGCGGCCTTCGGATCGCCGGCCGAGCTCCTGGAGCAGCTCGACCCCGCCGCCCGGGGTTGCTTCGTCCTCGACCTGGCCATGCCGGGCCTGGACGGCCTGGCGCTCCAGAACGCGCTCTCCGCTCGCGGAAGCGAGCTTCCGATCCTCTTCCTCACCGGACGCGGCGATATCCAGAAGAGCGTGGCGGCCATGAAGAGCGGCGCCATGGACTTCCTGACCAAGCCGGTGGATGACGAGCGCCTCTTCGAGGCCGTCCGCGCCGCGCTGGAGAAGGACCGCGCCCGGCGGCGCGCCCGGGCGGAGGTCGCCGAGATCGGCCGGCGGCTCGCGACGCTCACTCCGCGCGAGCGGGAGGTGCTGGAGGGCGTCGTCACCGGACGATTGAACAAGCAGATCGCGGCCAGCCTCGAGATCGCGTTGAAGACCGTCAAGATCCACCGCGGACGGATGATGGAGAAGATGGGCGCGAAGTCGGTCGCCGAGCTCGTCCTGCTGGCCGACCGCGCCGGCCTGCGACGGTAACGTCGCTCTGCGCTCGCGCGGGATCTGCGCCTGCGGCAGTCCATTTCACGTGTCGCGGAAGATGTGTCGAGGAAACTCCTGCCCCCTGTCATCCTGAGCGAGCGAAGGATCTGCTCTCGGCGGGGCACCAGGAAGTCGTGGGCTGCCGCGGCTGAATGTCTCCGATTCAAATAACACTCTTGCTCCTTCTGGAGTATGCTCCTCGCGAGAAATGGGATGGGACCAAGGTCCTATCCCGCTCGGCACTTCCGGCTGGTAACGTCAACCCGTGCGGAGGTCCCGGCTTCTCGTGGCGATCGTGGACGATGAGGAATCAGTGCGAAGAGCGATTGGCCGCCTGATGCGTTCCGCGGGGATCGACGTGGAGACGTTTCCGTCCGGGGCCGAATTCCTGCAGTCCCTCGAGACGCATTCGCCCGATTGCGTCGTGCTCGATCTGCACATGCCCGGCCTCAACGGGTTCGAGGTCCAGGCGCGCCTGAAGGAGGCGAAATCGCGCTTGCCGAT
>DATIRW010000151.1:0-1592 GCA_035469365.1 Thermoanaerobaculia bacterium
TCCAGCGGGAGCGCCTCGAGACGGCGGGCGAGCTCTCTCGCGCTCTGCACCCGGTTGGCCGGTTCCTTCTGGAGGCAATCCATGACGATGTCCTCGAGGGCGGAGGGAATCGGAAATCCGCTCCTCGCCGACGGGCGTCGAGGGATCGTGCGAACGTGCTCGATCATGAGCTCGATGGGATTCTTCGCGTCGAAGACCGGCCGTCCCGACAGGAAACGGTATGCGACGCACCCGAGCGAGTAGAGGTCGGCCCGGTGATCGAAGTGGCCGTCGCCCCGGGCGATCTCCGGCGCCATGGACTCAGGCGTCCCGGCGACGATCCCGGTCTTCGTGGCGCCGGAGTCCTCGGCGGAGCTGAGCGACTTGACCAGACCGAAGTCGAGCACCTTGACGAAGTCGTAGTCGAGACCCTGGTGGCAGACGAAGATGTTGGCCGGCTTGATGTCGCGATGGACGAGCCCCCGGGCGTGCGCCTCTTCGAGCGATTTGCAGACCTGGAGGAGCAGGTGCACCGCCCGCTCCGGCGCCACCGGGCCGTACCGCCGCACGAGCGTCTCGGCGTCCAGCCCTGTCAGGAGCTCCATCACGTAGTAGAACTCTCCCTCGTCGGTTGTGCCGCAGTCGTACACCTCGACGGTGTGGGGCGAGCGCAGCGCCGCCGTGGCGCGCGCTTCCCTTTCGAAGCGGAGGAGGAGGTCTCGCGAGACCCCCTGTTCGGTGTCGGGACGGATCAACTTGATTGCCGCGTCGCGGGCGAGCATACGGTGCCGCGCGCGCCACACCTCTCCCATCCCGCCCTTCCCCAGCGGACCGATCAGGTGATAACTGCCGAGCTCGCGCGCGTGCCGGACCGCGGCGGCCAGCTCATAAACGATCCGGGAGAGAAAGATTCCCAGAAATGCGCCAAGCGCCACCGGGAGCAGCGCCCGCACGGCCATGGTTACGGAGGGAGCCGGCGCGCCCAGGGCGACGTGGATCCACAGGGCCAGCGGGTCCGTCGCCGCCGTGGCGAGCGTCGCCAGGATGACCCTCCGGCGTGTATTGGGAATGAGCAGAGGAAATACGACGATCCACACGGAGATCCCCGACCAGCCGCGCCCGGCGTCCCTCACGGCGATTGGCGCCGCATGGTAGAAGAGCGAAATCAGGAATGCCTGGACGACTTCGTACACGGGTGCCACGCCCAGAAGCGTCCGCGGCTCGAGCCGAGAGGCGAGCCATAGCAGCCCGAGCGCGTCGAGCGACACGAGGCAGAGCGCCGCTACGGCTATCCAGCGGCCGGCCGGAGTCGCGGAGACCGGCGGTGAAAACAGATCGAGAACGACGAGAGGCAGCGCGAGGATCGCGTTCAACGCGGCGAGATACTTCAGTCTCCTGACAGCAACCTTCAGGAGCTCCGGGGTCAGGACGGCCGAAGGGGTCGAGGGTTCGGAGACGGAATCCGCCGCCGCCGCACTGCCGAACCCCGGGCCAGCCTGGCGCTCAGGCGTTGTAGCGACCGGAACTCTTCCAGACGCTCTCGGACTGGTAATCATCAGTCCTGGAAGCTCATCGAACGCGTACTACCTTCAACAGTAAGTTAATACAGCTCG
>DATIRW010000152.1:0-2901 GCA_035469365.1 Thermoanaerobaculia bacterium
CCGGCGAAAGTCCTACGAAGGGTTTCTGCACGAATACGGGCGAGGCGTCTCCGGCTGGAGGTCGAAGGCCTCGCTCCTCGCTGCCCTGCGCAAGACGCACGGGGATGGAGAGAAGAAATTCCGGCTCGCGGGAGAGCTCCATATGCTCCAGCACATCCGCCGCTTCGACGGGGAGATGGGGACGCGGCTGGCCTGGATGCACCACGGCATCTCCCATGAGGAATACCACCGCGGCCAGCTCGCGCTCTACGCGCGGCTTCTCGGCCGCGTGCCGGCGCTGACCAAGAAGATCCTCGGAGGCTGATGTGGCCACGGGAAGCCACTTCTCGCCGGAGCTCTTCCGTTATCTCCGCGAGCTCGCGGAGAACAACTCCCGCGACTGGTTCCAGGCCAATCGCGATCGGTACGAGACGACGCTGCGCGAGCCATGCCTGCGGTTCATCTCGGATCTCGGCCCGCTTCTGCGCAAGGTCAGCCCCCGGGTCGTGGCCGACCCGCGGCCGAGTGGCGGGTCACTCTTCCGAATCTACCGCGACACGCGCTTCTCGAAGGACAAGAGCCCGTACAAGACGCACGCGGGGATGTACTTTCCCGTCCGCGGCGGCAAAGACGTTCACACGCCCGGCTTCTATCTCCACCTCGAGCCGGGCGCCTGCTTCGCGGCGGCCGGCCTCTGGCATCCGGACTCGGCGGCGCTCGCGCAGGTGCGCGAGGCGATCGCCACGCGTCCGGCGGAATGGAAGAAAGCGCGGGTTGGTCTCTCGCTCGAGGCGGAGAGGCTCCGCCGCCCGCCCCGGGGCTTCGATGCGGATCACCCGTTCATCGAGGATTTGAAGCGCAAGGACTTCGTCTCCTCGGTCCGCCTTTCCGACAAGGAGGTGGCGAGTCCGCGATTCCTGTCCGGCTTCGTGGCGGAATGCCGGAAGATGAGCCCGCTCCCCAGGTTCCTGTCCGCGGCCCTGGAGCTTCCGTGGTGAGGGCATCGAGAAGGAGGAGGCTGTGATCCGAATGTGGAGACGAAGGCTGTCGCTTGCGGCGTTCCTGGGCTTGTTTGTGGCAGGAGCTGCCGCTGTCCGGGCGGACGACCTGGGCCGCATCGACTTTCCGACGTCGGGCTCCGGAGAGGCGCAGAAGCATTTCCTGCGCGGCGCTCTCCTGCTCCACAGCTTCGAGTTCGACGACGCGGCCGAAGAATTCCGGGCCGCGGAAAAGGCCGAACCCGGATTCGCGATGGCCTACTGGGGCGAAGCGATGACGTTCAATCATCCGCTCTGGATGGAGCAGGACGCCGGCGCCGCGCGCAAGGCCCTGGAAAAGCTCGCCCCGACTCCGGAAGGGCGCCTTGCGAAGGCGCCGACCGAGCGGGAGAAGATGTACCTGTCCGCCGTCGAGGCCCTCTACGGCAAGGGGGACAAAGCGGCCAACGACAGGGATTACGCGGAAGCGATGCGCCGCCTCCACGAGAAATTTCCCGAGGACGAGAACGCCGCTGCCTTCTACGCCCTCGCTCTCCTGGGGACCTGCGAGGGCAAACGCGACTTCCCGACCTACATGAAGGCGGCCGCGGTCGCCGAGGAGGTCTTCGCGAAGAACCCGCTGCACCCCGGCGCGGTTCACTACCTGATCCACTCCTACGACGATCCCGTCCACGCACCGCTCGGCATGCGCGCGGCCCGCGTCTACGCGAAGATCGCGCCCGCGGCAGGCCACGCCCTGCACATGCCGTCGCACATCTTCTTCGCCTCCGGGATGTGGGAAGAGGCCGCGGCATCCAACGAGGCGGCCTGGAAGGCCTCGCTCGACCGGGCCGGCCGGAAGTCGCTCGGCCCCGACGACCCCAACTACCACAACTACCACGCTCTTCTATGGCTGGAGTATTCGTATCTCCAGTTGGGCCGCTACGGCGACGCCCGCAAGGCGCTCGCGACGATGGAAGAGGACGCGGGCAAGAGCGGCTCCAACCGCGCGAAGACGCACCTCGCGATGATGCGCGCGGCCTACGTCGTCGAGACGAGGCGCTTCGACGGCGACGTGGCGCGCTCTCTGTCCGGATCCGAGCGAGGCATCGCGATCTTCGCCGAAGGCTTCGCGGCCGCCGGAAGGAAGGACCGGGAGCTGGCCGGGAAGGCGGCCGCCTCGATGGGAAAAGAGACGGCGGAGCCGCATCACGGCGGCGGCTCGATGTACGCGATGGGGCGCTCATCCGGGGCTTCCGCCGACGCCGTCATGAAGAAGGAACTGGAGGCTCTCCTCGCCGCGTCCGGCGGCAAATTGGAGCAGGGGCTGGCTCTCGCGAAAGAGGCGGCCGCCGCCGAAGACGCGATGAGCTTCGACTTTGGCCCGCCGGCCGTCGCCAAGCCGGCCCACGAGCTCTCGGGCGAGATGCTTCTCTCGGCCGGCAAGTCCGCTGAAGCTCGAGCCGAGTTCGAGCGTTCCCTCTCCGGCGCTCCCAACCGGGCGCTCTCTCTCCTCGGTCTCGCCCGGGCGGCCGCGAAATCCGGAGACCGCCCCGCTTCCGAGGACGCCTACCGCCGGCTTGCCGCCGTCTGGCGCCGCGCCGATCCCGATCTCCCCGAGGTCGCCGAAGTCCGCCGCTCCGCGTCTCCCGTCGCCGCTCGCTAGTATCCCGAGTCGTAAGTTCGCGGACAAAGTCCAACCTGTCACCCCTTCGCTTCTCTCTGTCATCCTGAGCGCAGCGAAGGATCTGCTCCGGTTGCTCCGATGGATGCCTACCAGCTCAGGGCAGGCTCTGAGCGAAGCGAAGGATCTGCTCTCGTGACTTTCGATTTTCTCGGGGCAGATCCCTCGTCGCTGCGCTCCTCGGGATGACAGGGTGGGACTGTTCGCCCCGGGGAGTCAGTGCCGTTCGGCGACGATCCCGGAGACCCGCCGCGCCTCGAC
>DATIRW010000153.1:0-1941 GCA_035469365.1 Thermoanaerobaculia bacterium
TCCTCCTCGACGGCAAGCCCGCCAACATCTCGCAGAATGCGCTGCCCCCCCGCGACGCGCTCCCGGACGGGCCGCCCCTGATCGTCGTGGCCGGCACCTGCATGAGCGCGGGCAAGACGGCCGCCGCCTCCGAGATCGTCAAGCGCTTCTCCAACGCGGGGTTGAGGGTTGCCGCGGCGAAGCTGTCGGGCGTCGCGTGTCTCAAGGACACGCTCGACATGGAGGACCACGGCGCCTTCGCCACGCTGTCGTTCCTGGACTGCGGGCTTCCTTCGACGGCGCACATCAAGGACCTCGCGCCATACGCGCGGGCGATCCTGGCGGACCTGGGCGCGAAGAACCCGGACGTCATCGTCGTCGAGCTGGGGGACGGGATCCTCGGCGACTACCGCGTCGGGACTTTCTTCACTCATCCCGATCTCGTGCGCGCGACCAGGGCCGTCGTCATGTGCGCCAACGACCTCGTGGCCGCCTGGGGCGCGCAGAAGCTCATGGAACAGTGGCACATCCCGATCACCGTCATGTCGGGGCCGGTGACGGACAACCAGACCGGCACGGAGTACATCAGCCAGGAAATGAAGCTGCCGGCCGCCAACGCAATGACCGACGGACGCGCCCTCTTCGGCATCGTCTACGAGGAGATCCGCAAGTGAGGGCCGGCCGTTGAGCATCAAGGCGGCGATCTTCGGCGCGAGCGGCTACGCGGGGGGCGAGCTGCTGCGCCTCCTGCTGGATCACCCGAAGGCCGAGCCGGTCGCCGTGATCTCCCGCTCGCAGGCGGGGCAGCCCGTCGCGAACGTGCACGCGCACCTCTCGCGCCTCACCGACCTGGCCTTCGTCTCCGAGCTGCCCGGGGGCGCCGACGAGCCGGAAGTGATCTTCCTCGCGGGCGCCAACGGATACGCGGCGGAGATCGCGCCCGCGCTGCTGGACACGGGCATCCCCGTCGTGGACCTCTCGGCGGACTTCCGGCTGAAGGACCCCGCTTCCTTCGAAAAGTTCTACGGGCCCCCTCCTCCCGCTTTCGCGCGGCGCGGCGAATTCGTTTACGGGTTGCCGGAGCTCTTCCGCGAGGAGATCGCGTCCTCGCGCGCCGTGGCTTCGCCCGGCTGTTTCGCCACGGCCGCGATCCTTGCTCTGGCGCCCCTCTGGAAGAAAGGGCTCGTCGCGGAGTCGGCTCCGGTTTCGGTCTTCGCCATCACCGGCTCTTCGGGCGCCGGCGTGACCCCGTCGGCGACGACCCATCATCCCCGGCGGGCCGCCGCATTCTTCGCGTACGGAATCGAGGGGCACCGGCACCTTCCGGAGATCGAGGAATCGCTTTCGGCCGTCGGGCAGCCCGCCGCCGGACGGATCGTCTTCCAGACGCACTCGGCACCCCTGGTGCGCGGGATCTTCGCGACGGCCGCAGTGCCGCTCGCGCGGGCGATGGACCGGGCGGCGCTCAAGGATCTCTTCCAGGAGGCGTACGCCACGGAGTTCTTCATCCGCCTCGTCGAAGGCTCTCCCGACGTCGCTGCCGTCAAGGGCACGAACTTCGCCGACATCGGGGTCACGGTTCGAGGATCGGTCGCGCTGATCTTCATCGCGATCGACAACCTCGTGAAGGGAGCGGCCGGCCAGGCGATCCAGGCCATGAACATCATGTTCGGCCTGCCCGAGCCCACGGGACTCAAGATGACCGGCGTGTTTCCATGAGCACCCTCTCTCTCTCCACGGCGGAGCTTCCAACCTACACGCGCTGGCCGGTGACCATCGTGAGAGGCGAGGGCTCGACGGTCTGGGACGACTCCGGAAAGAGCTACCTCGATCTCTACGGCGGGCACGCGGTGGCCGCGACGGGGCATTGCCATCCGAAGGTCGTCCGAGCGATCCGGGAACAGGCGGGAACGCTCCTCTTCTATTCGAACGTCGTCGCGCTGCCGGTGCGCGCCCGCGCGG
>DATIRW010000154.1:0-6468 GCA_035469365.1 Thermoanaerobaculia bacterium
TGGTGATCACCCGGACGCCTGAGCGAAAGAGCCGGTTCCGGAGTCCCTGGAGGAAAACAGACAGCCCCGCCTTGGCGCTCCCGTAGACGTAGTTGCTCTGTCGGCCTCGATCGCCTGCGACGGAGGAGAGCGCGCAGAGGAAGCCGGCGCGTTTCTCCTCGAAGTGGTTGGCGAGGAGGCTCAGGATGGAGACGGGGCCGATCAGGTTCGTGTCGAGGATTCGCCTGGTCTCTACCGGATCCTCCTGCGCGACGGACTGGTCGCCCAGGTAGCCCAGGAAGAGGACGGCGCCCTCCAGAGAGTCATTCGACGTCTTGCGGCAGGCCTCGACAAAGGCGCTGTGGGTCTCGAGAGCCAGCGCATCGAAGGTTCGGCCTTCCGCCCTCCCCCCGTAGCGCACGGCAAGGTCGGTGGCGAGACTGTCGAGCTCCCCGGGATCGCGCCCGGCCAGAATGAGGTCGTAGCCGCGGCGGGCGAACTCTCCCGCCACGGCTCGAGCCATCGCGGAGGTGGCCCCGAGAATCAGGACCGTCCGGCGTGGTGCGACCCGGATGGGCGCCGTGGCAGTCTCACGCGTCATGATGGGACGATGCCCAGGCGGCGGGCCTGAGAGGAGGAGAGCCTGTTGTCGGGGTCGAGCCGCGCCTTGACCGCGCGGAACTCGTCCAGTCTGGGATACATGGCGGCGAAGCTCTCGGGTGTCGTGACGGCGTCCTTGGCCAGATACAGGCGGCCGCCATGGCGGAGGACGATCGCGTCCAGGCCGGTGAGAAACGGAACGAGGCCGTCGCTCGCGGGCAGATCGAGGGCGAGCGTGTACCCGGGGAATGGAAAGGAAAGAAGGCCGGCGTTGGCATTGCCGAAGCGTTTGAGGACTCCCAGGAACGATCCGCGGCCCGACGCGCTGACGCTTTCCAGCACTTCCGCGAGCCCCGCGCGGCCGGTCTCGAAGGGGAAGACGAGCTGATACTGAACGAAGCCGCGGCGCCCGTACATCCGGTTCCAATCGCGAATCGAGTCGAGGGGGTAGAAGAAGCTGTCGATGTCGGCCAGCCGGCCCGAAGTCGTCCGGTGCCGCCCATAGAAGAGGCCGTTGAACGCTCCGACTGTGAACCGGTTCAAGAGCCCGGGCGGGAAGTTGAAGGGAAGGGAGCGTTCGGAACGGCGGCGCGGCGAGAGCGGATCGCCGGCGCGGGCGGGCAGGTCGTCGCGTTTGGCCGGGTTGGCACGCATGAGGACTGATCGGCCCAGGGCCTTTCCTCTGGCGAGGCAGTCGATCCATGCCACTGAGAACTCGTAGAGGTGATCGGATTCAGCCATCGCGTCGATCGCGTCCGCAAAGTGCGGGACCTTCAAGAAGTCCACGAGGACGTACGCCGTCTCGACGCGCTGGAGACGGAGGCGGGCGCTCAAGAGAAGACCCGTCAGCCCCGCTCCGCCGACCGTTGCCCAGAACACGTCGGGATTTTCCCGCGGGGAACAGGTCATCACGTCTCCTTGCGGTGTCTGCAGGCGGAAGTCGAGGACGAAGTTCGAAATCGTCCCGGCGCGGTGATGGTTCTTGCCGTGGACGTCGTGGGCGATCGCACCTCCCAGCGTGACGAACTTGGTTCCGGGCGTGACGGGCAGGAAGTAGCCTCGGGGCAGGAAACAGTCCAGGATCTCGGCGAAGGTGACGCCGGCTTCGCACTCCAGCACACCGGTTTTGGGATCGAAGGCGATCAGGCGGTTCAGGCGCTCGAAGCAGATCACTCCGCCGCCGCGATTCAAGGCGGCGTCGCCGTAGCTGCGTCCCAGACCTCGCGCTATGTAGGAAGGCTCTTCGCCGGAAGCGAGGATGGCTGCCAGGCTGGCCCGCTTCTCGGGCCGGAAGATCCGGCAGGTCTCCACCGGAAACCGGCCCCATCCGGACAGCGGGCGAACGGCCGATGGCTCCATGGTCCTCGGTTCGCTAACCCCGTCGCACGACCCGGGCGCGGGTCATGGAGCGCCGACCACCTGGTAGACGGTGGTGCCGCCTGACATCATCGGCTTCAAGAAGGGGAGCGTGCCCACGCTGTCGGCGTCGGGATAGCTGCGACGCTCGAGATCTCCGACGACCACGTACGTGACGCCGTATTTCCTGAGCAGGGCCGCGGCTGTTCTCGAGTCCGGAGTGGTGTAGATGGCCTTGACGTTGGCGGCGCGTTCCGCGATCTCGGGGTCGTTGGATCTCCAGAGTCCTTCGTGGTTGGCCCACCCGAGCACCGTCGGAATCCCCGTATGCGAGGAGATGCGGGCGTATTCCGAGTAGGGGTTTGCGGTCGCCTCGAGCACGACGGAGCCGCCGGGCGCGTGGTTATCCAACCAGGCGATGGCCGCGGCGTCCGCGGAGTTGCGCCGGACAAGAGCTCCGCTCAGGTCGAGGGAGACGGCCCCCTCGTGCTGCCGCAGGCGCGAGACGGCGGCTTCGACGGCGTAGAAGAGGGAGAGCACCATCGCCGCCGCGAGGGTCGCCCGGACGACGACGCCCCGGCCCGCCCGTTCCCGCCAGGCCCGCTCGCCGAAGACCGCCACCGCGACCGCGAGGAGCGGCCAGGCCTGGTGGTAGAACTTGAAGATCGTATTCATGCGCTGGTTGTCTTGCCCGTAGTTGTCCTTGAAGTAGATGAACTCGCAGCCGGCGACCATGCCGATGCCGAGCAGCAGCAGGAAGACCGTGAAGAGGTCATCACCGTTCCGCTCCGGTGACTTAAGGGCGCGGACGGCGACGCGCAGTCCCAGGAAGGCGAGGGGCAGCACCGCGACGAGCGCCGGCGCCTTCGTGAAGAAAGCGGCCAGGAGACAGGCGCCGGCCAGGGCGACCGTGACGAGATTGGCCCGTTGCCGCGACCGCTCGTCCTCTTCCTTACCGGCCGCGATCGGTATGAGGCCCGCATAGCCGGCGGCCAGGAGGATGCCCCAGACGCCGAGGAACTCCATGAGGTCCGACTTCATCGTCGTCCGCCCGAGGCCGTGCGTCTCCAGGGCATAGGAGCTCGAATAGGGGAGCCAGAGAATGAGCGAGAGAAGCAGCATGCCGGCCCCGACGATCGCCCCCCAGAGCGTGTTCCCGATGCCCGGAAGCCGGCGCCCTTGCGTGAGTCGGAACACGCCCGTGAACACGAGCAGAAGGCCCATGGCCGGCAGGTTCCAGTTGTTGGCGGAGCGGGCCGTGCCCGCGAGCAGGGCGAGCAGCAGCGGCGGCCAGAACTGGCGCAGGACATCGGCGACCTTCCAGGGTTTCGGCAGAGGCGCAGCCCCAATCTCGATCGTGCGGTGAGCGGCGGCAAAGGCGGCGATGAAGAAGGGGAAGGCGAGCAGGTGCGGATGAAGGTCCGCGTGGAAGAACGTGAAGAACGGGAATTCGTTGATCGTCTTGCCCGACGCGATGACACGCGAGGCGTGCCAGTAGTCGAAGTCGCGCGCGAACGGCGCCTGCCAGGCGTCCAGGGCACCGGTCAGGTTCCCCGCAAAAACCGCTCCGATGCCCGCCCACACCCCCGCCGCGAGCCGGCCGCCGGACAGACGCAGCGCCAGACACGCCGCCGCCACGAAGGAATAGCCGGCGAATGTGGCGACCGCCAGGTTGTAGGAAACGAACGTCGGAACGGCCGAGATCTTCGCGAGCACGGCCGCGAGCAGGTACCCCCAATAGTAGTAATTGATGGTGTGGCCCGACATCCAGGGATCGACGGGAGGCATGGCCCCGAACCGGGTGAGCGAGTTGAAGAACGCCAGGTCCATGAACTTCTCCGCCCCGAGGACCTCGGGGACGGCCGCGCGGATCACGATGAAAACAGCCGTCGGCACCCAGAAAAAGAGGGCGGCACGCGTCTCATCGGGTCCCCAGGGTGGCTCGGCCGGCCCGCCCGCGCGCCGGAACGAACGCCGTACCAGGAAGGACACGGCGCCGACCACTCCAAGCGCGAGAAGCAGAGTTCCCCGCCCGAAACCCAAGCCCTTTGGCAGCGAGAGCGCCCATCCGAGGTAGGCCACGAGCGCCAGACCCACCGGACGCGAGAGGAGGGCGGCGTCCCGGGGGTTGTCGAAGAAGGCCCGCAGGAGAGGCAGGCAGGCCAGGCCCAGCACCTCCACGGTGAGGACCCACATCAGGATGTCTCGCATGGAATGAGTTTACAGTCTACGCCAGACCGGCGCGTTCGACCGCGAGGGAGTCGGGGCACCGCGCTTGCACGAAGGGATGTTCATGGGGTTGAAGGAATATCGGAAGAAACGCCGTTTTGACGTCACGTCGGAGCCGCCGGGGCAAGAGAAGGCGCGCGCGAAGGCCCGCCGAAAGCTCGCCTTCGTGGTCCAGAAACACCGCGCCACCGCGCTCCACTACGACTTTCGCCTGGAGTGGAACGGGGTGTTGCTTTCGTGGGCCGTGCCGAAGGGGCCCTCGCTCGATCCATCCGTCAAGCGCCTGGCGATGCAGGTCGAGGATCATCCGATCGAGTACGCGAAGTTCGAGGGGATCATTCCGGAAAGAGAGTATGGAGGCGGCACCGTCATGGTCTGGGACAACGGTGCGTGGATGCCCGAGTCGCCCGACGTGGACGCGGCACTCAAGAAAGGGGACCTGAAGTTTTCGCTCGACGGAAAGAAGCTTCGCGGCTCCTGGGTCATCGTCCGCACGCGCGGCCGCTACCAGGAGGGGAAGCCGACATGGCTCTTGATCAAGCACCGCGACGAGTTCGCGTCTTCGGAGGACATCGCTGAGAAGGAGCCGCATTCGGTCGTCTCGAACCGTCTCCTGATCGAGATCGCTCGCGACGAAGGGGGCAACATGGAGAAAGCCGCGACCGGCGATCCGCCTTCTCTCCTCGAGAAGATGTTGGAGAATCCGAAGCTCATCGCCCCTCCCAAGAAATCGAAAAGGAAATCCGTCTGGCACTCGAAAAAGGGCGGCAGCTAGAAATGACAGCCTCTTCGATCCCTCCCGAACACCGAACACCGAGCACCGAACACCGAGCTCCTGCTTGACCGACCGCATCCCGTTCCGCGTCCAGCCGATGCTGGCGACACTGGTGGACAAACCGTTCCACAAGGCGGGGTGGGTGTACGAGGAGAAGTACGACGGTTACAGGATCCTGGCGTACAAGGAGGGGAAGAAGATCACTCTGCTCTCGCGCAACGCGAAGGACCGCACGGAGTCTTTCTCGGAGGTAACGGCGGCGGTCAGGACGCTGCGGGACAGGACACTGCTCCTCGACGGCGAAGTCGTCGCGTTCGATAAGAAGCTCGTCTCCCGGTTTCAGCTCCTCCAGCAGGGACAGGTGCCGTACGCCTACATGGTGTTCGACTGTCTGTACCGCAACGGAACGGACCTGCGCGGAGAGCCGTTGCCCGCGCGGAGGGACGCGCTCGAAAAAGCGATCGGAGAGACCGAGAGACTTTTCCCGTCGCGCCGGCTCTCGGACAACGGCCTCGACGCCTTCAAGGAAGCGGAGAAGAGGGGCTACGAGGGTCTCGTCGCGAAGGATGCCGCGGCCCCGTACGTCGAGGGGCGCTCGACGAGGTGGCTGAAGGTCAAGGTCCACGAGGAGGAGGAATTCATCATCGTCGGCTTCACGCCGCCGGCCGGCGCGCGGACGCACTTCGGCGCGCTGCTTCTCGGCGCCTACAGTGGCAAGGACCTCGTCTACGTCGGCAAGGTCGGCACGGGATTCGACCATGAGACCCTAAACTCCCTGCACGCGAAGCTGCGCCCGCTGACGCGGGAGACCCCGCTCGTGAAGAATCCTCCGCGCGAGAAGGGCGCCGTCTGGGTCGCCCCGAAGCTCGTCGCCCAGATCGCGTACCACGAGCTGACGGCGGACCGGCGCCTGCGCCAGCCCGTGTACCTGGGCCTGCGCGACGACAAGAAGCCCGCCGAAGTCTTCCTCCCCGGAGTCAAGTCATGACCCCGCCCAATCCAAAATCCAAAATCCAGGATCCAAAATCAAGTCTCCGCCTCTCCAACCCCAACAAGGTCTTCTGGCCCGAGGAGGGATACACCAAGTTCGATCTGGCGCGCTTCTACGCGATGGTGTTTCCGAAGCTGGAGCCGTATGTGAAGGATCGCCTGCTCTCTCTGGAACGGTGTCCGGATGGCATCCAGGGGGAGTGTTTCGTGCAGAAGGAGAAGCCGCCGGGAATGCCCGCGGACACGCCGACGAAGGCGGTCAAGCACGAGAAGGGGACGACGAACTACGTCGTGGGCGGGGAGCTCGAGACGCAACTTGCTCTCGTCAACCTCGGCTGCATCGCCGTGCACGTCTGGGGCTCCCGCGCGGCCGACCCGCGCAAGCCCGACTGGGCCTGCTTCGATCTGGATCCGGACTCCGGCGACTTCGCGGACGCGGCCAGGGCCGGCCTGAGGGTGAAGGAGGCGCTCGACGCGCTCAGCCTCGCCTCCTTCGCGAAGACGTCGGGCAAGAAAGGGATGCATGTCTTCGTCCCGAT
>DATIRW010000155.1:0-7073 GCA_035469365.1 Thermoanaerobaculia bacterium
CGCAGGTCGGGATCCCTCAGGCTCCCTGTCTCTCGCTCTCCCGGTCTGCACCTCATCGCGAAAGTCATTCTGTTCGCCGTTCTGCCGTTGACAGCGACAGCAAAGGCGCAGTTCTTGAGCGATCTCGAGGCCGACCGCCCCCTCGCCGTCGAAGACGCGCGGCCGGTCTCCTTCCGCGCCTTCTCCGGGTCCGTGGACTGGACTTACAACGTGAGGCAGGAGGGGTTGGACGACTACGGCCCCGGTTTCTCGCTCCTGTACGGGATGGCGCGGGGACTGGAGCTGGGAGGCAGCATCCGCTACGTCACGAGCCCCGGGCGAAACGCCAACCGCGGCATCTCCTCGGGCGACATCGTGCTCCACGCGCTCTACCAGCTCAAGACGGAGACCGCCGACTGGCCCGCGCTGGCGGTACGCGCGGGTGTCGAGTTCCCCACGGGGCTCGATTCGAAGGGAACCGACCTGCATCTTGCGGGACTCGCAACCCGTTCCTTCGAGGCGTTTCGCGTCCACGGCAACTTTCTGTGGACGCGCCTGGGAGCGACCGGAAGCAGGGAGCGCTACGACCGATTCGAGGGGATCGTCGGCGCCGACTGGGTCATCAACTCTCACCGACGCAGCGACACGCTCCTCGTGGCCGACGTGGACGTGAGCTCCAATCCGGTCCGCGGCGCGAGCAGGGTCCTGGCCGTCGAGGCGGGGATCCGCCAGCGGATCGGTGTTCAGACGATCTTTTTCGCCGGAGCCGGGTCGGAGCTGACGGGAGAGCGAGACCGGGCGCACTTCAGGATACGCGTAGGACTGACGCACGTCTATTAGGTAGGGAGACGGTGTCAGGGAACAGGTGTCAGGGAAAATGCAGGTTTCAGGTGCCAGGTATCAGGTGTCAGGGACGGGGGCCGGGCGCCGCACCTGAAATCTGGCACCTGACACCTGACACCTGCATTTCACCTGACACCTAATAACCTGACACCTGGCCCATGCGCGTATTTGACTGTCACATTCACGTTCAGCCGTGGGAGCAGTTGAAACCGGCGGCTCTCACCCTCATGACGGCGGCGCGGGGCGATCTGCCGCGCATCGAGCGGGCGCTCGCGGAACCGGTGGAGCTGCTCCGGCTGATGGACGAAGAGGGGGTCGAGCGCGTCGCCCTGATCAACTACTCGGCGCCCGACGTCATGGGATTCGACGAGACGGTCAACGGCTGGGTTTCGGCTTTCGTCCGCGGGCACGAGGACCGGCTCGTCGCCGTGGGCTCGGTCCATCCCCGCTTCACTCGCGCCGCGGCCTCCGAGACCGCGCGCCTCTTCGAGCTCGGCATCCGCATGCTGAAGCTCCATCCGCCTCACCAGCTCTTCGCCGCCAACGGCTACCGCGAAGGGGACGAAGCGCTGCGGGACATCTACGCAACGGCGGAGGCGATGGGCCGCCCCGTCATGATCCATACCGGCACTTCCATCTTCCCGGGTGCGCGCAACCGATACAGCGACCCGATGGCGGCCGACGACGTCGCCGTCGATTTTCCGCGGCTCTCGATCATCCTTGCCCACGCGGGACGTCCCCTCTTCGTGCCGACGGCCGTTTTCCTCGCGCGCCGGCACGCGAACGTTTATCTCGACCTCTCCGGAATCCCTCCGAAGAAGCTCCTCGAATACCTGCCCCGCCTCGAGGACCTCGCCGACAAGTGCCTCTGGGGGACCGACTACCCCAGCCCGGGGGTGCTCTCGATGAGGAAGAATGTTGAGGATTTCCTGGCGCTGCCGCTCTCCGAGGCCGTCAAGGAGAAGATTCTCTGGTCCAACGCGGCGGCTCTGATTGGATGACGGGGGGACTGGGAGACTGGGAGACTGGGAGAGGGCATCGGATGGCATCACCCAGTCTCCTGCTCTCCTCTTCTCCCAGTCGGCAGGGCGCGCTGACGCACTGAGTGAAAGCGAGTTCATATAATCGCGCCGAGGTGAATATCACAAGGATCCTCGTCGTGGGCGGCGGCACGATGGGGCGCGGCATCGCGGGGCTCTGCGCCCTCTCCGGCTTCGAGACGGCGATCTTCGAGGCGGATACAGAGGCGCGGGGCCGCCTGAGAGACTCCATCGAGTCTTCCTGGCGGCGCGCGGCCGCGCGAGGAAAGCTCTCCGCCGAGGAGATCGAGGCGGCAGGCGGACTGCTTCGAATCCTGGATCGGCTGGAAGAGGAAGCCGGCGCGGAGATCGCCATCGAGGCGGTGCCCGAGTCTCTTCCTCTCAAGCAGCGTGTCTTCGAGTCCCTCGACCGCCTCTGTCCCCCGGAGGCCGTGCTCGCCTCGAACACGTCCTCGCTCTCGATCGCCGCGCTCGGCCGGGCGACCCGGCGCCCCGACCGCGTTGTCGGAATCCATTTCTTCAACCCGGTCTCGGCAATGCCTCTCGTCGAGGTCGTGAGCTCACCGGAAACTTCCGGGGAGACGGAAGAGGCGGCCGTCGCCTTCGCGCGAGGGCTCGGCAAGCAGGCCATCCGTGTCGCCGACTCTCCGGGCTTCGCCACGTCGCGGCTGGGGCTCGCGCTCGGCCTCGAAGCCATGCGCATGGTCGAGGAGGGGGTCGCGAGCCCGGGAGATCTCGACCGCGCGATGGAGCTCGGCTACGGCCACCGCATGGGTCCGTTGAAGACGAGCGACCTCGTCGGCCTGGACGTCCGGCTCTCGATCGCCGAAACACTGGCGTCGCATTTGAGCGAGGAGCGGTTCCGTCCGCCGGCGATCCTGCGCAGGCTGGTCGCCCAGGGATTCACGGGAAAGAAATCGGGGCGAGGCTTCTTCCGGTGGGAGGGAGACACGCCCGTCGAAACCGAGCCGGGGGCCGGGGATCGGAAATCGGGAACCGAGAGGCAATGAACGACCGGAGAGGCTTGCCGCTCGGAATCGTGCTGACTCTGATCGGAGCCTTTTTTCTCCTGCGCCGGTCCGTCGCGTTTTCCGGACCCGGTCCGACTCTTCTCCTTCTCGGGGCGATCGTCCTGGCCATTTCGGCCCTGCGCTCCTTTCGAGGCCCGCTGCTTCCGGGAGGCGTCCTTCTCGGCCTCGGTGGCGGGTTCCTGCTCCAAAGTGCGCTCGAGCCCTGGCTTCCGCGCTGGGCGACACTGCTGGCGGGTCTGGGCATTGGCTTCCTGCTCATCGCCGCTCTTGACCAGGCCGCGGGACACGAACGCCGGGGTCCCTGGCTCGCGCCGGCCCTGATCCTGCTCGGTACCGCGGCCGGCGCCGCCCTCGCGCGCCAGGTGAACCTCACCGACCTCTTCGAGCGCCTCGGCTTTCTCTGGCCGTGGCTGCTCGTCGCCGCCGGCGTGTGGCTGGTCGTCTCGGCGGTGCGGCGCCATACCTCATAGGTGGTGGTGGTCGCAGGTGGTAGGGACCTACCATCTGAATCCCGGCGATCAGAGGTCGCTGAGGTCGATCAGCTTGGGCACGGTCGGACGGGGCGCTGGCGCGGGAGGCGCGCTGCGTCGCGCGGCGATCAGGCGAACGGTCGCCAGGAGGATGACGAGGGCGGCGACGAGTCCAGCGGAGAAGAAGCCGGTTGCCAGACGGTGGTAGCGCGCGAGCAGGATTCGCGAAGGATCGGTCACGGGCAGCGTATCGAGCAGACCGGCCTCCGTCCGGATCTTGTCCATGGGCGGAATCAGCAGGCTCTCGATGACCACTGCCGTGATCATGCCGAGGATCGCGGCGCGCGTGGCGAGGGTCCGCGTCAGCCGCGCCGCCTCCCACCATCGTCCCAGGAGCCAGGACGTGAGGAAGAGCACCGCGAAGCTTCCCTCCGCGAGCCGGCAGGCCACAGTCAGGATGGGGCTCTGGAGGCTCGCCGCCAGGTCCCGCGTCGGCAGAATCCGGAAGGACGCCGGAGCCACAGCCAGTGCGAAGAACACCGGCGGCCCGATCGCCAGGGAGAGCGCCGCCAGGTGTAGCGCTAGGACAGGCACCGTGAAACGTTCTGTTTTCATTCGGGCAATCGAAAGGTGTCAGGTGAGAGGTACCAGGGAAAAACAGGTGTCAGGTATCAGGCGCCCGGTGTCAGGGACGGGAGCATAGCCCCAACCTGAGACCTGATACCTGACACCTGATACCTGCATCTCCCCTGACACCTTCACCCTGACACCTTCGCCTTACTCCACGTACTCCGCCGTTACCGCCGGAATGAGACCGGCACGATGGCCCCGGTCTAAGAGCTCCTGCACGGCCCGGCGCCCCTCCGGCCCATAGCTCCGGGTCCAGGAGTTGACGTACATCCCGACGAAGCGGTCCGCGGTCGAACGGTCGAGGCCCCGCGCGTAGCGCATGGCGTGCGAGAGGGCCGCTTCGCGATGGTCCAGGCCGTACTCGATCGAGCGCGAAAGGGAGCGGGAGATCCGGCCGATCGTATCCGGGCCGAGGTCGCGCCGGACGACGTTGCCGCCAAGGGGGAGCGGCAGGCCGGTCTCTTCTTTCCACCACCGGCCCAGATCCACGACCTCCGTCAGTCCTTCCGTCCGGTAGCTCAGCTGCCCTTCGTGGATGAGCACTCCCGCGGGCAGCCGCCCCTCGAGAACCGCCGGGAGGATCGCGTCGAAGGAGAGGATCTCCGTCGTGACTCCGGGAGCCCACAGGGAGAGCGCCAGCGCCGCGGTCGTCAACCTTCCCGGAGAGCCAACCGCGGCGCCGCCCCGCGCGATCTCCTCCCGGGAGACCTGCCGCCGCGCCACGACGACCGGCCCGTACCCGTCGCCGAAGGAGGCCCCGTGCGGAAGCAGGAGGTAACGATCGGCCAGATGAGCGTAGGCATGAAAGGAGACCGCCGTCACGGCGAGCTCTCCGGCGAGCGCCCGGCGGTTCAGGCTCTCGATATCGGCGAGCTCGTGCGTGAAGGAGAGACCTTCCGTCTCCACGCGTCCCTCCGCCAGCGCGTAGAACATGAACGCGTCGTCGGAGTCCGGACTGTGAGCGACCGTGATCGAGTCCGAGTCCATACGAGGATCATAGTCGGGAGTCCGCGGCGCTTGACATCCGGGGCGGGTGCGCCGAGAATGAGCGCAACCAGTGAGACAGGTTTTTGTTGAGTCGCGGAAGGAAGTCCTTAGAATGAAATCGCCGGATGGGTTGTGGCCCACCCGGCGATTGAAGAACGTATGACCCGTCAATCAATCGGCAGCGACAGACTGAAGGGGATACGCCCCTGCGAGGGGGCGGCAAAATTAGCACCTCGCCCCAAGGCTGTCAATCAGCTGTCGGGAGGGAGGTGACATGATGGCTACCAAGAAGAAGGCCGCGAAGAAAGCGAAGAAGGGCGGCAAAAAGAAGAAGTAAATCAGTAGTTTACGATTTACTGCTTGGAATTCTTGGGGGCCTGCGGGCCCCCGATTTTTTTCTTGCTTTTTGAAGTTTCCCTTCCCCTGTGACTCCTAAAGAGGACGCGGCTATATCTATTTTTATATAGTTCTCGAATGTCGCTTCCTCACATCCTCCTGGGTCTTCTCTGCGACCAACCGCGGACCGGATACGATCTCGAGCGCGCCATGCGCGAGGAACTCGATCATGTCTGGCGGGCGGAGTTTTCCCAGATCTATCCCGCCCTGGCTCGCCTGAGGAGGGCCGGGCAAGTGCACTTGAAGGTCCTCGGCCCCCGGGGAGGGCCTCGCCGCAACCTCTACCGCGTGACCGCCGCCGGGAGAAGGGAGCTGCGCTCCTGGCTCGCCGCCCCGGTCCAGCCGCGAAGCAAGGACCCCCTCCTCGCCCGCGTCGCATTCCTGGACATCCTGCCGCAGGGAGAACGGCGCGCCGCTCTCCTCGCTCTGGACAGGTCGCTCGGCGAGGACCTGAGGCGGCTGCGCTCGGCCCCCGCGCCGGCGGGATTCCGCCTCGAGGCCCGCCGCCGAGCGATCGACAGACTGGAGGCCGGCCGGCGGTGGTTGCAGGCGCTCGTCCACGAGTCGGCGGCGAGTCCCACGGCGGTCGCGGCCAAGAAAAAATGACGCTCGCCGCGGTCGTGCCGGCAGCCGGCCTCTCGCGCCGGATGGGGCAGGAGAAAATCCTTCTCCCCTACGGCCGCTCGACCCTCCTGGAGACGATCCTCGAAACCCTCGCATCGGCCGGCATCACGGATATCGTAGCCGTCCTTCGGCCGGATCTCCCGGAGGCGGCCGAGCGCGCGAATCGAGCCGGTGCCCGTGTCCTGATCAATGCTCATTCGGAAGAAGAGATGATCATCTCGATCCGTCTGGGTCTCGAGGCGCTCTCCCCCGAGATCCGGGCCGTCTTCATCTGGCCTGCCGACCATCCGGCTGTCTCGCTCGCAACGATCGAGCTCCTGGCTCGCCGCGCGGATCCCGCTCGCGCGCTTCTTCCCTCTTACCGCTCGCGCCGCGGCCATCCCGCGCTCATCGGCCGGGACCTGCTTCCTTCGATCGAGAAGATCCCGCCGCGGGAGGGTCTCCGTCATCTCTGGCGGATGAGACCGGAGGCCCTGATCGAGGTCCCTGTCGAGGACCAGGGTGTCGTCCAGAATGTCGATACTCCGGAGGACTACCGCCAACTGATCGGGTGATCGAGCCATCGGGTGATTGACCGGGGCCATGATCACCCGATCAACCGATCGCAGATCGCCCGATTCCCTCAGCCGGTCCCTTGATACCGGAGCCGTCTCTTCGGATATCCTGCTCCTGGTCGTCAGATGCCATGAGCGATACTCCTCACCGCTCGCCGGAAGCCGAGGCGGTTCTGCGCGGCGCGAAGGCCGGTCCCGAGATCGCCGCGAAAGCCGCGCAAGTCGCCGTGTCGACCGCCAAGCCGCTCGCTCAGAATGCCTTCCGCGTGCGCCTGGCCAGAGTCACCCTGGAGCGCGCCCTGCGTGAAATCCTGGCATAGTGAAATTGTGAACCGTGAATTGTGAACAGGGCTCGGTCATTCACAACTGACAACTCACAACTGCCCTGATGGCTGACCCGATAGCGCGCTTCGCGAAGGCGATCAAGGACGGAACCCGCCAGCCCGACCCCCTGCTCTGCCGGCATCTGCGCACGAAGACCTGGTACGTGCCCGACTCCTACACCGAACGGGACATATC
>DATIRW010000156.1:0-9057 GCA_035469365.1 Thermoanaerobaculia bacterium
GTGCGCGTAGAGCGAGTCGTACAGGAAGGACGCCCGCGCGAGGATGTCGGCGTCGTCCTTCCCGACGTCGGTAAATCCCTGACTGATGGCCCAGAGGCCGGCCGACTCCCGGGTGACTTCCATCTCGGCGGGGAAGTCGGCGCCGTGGACGATCCGGCCGAGGCTTCGGAGAGCCTCATCGTCCGGCAGCCTTTCGTCGAGCAGCGCCTCGAAGGAGCAGCGGCCTCGCTCGTCGCGATGCGGGTACGTCGCGCCGGGCGCGTCGAAACCGATCGCTCCTTCCCTGTCCTGCACGCCGGCGACCTGCTCCCGCTCGACGAAGAGGATCTCGGCCCCGGGATCCAGGAAGCGCCGGATGAGCCATCCGGTCGCCGTGCGGTTGACGTGGATGCGTTTACGCGTGACCCATCTCACCGGCCGGCGCCTCCCGTGCCTGTCATATCAACTGCTAGATTCTTGTGTCAACTGATAGTTCTCTTTCGGGGGCGGGCGGAGCGCGGCTCAGAAGCGAAGGGAACGCCGGCGGAGTTCCTCGACCGTCATCGGGCCCTTGCGGATGCTGGAGGCGACAGACTGACCGGAGGAGTTCCGCTCCGACTCGACGAAGATGGTGTCGCCGGCGCGCAGGTCTGTGAACCGGATCGGCTTGCTGTCCTCAGAACGGCAACGCGTCTTCTCGGTGACCCGCATGGTCAGAGTCACTTCGGTCGGCCTCTTCAGGACCAGCGTGCTCTTCGAGGCGTCAACAGAGGAAACGATGAAGAACTCGTCAGACGGAGCGGGAGGCGTCGCGCCGCCGGCAGCGCCAGCGCACGCGGCGGCCAGGATGATCACGCAGGCCCGGGAGAAGCGGAGGCGTACCCGACGGCGCTTGCTGGCGGATGTCATCGGCGACTACCGTTTCGCCGCCGGCGCGCGGCCCGGGATGGGAGCCTTCGACTGTGACCCGGAGCCCGAGGCCCCGGCGACTCCGGTGATGAGGAGATCGCCCTCCTTCAGGCCTCCCTCGAGGACCTGCGAAAAGGCGTAGTCGGAAATCCCAACCTTGACCGCGACGGGCTCGATCCGGTCTCCGGGAGCGAGGCGCCAGACGACCTGCTGGCCGCCGGCGTGCGAGGTGTAGGCGGCCGGCGGAATGCGGCGCTCCTTGTAGAGCCTCTCCAGATCGTCGGGGGCGACCGGCGGGCTGACGGTCATGGCCGCGTTGGGAATCTGGAGGGCATTCTCGGCATGGCCGGTCGGAATCGAAACGTAGGCGGTCTCTCCGGGCAGCAGCTTCTCCTCGGGGTTCTCGCAGTCGATGATCGTGTCGTAGGTCACGACGTTCTGAACCGCGTAGGCATTCAGGCGGACGGCGCTCACACGCCCCCGAAAAGTCTCGTTGGGGAGGGCATCCACCTGGAACGAGGCCTCCGCGCCGACGCGGATGAAGCCCGTGTCCGATTCGTCCGTCTTGGCGTAGACCTGCATGCGCTTCAAGTCCTGGGCGATGGTGAAAACGTTCGGCGCCTGGAGCGATGCCGCGACGGACTGGCCCACGGTGATGTTGCGTGCCACGACGACGCCTTCCGTCGGCGAGAGGATGGTCGTGTAGCGAAGATTGGTCTCCGCCTGATCGAGCGCCCCTTTCATGGCCTCGACCTGCGCAATGCCCTGCTGGAACTGGGCGCGGGCCTGGACGACCTGGGCCTGCGCCGCGCGCACCGCCGCCTCGGACTGGGCCAGGCTCGATTGCGTCAGGTCCCTCTGATCCACGGGAACCAGCCCCTGAGCATGGAGGTCGGCAATGCGGCTGGCGTTGGCGCGGGCATAGTCGAGGTCGGCCTGGAGCTTGGACACGTTGGCCTCGCCGACCTGGATGGCCGCCCGGGCCACGTCGAGGCCGGCCTCGAGGTTCTTCAGGTTGCCGCGCGCTGTCGCGACCTGCGCTTCGAAGATCTGCGGATCGAGCTGAGCCAGGACCTGGCCGGCTCGAACGCGGGAGTTGAAGTCGGCGAAGATGTACTTGACGGTCCCGGACACGGACGACCCGACGGGAACCGTCGTTAGGGGATTGATCGTGCCGGTCGCCTCCACCGTTGCCGTCAGGGGTCCGCGCTTGACGGGCAGCGTCAGGTATCTCGGCTTTCCGGAGCCGTGGCGCAGGAGGCCTGCGCCGGCCAGGAGCACGACGGCTGCCCCTGCGACGACGAGGACCTTCCCGCGGGCGCTGGCGACCGTCAGGGACATGGCGTCATGGCAAACAGAATCGACGATTATACGAATTCCGGCATGCCGCGTTGCCGGCCCGGTGCGGTGAGCGTAAGCTCGCGGGCGCGGCATGGACTTATCTTCCGTTCTTCCGGTCGCCCTGTCGGCTCTCGCGCGCAACAAGCTGCGCACCGCGCTTACGATGCTCGGCATCACGATCGGGATCGCCGCGGTCATCTGCACCGTGGCGATCGGGGAGGGCGGGTCGAGCCGGATCCGCGAGCAGCTCCAGAACCTCGGAGACAACTTCGTCTGGGTCGAGGCCGGCAGCCGCAACCTCCAGGGCGTGCGGACCGGCACCGGCGCCACCAAGACCCTGACCGCCAGGGACGCGAAGGCGATCCTGGAGGCCGTTCCGCTGATCAAGAGCGCCTCCCCGCAGGTGGACTCGCGGATCCAGGTGATCTACGGCAATACGAACTGGAACACGGTGTACCGGGGGGTGTCGCCGGAGTACCTCTCCATCCGCCGCTGGGCGCTCGCGAGCGGAACGTGCTTCACGCAGCAGGACGTGGCGACGGGGGCGAACGTCTGCGTCCTCGGCCACACCGTTGCCGGGCAGCTCTTCGGAGACGAAGACCCGATCGGCAAGTCCATCCGGCTCCGCGATCAGCCGTTCCGGGTGCTCGGGACCCTGAAGCCCAAGGGGGAGAGCGCCACGGGCCAGGACCAGGACGACTTCCTGATGATCCCCTGGACGACGGCGCAGCGCAAGATCAAGGGGATCTCGTGGCTCGACGACATCCTCTGCTCCGCCGTGTCGCCCGACGCGATCCGGCCGGCGCGGACGCAGATCACCGCGCTCCTGCGCCAGCGCCACCACCTGCGCCCCGGCGCGCCCGACGACTTCAACATCCGAGCTCCCGAGGAGATGCTCCAGGCCCAGGAGGAGACGAGCAGGACGTTCACCGTGCTGCTGCTGTCGATCGCCTCGGTCTCGCTCCTTGTCGGAGGCATCGGGATCATGAACATCATGTACGTAACCGTGACCGAGCGCACGCGGGAGATCGGCGTCCGCATGGCCGTCGGGGCGACGAAGAAGAACGTCCAGGCCCAGTTCCTGATGGAGGCGCTCGTGCTGAGCTCGCTCTCGGGAACCGTTGGAGCGATCGTCGGCGTCGCCGCGTCGATGGTGTTCTCTCGCGCACTCTCCTGGCCGACGATCATCCCGCCACAGTGGGTCGTCATCGCCGTCCTCTTTTCGGCGCTCATCGGCGTCTTCTTCGGGTTCTACCCCGCGCGCAAGGCCGCGCTTCTCGATCCGATCGAGGCGCTCCGGTACGAGTGATCGGCTACTTCGTAGCGACTCTCGAGAGGGCGGCCTTCAATCCTTCGCCGATCTTTTCGGGCGTATCCAGTCCCCAGAAGTGCATGAAGAAGAGCCGCGGGCTCTCGCGCAGCATGTGCGAGTGGAGCGCGGTGATCTGGAGGCCGTGGCCGCGCAGCTCCCGGATGACGGGGTTGACCTCGTCGGCGATCAGAACGAAGTCTCCCGTCGTGGCGACCCGCGTCCCCACCGTCTGGAAGTTCATCGCGTTGGCCATGCCCATGCTCGCGGGGACCTCCATGCCTCCGTCCTGAATCGGCTCCGCGCGAGGCACACCGACCTGGAGGACGGCGCCCGCCATCGTCCCCTTGCGGCCGAGAGCGTCTTGAAGCTTCGCGAACGTTCCGTCCTGGACGGCCGTCGGTTTCGCTGGAGCCTTGCCCGAAGCGGCCGGGGTCTTCGTCCTGGCGAGGGCGGCCTTGAGCGTGCCCGCCAGGGCGGCGGCGTCGCCATGACCGTGGAAATGGACGTAGACGACGCGCGGCGTTTCGCCGATCAGATGGTTGTGGACGGCGAGGACCTCGAAGCCCCCGGCCTGCAACTCTCCGATGACCGGATCCACTTCGGGGCCGAGCAGAACGAGGTCCCCCATCGTGATGGTCTCGCTTCCGGCGCCGATCTTCTTGAAAGCGCCCCAGGAGCCCAGGGCGAGCGCGGGCTCGAGGCGCACGTCGCCAATCATCACGTGGAGGTCCGAACGGGGCCATCCGAATCGATGCACATCGCCGGGCATGTCCTTGCCCGCCTGCCCGAAGACTTTATCCACCGCCTCCCAGCCGGCCCCTTGCGCACTGGCACCGTGTGCGCCGAGGAGCAGGAGCAGCGACGCCGCGATCCTGAGATGTTTCATGTCCTGGCCTCCCTTGGTTTCCTGCGAAAGGACCCGTAGAGCTCGTCGAAGAGGGCGAAGCCCCTGTCCAGGCGCTCCTCGTCGCGGGAGCAGGCATGGAAGATCCCCGTGAGGATCCGTTCGATCCCGCGCGTCTCAGGGCGCCCGAACTTTCCGTCCTTCAGGTCGATCTCGTGGACGATCTGCGCGATCGGAGCGAGCACCGGATCCTTGACGCCTGCGCGGCGGCGCAGGGTCTCGAACGTGCAGCGGTCGGCCTCGTGCGTGAACTCGCCTCCGACCATGTCGAATGTGACCTCCCCCGGCCGGGCCGTCTCGCGCTTCGGATCGATGAACCGGAACCGCGCCCGGGCGTCCAGAAACCGGCGGATGAGCCAGGCGGAGGCGATCCGGTCCACCTGGATGTCCTTGCGCGTCACCCAGGTCCGGTTGGTCAGCGAGGAGGCGCGCGGCCGGCGAAGGGACGGATCCCTGCGCGGCTCGGCTCGGCGCTCCAGGGATTCGACCAGGCGCTCGACCTCCCTGCGCCCCGCGGCCTGGAAGAAATCGACGCGCGTGATCTCTTCCAGGCGCCTGCGGGAGCGGGCCAGGCGCGCGGGAAGGTCCTCCTCCGGCGGATTGGCTCCGCTTCTGCGCCCGGCCTTGCGGCTCCATTCGCGGATCGACCCGGCGAGGGCCGCGTAGTCGGAGTCGCGCTCCTTCCGGAAGCGCTCGACGAGCGCCGCATCGGTCTCTTTCTCGAGGAAAGAGGCCTCGCAGACGTGCGCCTCGCCTCCGCCTGCGATCGCCTCCTGGGCCAGCCATTCGAAGTCCTCCAGGCAGTCCTGAAGCCGCGGCAGGACGTAAACGGCGTTCTTCAAGGCCACCGCGCCGACCCTCGTCAGGCGCTGGCGGATCTTCGCGCGGAGGTAGAGGGGCTCGGGAGGGAGCTGGTGGATGAGGAGGTACCAGGCACGCGCCCCTTCGCGGCCGCGCCCGGGGGCTGGCTTCCGGCTGGAGGATCGGCGCACGGCCGTCATATAGCACTTGATTGTCCGGTATAGCAATTGCTTTACACTCCGCGGCGAGGTGACGCGATGAGGCTCCGGTCGGCGGCCCTGCTGTTCTTCGGAGCGATGGCTTCTGCCGCCCCGGCCGCGATCGAGATCCCGGGAGGGTCGGCAGGGGTCGGCTTCGACGATCTGCGCTTCTCCGTCTCCCTGGGGAAGATCCTCGTTCCGGCCGGGCGGACGGGAACTCTCGTGCTCCTGGATCCGGCCACCCGGAATCTGACGGCAGTCGAGGGGTTCAGCGCGAAGAAGGAATACGGGGGAGGGCACGATGACGGAGTGACCTCGGCGGACAGCGGGAGGGGCTGGGTCTTCGCAACGGACCGGACATCCGGCCTGCTCGCCATCATCGACCCGGCCGGCCCGCGCATCGTATCCCGATCGAGGCTCGGCGGCGCTCCGGATTACGTGCGATACGTGGAGCCGTCCGGAGAGGTCTGGGTCACCGAGCCGGACTCCGAGAGGATCGAGATCTTCCATCTTCTGACCGGGATCCCGCCGGCGGCGGTGCATGACGGGTTCCTCTCCGTCCCAGGCGGGCCGGAGTCGCTCGCCGTGGATGCGCGGCGCGGCCGCGCCTACACTCACCTCTGGAACGGGAAGACCGTGGCGATCGACGTCAAGGCGCGGAGGATCGCGGCGACGTGGAACAACGGCTGCAAGGGATCCCGCGGACTGGCCCTCGACGAGGCTCGCGGCTTTCTCTTCGCCGCCTGTTCGGAAGGAAAGGCCGTCGTCCTGGATGTTGCGACCGGCAAGGAGCTGTCTTCCGCGCGCTCCGGCAGCGGCGTGGACGTCATCGATTACGACGTGAAGCTCTCGCACCTGTACCTTCCCGGCGCGAAGAGCGCGACGATGGCCGTCCTCGGTGTGTCCCCCGCGGGGAAGCTGTCGCTCCTCGGCACGAAACCCACGGCGCCGGGCGCGCACTGCGTCGTCTCCGACGGGAACGGGAACGTTTTCGTCTGCGATCCGAAGAAAGGGCGCCTCCTCGTATTTTCGGATTCGTTCAGATAACGTTGTGTTCGGTGCTCGGTTCCTTTGTCATTCTGAGGAGCTCTCAGGATGACAGGATGGGCCCCCTTCCCGGCACTAGAATGAAGGCATGGCAACGGTAGGGCCAACAGAACTCCTTCCCTCCGTCTGTCCCCTCGACTGTCCGGACGCTTGCAGCCTCGCGGTCCGCGTCGAGGACGGGCAGGTCGTCGAAGTGGGAGGGAGCCGCGTCAATCCGGTCACCGCCGGCTTCATCTGCTCGAAGGTGCGTCGGTTTCCCGAGCACGTCCACGGAACTCACCGCGTCCGCTATCCCGGAGTAAGAGAGGGGCGGAAAGGGGAGGGGCGCTTCCGGCGCGTTTCGTGGGACGAAGCCCTGAACCTCGTCGTGTCCCGCATGACGAGCCTGGCGGCGCGGGGAGAGGGGGAGCGAATCCTTCCCTTCTACTATGGAGGATCGAACGGGTACCTCTCTCAGAATACCTCGGACGCGCGCCTCTTCAACCGGCTCGGCGCCTCACGGATGGCCCGCACCGTCTGCGCGGCCCCGTCGGGACGCGCCGTGGCGGGACTCTACGGCACGATGCCGGGGATCGCCCTGCAGGACTACGGGCATTCCAAACTCGTGGTTCTCTGGGGTGTGAATCCCTCCGTCTCCGGCATTCACCTGGTGCCCTACATCCTGGAGGCGCAGAGCCGGGGAGCGCTTGTCGCCGTCGTCGACCCGCGCCGGACGCGCCTGGCCGAGCGCGCGGACCTGCACCTCGCGCCGCACCCGGGAACCGACCTTCCGCTCGCCCTCGCGCTCATCCGGTGGCTCTTCGAGAACGGGCACGCCGATCGCGAGTTCCTCTCGACCCACGCCGTCGGAGCGGACGAGTTGCGCCGGCGGGCAGAGCCATGGACGCTCGACGCCGCGGCCCGGACGGCCCGCGTGCCCGCCCGGCAGATCGAGGAGCTCGCGCAGATGTACGCGCAATCGAGCCCGACGGCGCTCCGGTGCGGGTGGGGACTCGAGCGCAACCGCAACGGCGGTTCCGCCGTTGCCGCGGTCCTGGCGCTTCCGGCGGTGGCCGGAAAATTCGGAGTGCGCGGCGGCGGATACACCCTGAGCAACTCGAAGGCCTGGGACCTCGATGCGACGGCGGGAGCGGGAGAGCTTCGCGCGCCTTCCACGCGCGAGATCAACATGAATCTGCTTGGCGAGTCGCTGCTCGATCGTGGGTCTCCCGTGGACCTGCTCTTCGTCTACAACTGTAACCCGCTGGCCACGATGCCGAACCAGGAGAAGGTGCGCGCGGGGCTCTCGCGCGAGGACCTCTTCACCGTCGTTTTCGATCCCGTGATGACGGACACGGCGCTTTATGCCGATGTCGTGCTCCCCGGGACGACGTTTCTCGAGAGAGACGAGATGTCGCGCGGGTACGGAGCGATGGTGCTTCAGGAGGCGGCGGCGGTCATCCGGCCCGTCGGCGAGTCGCGGCCCAACCATGAGGTGTTCAACGAGCTGACGAGGAGAGCGGGACTCTCCCGTCCGGATGACCCCGAATCGGCGACGGAGATGAAGGAAGCGATCCTGCGGGCCCGCCCGTCCGGCGAGGCGATCCGGCAGGCGCTCGACTCCGACGGCATTGCGTTTCCCGGCGGCAATCCCGCGCCGGTCCAGTTCGTGGACACGTTCCCGCTCACGCCCGACCGGAAGATTCACCTCGTGCCCGAGGCCCTCGACCGCGAGGCGCCCGGCGGGCTCTACGCGTATCGCCCGGATCCGGAAAGCTCGCAATACCCGCTCGCGCTGATCTCGCCGGGCACCGACCGGACGATCAGCTCGACTCTCGGGGAGCTGCACCGGGAGCAGGTGCCGCTCGAAATGGCGCCGCGGGACGCTACGTCCCGGGGCATCGCCGACGGGGACCGGGTCCGCGTCTTCAATGCGCTGGGGGAGGTCCGATGTCTCTCGCGCCACAACCCCTCCCTGCGCGAGGGAGTCGTGTTGCTCTCCAAGGGCCTCTGGCGGCACAACACGCTGTCGGGCACGGGCCCGACGGCGCTCGCGCCGGATACGCTGACGGACCTGGGCGCGGGCGCCTGCTTCAACGACGCCCGGGTCGAGGTGGAGCGTCTGCCCGAGCCATGACGGTCGTCCGACCGGCCGGCGCCGCCGACCCTGGAGCGGACCCCTCGGAGAACGAGAGAGAGACCCGCAAGCGCCGGCTGCGTGGCGCAATCGCCGTCACGCTCGCAATCCTGCTCCTCGAGGTCACGGGAGGGATCGCCTCGCACAGCCTCGCGCTCCTCGCGGACGCGGCGCACATGTTCGCCGACATCGCCGCCCTCCTCCTGGCCTACGCCGCGCTCACTCTCGCGGGCCGGGCACCAACGGGGCGTCACACCTTCGGTCTCTATCGGGCGGAGATCCTCGCGGCCTTCGTCAACGCGCAGGTCCTTCTCCTCGTGGCGCTTTACGTCGGCTACGAGGCGGTCCGCCGCTTCCGGAACCCTGTCGAAATCCACACCGGCATCATGTTCTGGATCGCCGTGGTGGCGCTTGGAGGCAATGTGATTTCGGCGATGCTGTTGTCGAG
>DATIRW010000157.1:0-4931 GCA_035469365.1 Thermoanaerobaculia bacterium
AAACGTTTCCCTCCGGAGAGGTTGTGCACTCCGCGGACCTCTGTGCTGGGCAAGCGCGAGCAGCAGGTCGGCGGGCATAGAATCCTCTTCGCCGTCATCCGATGACACTTTCCTCCGGGACCCGTCTCGGCCCGTACGAGATCCTCTCGCCTCTTGGCGCGGGCGGGATGGGAGAGGTGTACCGGGCGCGGGACAGGAAGCTCGGGCGGGACGTCGCAATCAAGGTGCTGCCGGCCTCGTTGGCGACGGACGCCGAGCGGCTGGCGCGGTTCCGGCGCGAGGCGCAGCTTCTGGCCGTCCTCAATCACGCGAGCATCGCCGCCATCTACGGCCTCGAGGAATCGAGCGGCGTCGAGGCTCTCGTTCTCGAGCTCGTCGAAGGCGAAACGCTCGCGGAGCGGCTGGCTTCGGGACCGCTCTCGCTGGCGGAGGCGCTCGACGTCGCGCGCCAGATCGCGGCGGCCCTGCAGGCGGCGCACGAGCGCGGGATCATGCATCGGGACTTGAAGCCCGCCAACGTGAAGTTGACGCCTGGCGGCCAGGTCAAGGTCCTCGACTTCGGACTGGCGAAGGCGTTTGAGCGGCCGCTCGCCGCGGCCGAAAGAGAGCAAGCGGCCGCGACAGGGCATCCCATGGTGGTAAGAAGCCCCACGGCAATTCCTACGGTGACCGCTGGCCTGACGCAGGGTGGCGTGATCCTGGGGACGGCGGCGTACATGAGTCCCGAGCAGGCCCGCGGAAGGCCGGCGGACAAGCGCGCGGACATCTGGGCCTTCGGCGCCGTCCTCTACGAGATGCTGACGGGCCGCCGCGCCTTTCCGGGCGAGACGGTCTCCGACACGCTCGCGGCGGTGCTGGCGAAGGACCCGAACTGGAGCGCGCTGCCGGCCTCGACGCCCGCCGCCGTGCGGCGCGGCCTGGAGCACTGCCTGGAGCGGGACGCCCGGAATCGCTTCCACGACATCGCCGACGTCCTGATCACGATGGACGAAACGCCGGACGAGGTCGCTCCGGCTCCTCCCGCGCCGCGCCGTCTCGCGCGCGTCCTGCCCTGGGTCGCGGCGACCATCGCCGCCGCGCTCGCGGGCGCCGGCTGGTGGCGCGCTCTGCGCCAGCCGCCCGCCGCGCCCGACCGCTTGAGCCGCCTCGCCGTGGCGGTTTCCGAGGCCGATCGGATTCCGTTCGACGATCTGCCGGTCTTCGATCTCTCCTCGGACGGCCGGAAGCTCGTCTACGTCTCGGACCGGGGCGACGGCCGGAGGCTCTTCCTGCGCTCGGTGGACCAGATGGAGCCGAAGGCGGTCGCGGGGTCGGAGGGGTCCTTGAGTCCCTTCTTCTCGCCGGATTCCCGCTGGATCGGATTCTTCGCGGAGGGGAAGTTGAAGAAGGTGCCGTCGGAAGGCGGCGTTGCCGTGACGCTCGGCGACGCCGCCTCGCCGCGCGGCGCCGTCTGGCTCTCCGACGACACGATCGTCTTCGCTCCCGACTTTACCTCGGGGCTGCGGCGCGTGGCGGCCCGGGGAGGCCAGCCCGAGGTCCTGACGAACCCGGACACGGGCAAGGCCGAGCGAACGCATCGCTGGCCCTCCGTCCTGCCGGGAGGGGCGGTCCTCTTCACGATCGGAACGC
The DNA here is from genome assembly GCA_035469365.1 of Thermoanaerobaculia bacterium. GTDB lineage: Bacteria > Acidobacteriota > Thermoanaerobaculia > UBA5066 > Gp7-AA6 > JAWOLE01. Next base: position 1,630 of record DATIRW010000157.1, read on the forward strand.
TCGAGAACCCGGACAACTTCGATGACGCCCGCCTCGCCCTCTTCGACCCGAAGACGCGCGCGATCCGTCCGCTCCTCGAGAAGGCGAGCATGGGCCGCTACGTGAAGGGCGGCTACCTTCTCTGTTATCGCGCCGGCTCGCTCGCGGCCGTCGGATTCGACGCCGAGCGGGGCGAGTTGAAGGGAGAGCCGGTAAGGCTGACGGAGCCGGTCAGTGGCGACCGATCGAGCGGTGTCGCCTTCTTCGCCGTCGCGGCCGACGGAACGCTCGCTTTCCTCTCCGGCTCGGCCGGTCTCGGCGACCGGAGCCTCGTCCTGGTGGACCGCAATGGAGCGCCGACGACCCTGCCGCTGCCTGCCCGTCCCTATCACACGCCGCGTTTCTCCCCCGACGCCAGACGGGTGGCCGTGACCATCGGCGACGGGCGAGGCCACGGAGATGACATCTGGATGTGCGACATCGCGACGGGAGCGCTGACGCGACTGACCCTCGGGAACCTGGGCGCGCACGCCGCCTGGTCCCCCGACGGGAAGCGGGTCGCCCTGGCGACGTCGCGCGACCGGCAGTCGGTCTTTTCCAGAAACACGGACGGGAGCGGGACGGAGGAGCAGATCGGGTCCGGGGGGCGCCCGGATATCCCGTCGGACTGGTCCTCGGACGGCCGGACGCTCGCCGTCACCCGCGGCTTTCCGAGTACCGACGTCTGGCTCCTGACGGTGGAGGGGAAGAGGGACGAGCGGCTATTCCAGCGGGGCGCTTACGATCCGGTCTTCTCACCCGACGGCCGCTGGATCGCGTACACGGCGCCGGCCGGCGGAGTCGACCAGGTTTTCGTGCGGCCCGCCTCGGGATCGGCGGGCGCGCTGCAGGCCACGTCCGAGGGGGGCGCCTATCCGGCCTGGGCCGGCCGCGAGCTCTTCTTCGTACGCCGCGGAAGAATCCTCGTCCTGGAGACCTCGTCGGAGCACTCCTTCCAGGCGGGGCCCGCGCGGGTCCTCTTCGAAGCGCCGTTCGAGCTCGAGACCGCACCGTTGCGCAACTACGACGTGTCGCGGGATGGAAGGCGTTTCGTCTTCGTCCGGAGCGGATCGGAATCCGTCTGGAGAGAGATTCACGTCCACCTCGGCTGGGCAGCCGAGCTCGCGCGCCTCGCGCCCGCCTCCCGCCGATAGCGCCGCCCCGACGGATCGGCCCGGGACTGGCTCTCACAAACAAGGATCATCGCGAAGCAGTGTGATCTCCAGGTCGAAGCAAAGTCGCAATGAGTCGTCATCGCCGAACCCGAGTCTCCGGTGCAACGGGCGTTCTCCTAAGAAAGAGGTTAGCAACTTCTTAGAGCGACGTTAGCAGCTCGGACGATTCTTCTGTTGCGGCACATCATGAACGTCCCCGGTGCGGCGCTTGTTGCCGCGCTCTTCTCGAAGGAGGCCAGTCATGAATCCCTTTCCCGGTCCGAAGGCCGGCAGACTCGCGGCGATGCTGTTCGCCGGAGTGGCCGCCCTGTCCCGAGCTTCGGCGGAGCAGCCACCGCCGCCGTGTCACCCGAATGTGAACGCGGCGCAGGATGAGGCCACCGCGGCCAGCCGTGAAGACATCGCATTTCTGCCGGCCGATCTGAAGAACCAGCTCGTGCGCCTGGCGGGGCGGCCGCACACCTATCTCCCCATCCAGGCCTTCGCGGAAGCGGAGATCCCGAGTCAGCTCTTTCAGTACTACTTGCTCGACACGCACGGGTTCCAGCCCAACGTATTCACGGCCAGGATCCCGGGCGTCAACGACACGGCCATGCTGACGGCGACCGGAGGCAATTGCGGCCTCCCAACGATCGGATCGGTGCGCGTCGTGCTCGAGCCCAAGCCCGGCCTGCCGACCGATCCCAATAACGTGCGGGCATTCATCGACATGTTCACCGACATCTCCGGGCTCTTCGTCATAAACAACGAGAGCGGCTGGTACGAGGGATGGATGATTCACGACCTCGTCGTGCCCCAGGTAGCGGCGCCTCGCCCCGATGGACATGCCCGGTTCGGCATGATCACCGCCGCTGACGCGGCTCAACTGATGAAAATCGGGACCGGCCACAACACGCCGGGGAACATCTTCACCCTCGATGGAAATGCAGTCCACTTTCCGAGTGAGACCGATCATTTTCCGGATGTCCAGACCAACGTAGTCCCCGTTCAGCTGAGCATGGGCGCCTACAATGGGATGCAGCAGATGGACGTTCATTCGTACTGGGAGTTCAACTACACGACGAACTGGGTCCATCCCCTGTACGAGCTTCCCGTTACGGGCGGCTTCGAAGCCCGATTCGACACCGCTCCCGACAAGATCTCGCAGGGAACCAACCTCTGTCCTTCCATCATTCCCGGCGGAGCCTTGAGTCACAACAACAAGGTGTCCATCTACGGGGATAATCCGGATCGTCCCCGCGACCCCGATCTCTTCGATGCCGAAATCGACTCGCAGCGGGAATTCCGGCAGCGATTCATCCCGAGCGGTCTCGCGAACGAAATCCTCCTCGACGTCTACGCGCGGCCGGTGTCCTTCGAGCCGGGCATGAACAATGTCACGCAGCGACTGCTCAAGGCTTATGACGTGGAGGTGGCCCGGGTGGATCAGAACAACGACGGCGTCATCTCGGCGGCCGAAGGGGACGTCGATGAGGGATCGGATGGATTCGCGGACAACTCGAGGCTCTTCCTGCCGGCGACGGCATACAACCGCTTCGCCGTCACCCGGGAGATCAACGACGGGCTCCTGGCGCCGCGGTTCGCGCCGAGTCAGCGAGGCTGGGTCCTGACGGGGTTCCTGTCCCCCGTCAGCCCTGCCGTGCCGGCCTCGGAAGGGCGCGATTCAGACGACCGGTAGCTCCGGCTACCGGCTTTCCTGTTGGGCTATTCTGCCTGCGAATTCGAGGAGGGGCCGGAGAGCCGGCCCCTCCTCCTCGAGTCGAGGATTCATCGCGCCTTCCTCGATTCGGCCCTCGGCGAGAAGACTCGGAATCCACGCTTGGATCAATGGAGAGTCCTGCGGGATGCCGACGTCTTGGTGACCCACCACGGACTCAACTCGACGCGCGAGGCCATCTCTCCACCCCGTCCCGATGATCTCGTACCCGTTCTTCTGGGATCAGCCGGCGCTCGCGGAGACATAGTGGGAGTTCGGCCTGGCGATCGGCTCGCGGATTCTCCGCGCGTGAGTGAGGAAAACCGCCGCGCTGCCCTGGACGGGTTCTTCAAGAACCGGGACTCGCAGCGCGCCCAGCCTGGCAGAAACCCGCGGCTGGGAGCTGCGGGTCC
>DATIRW010000158.1:0-3607 GCA_035469365.1 Thermoanaerobaculia bacterium
GATCGTGACGATCGCGCTCAAAGTCATCGCGTGGAAGATGACGGGTTCGGTCGGGCTCCAGTCGGACGCAGCGGAGTCCGTCGTGAATCTCGCGGCCGCCGTTATCGCCTTCTGGGCCCTGTCCCTCGCGGCCCGCCCGCCCGACGAAGGCCACCCGCACGGCCACAGCAAGGCCGAGTACTTCGCGAGCGCCGCGGAAGGCTTCCTGATCTTCGCCGCCGCCGTCTGGATCTGCGTTGCAGCGTGGGGGCGGTTGCGCGCGCCGCAGCCCCTCGAGCGCGTTTCCCTCGGGCTCGCCGTCTCGGTCCTCGCCTCGATCGTGAACGGCGCCGTCGCGGCCGTTCTCCTCTCGGCCGGCCGGCGTCTCCATTCGATCACCCTCCGCGCCGACGGCAAGCACCTTCTCACCGACGTGTGGACGTCGGCCGGCGTCCTCTTCGCCGTCCTGATCGTTCAGTGGACCGGCTGGCTTCGTCTCGATCCGATCATCGCGATCGCCGTGGCCTTGAACATTCTCTGGGCGGGGTGGAAGCTCATCCGCGAGAGCGGGGTCGCGCTGATCGACGGAGCGCTTCCCGACGACGAGCAGCGGAGCGTCGCCGGGGCGCTCTCGACCTTTCAGGAGAAGGGGATCCTCTTCCACGCGGTCCGCACCCGCGTCGCGGGCTCGCGGCGGTTCGTCACGATGCACGTCCTGGTTCCCGGCGCCTGGACCGTCCAGGAGGGACACAACCTGTGCGAGCAGGTGGAATCGGCCGTGCGGCAGGCGCTGCCCCAGACGACGGTGATGACCCACCTCGAGCCGCGGGAGGATCCGGTGTCCTGGGACGACCGCGGACTGGACCGGCGGCAGTGACGAGGCCTCGGGAAAACAGGATGGAATTTGGTCGGGGCGCCGGGATTCGAACCTTCTACAGGCGCCTGACGCTGTAGGCGAATCCCCCACTTTCCACGGGAATCCCGCGATCGGATGCGGTGCGGTGTGTTGCGGTATCTCATTGGGCACCCGAACGGGCACCCGGCCGCGCGAGTCCGATAGCGCGCCCAGACCGCCATGGCTGTCCTTCAAGTGGATTTCTCCGCAGATTCAATCAGGAGCCTGACCGGCTCGCGTGCGCCAGTCGCCCACGCCTCAAGGGCGGCTTCGGCGACTCGACACACGCTTTCAGCACCTTCAGGATCCCAACGGTTCGCTCGGCGGATTCGGCCGCTGCGCGACTCCTATAGCATCCTTTGTTCGAGGAGGCGTTGCTGAAGGAGAGACCGTCGCCTTCGTCGCTGCCGGAGCTTGACCTCCTCATCGTGGGGGCAGGTCCCGCCGGGATCGCGCTCGCGGCCGAGGCCCGGGCGGCAGAGGTCGGCGCCGACCGCATCGTCGTGCTGGAAAAGGCGGCCGAGCACTCCTGGATCATCCGGAAGTACTACCCGGCGTCCAAGCCCGTGCTGGCCAACTACAAGGGGATCGTGGCCAAGTGCGAAGGGGTGCTGTGCATTCCCGATTTGAGCCGCGAGGAGACCTTGACGTACCTCGACCGCGCCATCCGCGACTCGAGGATCGACGTTCACTACCGAGAGGAGGTGCATCGGATCGCGCGCGAGGACGACGGGCGCTTCCGCGTGGACTCCGGCGTGGGCAGCTACCGGTCGAACGTCGTCGTCATCGCGATCGGGATCCTCGGACGGCCAAAGAAGCCGTCGTACCCAATTCCCCGGGATCTCTCACGGCGGGTGCTTTTCGACGTGACCAGCCAGCGGATCCGGGAGCGTGATGTCCTGGTCGTCGGCGGTGGAGACACGGCGATGGAGTACTGCCAGTTCCTCGTCCAGGAGCGAAACCGGGTGATGCTTTCGTATCGCGGAGAAGAGCTGGCCCGGCCCAACCCGATCAACCGCGAGAGCGTTCTCGCGCTGGAGCGCCGGCAGAAGCTCGTGATCCGGCTGCGCTCGGTGATCGGAGAGATCGAGTCGGCGGCGGCCAGCCGGGTGCGGGTCCGATTCGAGCGTCCGCACGTGGAGTCGCTCGAATTCGACCGCGTGATCTATGCGCTGGGCGGTACGACGCCGGAGAACTTCCTGAGATCCGTTGGCATCGAGTTCGACGGCCCCGTGCCGAAGCTCGGCCGCGGGTTCGCGACGAGCGTTCCCGGCCTGTTCCTCGCAGGGGATCTGACGGCCGGCCAGCGCGGCGGCTCGATCATTCTCGCGTTCAACACGGCCGCCGCCGCGATGCGCCAGATCTGCGAGGACCACGGCATCGGCGCGCGGGAGTCGTCTTCGTCCCGCGGAAAGCGCCTGCCGCCCGCCTGACATCCTCCTAGTACAGTAGTCCGCGCGGTTCCGTTCCGGCCCCGGGGTGCCCGTTTAGTGGCTTTCGATGTGCACCCGAACGCATCGCGATGGGGTGGCGAGTCCGCTGCAGCCGCGTCTTTAGGCAGCAGCGCCGCTACGGCGCGCTCCAATTACGCCTAAAGTTGTCGCCAAGATCAAAGATGAAGTCCTTCACGAGAAAGACCTTGCCACGTTTGATATTCACGACCGTTACGCCGCTGTTTTGGCCTACACGTCCCTCTCGGTTCGTGAGCTGGACATTCCAGTGCACCGCGACCACGTTGGTGCCGGAAAGGTCGAAAATATTCCGGACGCAGAGGTCTTGAATATCGAATCTGATTCCTTGGAACTGCTCGAAGAAATGGCGGAACCAGCCTTCGACGGCGCTCTTGCCCTGAAAGGTCCCGCTTTCAGGTATTTCGCCGGGGTAGACAAACACTCCGTCGTCCCGCCAGGCCGACATAAACTTCGGCAGATCATGGCGGTTCAATGCATCGAAAGCGCCAGCGAGCGCCTTCCTGGCCACAAGAGCTCCGATCATACGGCCTCCTTTCGAGGTTTGACTCGCGGCTCCCAGCGGTTCCCGGCCCCGGCGAACCACCTCGATGCTGCCTAACGGTCGGGCGTTCAACGGCGAGCCGAGCTAGCGAAGCTCAAGACTCCGAATTGGCATGGTCACGTCTTCCGATCGCGTGGCCCGTTCTCGCTCGGCAATGGGCACCCCAACAGGCACCCATGAATGCTCTTGCAGGGGAAAGTGGTCGGGACGCCGGGATTCGAACCCGGGACCCCCTGAACCCCATTCAGGTACGCTACCAGACTGCGCCACGTCCCGACCGGGACGGGCATTTGAGCAGGCGAGGCGGCGGGATGTCAAACCGCGCGAGACGCGCGGCGCGACCCCTCAGCGCTTCGGCCTCTCGATCAACCGAACGATTTCTTTCAGCTCCTTGATCACCGCCCGGCGTTCCGGGAAACCGGATGCCGCCTCGGGCGCGGGCGGCTGGGCCTTCGCAACGGGCCCGGGGGGTGCGGCCGGCTTCGCGGGAGCGGGGGTCGGAGGCGGAGGCGGCAGTACGACGGGGCGCGACGCCGGCGCTTCGACCGTTGCTTCGGCCTTCGAAGCGGGCTTGCCCGACGCGTGTTTCTCGCCGTCGAATCGGCCTTCCTGGATCTCCGCCTCGAGCCGCTTTTTCGCGCCCGCGACCGTGAACCCCTCGTCGTAGAGGAGCTGCCGGATGCGCGCGATGATCTGCACGTCGCGCGCGGTGTAGAGACG
>DATIRW010000159.1:0-2196 GCA_035469365.1 Thermoanaerobaculia bacterium
GGTCGGAGGGGATCGAGCGGACGATCTTCTCGGCGTTCGAAGACGTCACGATGATGTCCGAGAGCGCCTTCACGGCCGCCGAGCAGTTGATGTACGTCAGCGAAACGGCGCCCGGGTGGTCCTCGCGCCAGCGCCGGAAGGCCTCCGGCGGGCACGAGTCCTCGAGCGAGCAACCCGCCTCGTAGTCCGGGAGGACGACCTTGCGGGTGGGGTTGAGGATCTTGGCCGTCTCCGCCATGAAGCGCACGCCGGCGAACGCGATCAGGTCGGCCTGGCTCTTCTGGGCGCTGCGCGAGAGATCGAGCGAGTCGCCGACGAAGTCGGCCAGCTCCTGGATTTCCTCTTCTTGGTAGTAATGGGCGAGCAGCACTGCATTTTTTTGTCGTTTGAGGCGGCGGATCTCTTCCGAAAGGTCGAGCGCGGGATCGATCGAGGCGAGATCGGGCGGCGCCGGCAGGGAAGCCGGCATCGGATAACTCTCGAAGATGCTGGGCACTGGCAAGCTCATGGCGCCGGTCAAGGATAGTAACAAGCCGCGGTTTCGAAATTTTCCCGGCCGGAAAGTCAACTGGCACGCGGTCTGCTTCGTATGTACCGGCATGAGTCCTCTGGACGGGCAATTCCGGTCGGGCCGGACGGCCATCGTCCTCGTGCTTCTCCTGCTGGCGGTGCTGGCACTGGAGATCTGGGGGATTCGCGTGTCCCTTTTGGGGATCCTTCGCTAGTCGCGCGCGGGGCGGCGCCATCGGGCCCCGGCGCAGCGTTGTATATTTCCCGACATGGCGACGGAGCTTCAGACGGGCAAGTACCGCGGCCTGGATTCCTCCGCGCTCGTCGCCGCCTACCGAAACATCTATCTCTCTCGGCGCGTTGACGATAAGGAGATCCAGCTCAAGCGCCAGAACCGCATCTATTTCCAGATCAACAGCGCGGGGCACGAGGCGGTCACGACGGCCGCCGGCCTGGTCAGCCGTCCCGCCTACGACTGGTTCGAGCTCTACTATCGGGACCGCGCCCTCTGTCTCCAGATCGGCGTGACGCCCTACGAGATGTTCCTGCAGGCGGTCGGCGCAAGGGACGATCCCGCCTCCGCCGGCCGGCAGATGCCGTCGCACTGGGGGTCCAAAAGGCTGAATCTCATCTCCAAATCTTCGTGCACGGGCACGCAGTTCCTGCACGCCGTCGGCGCTGCCGAGGGGGGTTGGCGCATTTCACAGATCCGAGAGCTCGCCGACAAGGGAGGTTTCCAGAGAGACGAGCTCGTCCTGGTCTCCGGCGGCGAGGGGCAGACCTCCGAGGGCGAGTTCTGGGAGGCCCTCTCCTCGGCCTGCAACCTGAGGCTGCCGGTGCTCTTCCTGATCGAGGACAACGGATACGCGATCTCCGTCCCCGTCGAAGTCAACACCCCGGGCGGCTCGATCTCGAAGCTGCTGCGCGGCTTTCCGGGTCTCTTCCTGGCCGAGGTGGAGGGCTGCGACTTCCTGGAGTCCTACGACGCGCTTCGTTACGCGGCCGAATACTGCCGCACCCGCAAGGGGCCCGCTCTCGTGCACGCGCACGTCATCCGCCCCTACAGCCACTCGCTGTCCGATGACGAGGCGCTGTACCGTCCCAAGGAGGAGCGAGAGCGGGAGCTCGCGCGCGACCCGGTTGCGACCATGGCGCGCCTTCTCGTCTCGGAGGGCATCCTCTCCGAGGCGTCGCTCGAGAAGCTGAAGGAGGAGGTCGATCGCGAAGTCACGGAAGCGGCGGACCGCGCGCTTGCGGCGGCCCTGCCGGAGCCGGAGTCGGCCTACGAGTTCGTCTATTCGCCCGACGTCGATCCCACATCCGCGGCCTTCGCGACCGAGCCAGCCGCAACCGAGGGCGCCCAGGCCACCACGATGGTGGATCTCCTGAACGCCTGCCTGCGCGATGAGATGAAGCGCGACCCGCGCGTCGTCGTCTTCGGCGAGGACGTCGCGGACGCTTCGCGCGATGAAGTTCTGGCCGAGTGCAAGGGCAAGGGCGGCGTCTTCAAGGTCACCCACGGGTTGCAGCGCCTCTACGGCAAGGAGCGCGTCTTCAACTCCCCGCTCGCGGAGGCCAACATCGTCGGGCGCGCGATCGGAATGGCGGTCCGGGGGCTCAAGCCCGTCGTCGAGATCCAGTTCTTCGACTACATCTGGCCCGCCTACATGCAGATTCACAACGAGC
>DATIRW010000160.1:0-3332 GCA_035469365.1 Thermoanaerobaculia bacterium
ACGTTCCGGACCCACCGCCGCACGCTGGCTCGGGAAGGCCTCGAAGCGCGCTCGGCGGAACTGACTCGCACGGCGGTCGCTCTCGCGCGCGAGGCGGCCCGCGGCGCCGGACATCGGGTCTTCGTCGCCGGATCCCTTTCGCCGCTGGAAGACTGCTACAGGCCGGATCTCACGCCGGACGGGGAGGCGCTCGAGCGGGAGCACGCGATGCAGGCCGAATCCCTGGCCGCCGCGGGTGTTGATGGCATCTTCGTCGAGACGCAGAACACGGTCCGGGAGATGGCCGCGGCGACACGATGGGCGAAAGCCACCGGCCTTCCCGTCATCGCGTCCATGATCACCGACGGACAGGGCCGTCTCCTTTCGGGCGAGACCATCGAAGAAGCCGTCCGGTCTCTCGCGTCGCTCAAGCTTGAGGCTCTCTCGATCAACTGCGTTCCCGCCCGCCGCCTCGGCGGCGATCTCGCCGTTCTCGCTCACGCCGCCCCCGGAATGCCGCTGGCCGCCTACGGAAACCTCGGCCCGCCGACCGGCGAGGATCGGACAGTCTTCATCGAAGACGTTTCGCCTGAGGAATACGCCATTCTCGCCCGCGGCTGGCTCGCGGACGGCGCGCGCATCGTCGGCGGCTGCTGCGGCACGACGACCGCCCACACCGCCGCCCTGCGCCGCATGCTCGACTCGCAGATTCGCTAGGCGACGAGCATCGCGTCGCCGTAGGAGTAGAAGAGGTAGCCCTGTCGGATCGCCTCTTCGTAGGCGGCGAGAGTTCTTTCGCGCCCGGCGAAAGCGGAGACGAGCATGAGGAGAGTCGAGCGGGGCAGGTGGAAGTTGGTGAGGAGGGCGTCCACCAAGCGGAACTTGAAACCGGGCGTGATGAAGATGTCCGCGGCGAAGCGCAGGTCTTCACCCGCGGCCAGGCCGCCGGGCAGAAGCGCCGCGGCTTCGAGCGCGCGCGCCACCGTCGTCCCGACCGCGACCACGCGGCGTCCCTGCTGCCGGGCCAGGGCGATCGACCGGAGAGTCGCCGCAGGCACGACCGCTACTTCCGGATCGAAGGAGTGGCTGGCTGTGTCCTCGCTCGTGACGGGCTTGAACGTCCCCGAACCGATGGCGAGGGTCAGGTCCGCAATAACGGTACCACGATCCCGGATCCTTCCCAGCACTTCCTCGGTGAAGTGGAGCCCCGCGGTCGGGGCGGCGACCGCCAGGGGCTCCCGGGCGAAAACGGTCTGGTAGGCTTTGCGGTCCTCTGGCCTGTCCGGAGCGCCCGCCTCGCGCCGGATGTAGGGAGGCAGGGGGACATTGCCGATCCTCTCGAGAAGCGGTTCGTCGATCCCGCGGTCGAAGAGGAACTGGCGCCGGCCGTCGTCTCCGACGCTTTCGACGAGCGCTTCGAGCCCTTCGGGGAATCGAACCGTCCTTCCTCTCTTCGCGCGCCGTCCCGGTTTGGCGAGCGCCTCCCAACGGCGAGAGTCTCCGCCGACCGTCCGCAGGAGGAAGACCTCGACGAGCCTCGCTTCCTCGTCCCGCCCGTAGAGCCGCGCGAGGCGAACGCGCACGTCGTTGCGGACGAGGACGTCCCCGGCTTCGAGCAGCCCGGGGAACTCGGAGAACCTCCGATGCTCGACGGCTCCGGTGTCTCGGTCTAGGACCAGGAGCCGGCTCGTGCCCCGGGGCCGCGCCATCTGCGCGATCCTGTCCCCCGGAAGGAAGTAGTCGAAGAGGTCAACACGCACGAGCCTAGGCTACTTGACCATGTCATCCTAAGCGAAGCGAAGGATCTGCCCTGTCGACGGCGAGAGGCAGATTCTTCGTCGCTTCGCTCCTCAGAATGACATAGGGGAGCCGGCCGCGCGTGCAGTAATCTGCGGCCGATGACGGGTGACTATCTCGAGGGCCGCGGCCGCGTGCGCGTCAAAGCGGCCGGCATCGCGATCGAAGGCGTTTCGATCGCCGGCCGCGAGTCCTTCTACAAGCTCCCGGGGTTCCGGACTCTGCTCGAATTCGGCCGCGCGCCGGAGGACACGGTCTCCTACGCGACCGTCTGCCTGACGCACGGCCACCTCGACCACGCCGCGGGTCTTGTTCACCACGCCTCTCGCCGGCGGCTGGACGGGATGTCCGCTGCCCGGGTCTTCGCGCCAGAAGAGGCCGTCCCGGACCTGGAAGCGTGGCTCGCCTTCTCCCAGCGCCTGGAGAACGTGGATTACGGCCTCCACGTCACCCCAGCGACGCCGGGGGCGAGCTTCCGGCTCCGAAACGACCTGGAACTGAAGATCCTCCCCGGCCGCCACCGCGTTCCCACGGTCGGGTACGTCTTCAGCGAGATCAAGCACAAGCTGCGGGATGAGTTCCTCGGCCTGCCGGGGGAGAGGATCGCGGCCCTGCGCGCGCAGGGCGTCGAGGTCACGCGCCGCCAGGAGATCGCGCTCCTCGCCTATCCGGGCGACTGCGCACCGGCGATTTTCGACGCCGCCCCCGAGATCTTTCTCGCCCGCGTCCTTCTGATCGAGTGCTCATTCGTGCTCCCGGAAGACCGCGAGCGGGCTCGCACCTACGCGCACCTCCACCTGGATGATCTCGTCGAACGCGCCTCCGAATTCCGGAACGAGGCGATCGTCCTGACCCACTTCTCCCAGCGCTACCCGGTCGAAGAAATTCGCCGGGCCCTCCAGTCCCTGCCGGACTCCCTGACCGAGCGCGTGATCGCGTTTCTGGCATGACTCCTTCCGCTATCCGAACTCACGGGTACGCCGCTGTTCCGGCGCTGGTTTCAGGAGGAACCGGGCGCCTCCCACTCCGGAACGGAACACGACCTGAGTCAATCGAGCGCGCCGGAGAGAAGCCTTTCGGTCTTGCCGACGCGCAGGATCTTGCCCACCAGGACATAGCCCAGGCCGTTCATCCTCAGGATCAGATCGAGCGCCTTTTCCCAGGGCACGTCATGCAGGCGGACGGTGACGGAGCCCGTTACGTCGGGGTCGATCGCGATGTTCAGCTTCGTCAGCTCAGCGAAGGTACGCAGGACGTCCTTCAAGTCGGCATCTTTCAGGTCGAGAGAGACGGCCTCGCCGACGAATCGCGAATCTGGATACGCTGGCTTCGTCGGGGCACCCTCGAACCTGGCGGTTCGCTTCTTCGACTCCCCGGCCGCCCCCGAAGCCTCCAAGAATAAGAGCACGAGCGCGAGAGTCCCGGCGCCGCCTCTCTCACCTCGCATCGTCGTTCCAAAAGGATAACGCTAGACGAGGGCTCCCGTCGCGGCGCGAGGAGCCGAGTAACCGCAGGGAGGAGCCTCGCGCCGCGGGCGCACATCTCACGCAATCGCG
>DATIRW010000161.1:0-2197 GCA_035469365.1 Thermoanaerobaculia bacterium
CATCTGCTCCTTCTCGGCCAGGATCTCGCGGAACGCCTCCTCGTCGAACGCGGTCCGCTGCGCGAACGTCTTGGAGAGCACGTGCCCGATCTCGTCCGACGTCAATCCGCGCAGAGCCAGCGCGAGCCGTTTCAACTCGGCGTCGCTGATCCCATCGGACCCGAGGCGCCGCTTCAGGTTGGCCTCGAGCATCCGGGCGATCTCGATCTCGTCGGGCAGCTCGTACTCGATGACGTAGACCTCTTTCTTGGCGTCCTCCGGGATGACGAGCCGGGGAGACACGAGAAGGACGTGCCGGCCTTTGTCCTTGAGTTGGCGATAGAGGTCGCGAAGTCTTCGCACGATCTCCGGACGCCCATCGGCGGCGCCAGGGAAGTCCTTCATGACGTAGAAGGCCTTCCCCTCCATGCCGAGGATGGCCTCCAGCGCGGCAAGCGGATCGTTCGTGGCCGGCACGGGCTTGCCGTCGACGGAAAGTCCCTCGACGACCGACCAGACGCCGTACGCCGCCGGCTCGGTGTAGAAGGTCTTGGCGAGATGCTGGGCCAGGCGCTCGACCCGGGCCTCCTCCCAGGACTGGACGTACAGGAGAGGATGGCCCCCCACGAGCGCGCGGCGGATGCGCTCCATGGCTTTCGGCGGAGGAGCGACGCCGGCGGGGTTCATCGAGGTGATCTTACCGCCGGAAGCCCTGAGCCGCCCGGCGGTTACAATCGCCGGACACATGGCAAATGCCGAACATGTCAAGCTCGTCAAGACCGAGGACTGGAACGACTGGCGCGCTCGCAATCCGGGAGTGACCCCGGACTTGACCGCCGCGGACCTCTCCGGGACCGACCTGTCGGGGAAGGATCTGCGACGCGGGGACCTGACGCGCGCCAATCTTTCTGGAGCGACCCTGGCGGGCACCGACTTCACGCGCGCCATGCTCAACCTGGCGCGCCTCGAAGGCGCGTCCGCTCCGGGTGCGATCTTCGAGCAGTGCGACATGGATTTCCTCGACCTGACGGGCATCTTCCTCGCCGGTGCGCGGCTTCGGGCCGCCTCGCTTCAGAGTTGCACGTTGCTGAACGCGAATTTCGCCGGAGCGGACCTCACGCTGACCAAGCTCGAGGGATCCGATCTGAACAACGCAAATCTCGCGGGTGCGACGCTCTGCGACGTCAACTTCCGAGGAGTAAAGATCTACGGCGCTCACTTCGACGGCGCGGACCTCTCACGTTCTTTCTTCGAGGGCGTGGCCGCTCCCAACGGAGCGTTTCCAAACGCGAACTTCACGCGCGCCAACCTGAAGGCCGCCGACTTCACCGGCGCGGACCTGCGCCGGGCGAAGTTCGTCGGCGCGGTCTTGAGGCAGGCCGCCTTGAACGGCGCAGATTGCGAGCGGGCCGACTTCGCGGAAGCCGACATGGAGCTCGTAACCGCTGTGGAGACGAATTTCAGCGGCGCGCAGTTCGATCGCGCCCGCCTGCGTAAAGCGGACCTGCGCGGCGCTCTGTTTCTCGACGCGGGAGGCGAAGACGTGAGCTTCGCGGAAGCCAGGCTCGTGCAGGTGGACCTGCGGACCGCGCGTTTCGAGCGCGCGAACTTCAACGGCGCCGACCTTTCGAAGGCGGTCCTGAGGCGCGTGAACCTGAAGCCGTACTCCTTCGCGGGCGCCCGCTTCGCCCAGGCCGATGCTTCGGAGGCCCAGGCCGAGGGCGTGGACTTTTCGCGGGCCGACCTCTCGTTCGGGAACTTCCGCCAGGCGAACCTGAAACGGGCGAACATGTCGCACGTCCTTGCGCTCGAGGCGGATCTTTCGGGCACGCTGCTCATCGGAGCAAACTTCTCAGGCGCCAACCTCGAGCAGGCGGACTTTCGCTTCGCGCGCGCGATCGGGGCGGACTTCACGAGAGCGCGGCTCTCCGGTGCGGACTTCGCGAATGCCGATCTGTCCGAGGCGAAGTTCAAGAATACTCATTTCTGGGGGGCGTCGGCCCGCCGCGCCAAGCTGCCGTCCGGTGCGGGCGTTTTCTTCTCGATCTCGACGATGTTTTCCAGGGCCAAGGAGAAACAGGAACGAGTCGACGATCACAAGGAAAAGGCCCGCCAGAAACGGATCGAGGAGTTAGCGGCGAAGGCCGAGAAGAAACCTCCGCACGTGACCGGCAAGCGCTAGCAGGGTCGCCTATTTCCTCGGCTTCGGTGCCGGCGT
>DATIRW010000162.1:0-5669 GCA_035469365.1 Thermoanaerobaculia bacterium
CGCGTTGATCGCCGTCGTCATCGACAGCCCGAGGATGAAGAGCACCTGGTTGAGCGAGACTCCCAAGAGACCGTAGAGAAACACGCGCTTGCGGTCGCCGCGCACGAGCTTCTGCGCCCCCGAGAGCCGCCGGACGGACTCCAGCATCAGAGCGGCGCATGCGACACGGAGCGCCGAGAGCGCGAGCGGGGGCATGCTCGTCAGCGCCAGCTTGCCGAGCGTCGGGAAGAGAGCGAAACCGGTCTGGGCCGCGCCGAGCGCCACGTGCACCCGCCACGGACCGGTGGGCGGCCTGAAAATTCTCGTCCGGCGGGACGTCACGGAAAGAAGGGGAGAGAGGCGACGACGGCGGCGAGCGAGGGCTCGGCGACCGAGACCAGGCGCTCGCCGATGGCCACGTCGCGGAACGCATAGCCAAGACCGATCGGTCCGAAGGCCGGGGAGAGGACCGCACTCGTGACCCGCCCCCGCTCGACCTTGCCGGCCTCCGGCTCCTCCGGCCGTTTCAGGACCGAGCCCGGCTCGATCAGACCCTCCGGAAAACAAAACCCGGCCAGCCGGCGGTTGACGCGGCCGTACGTGCGCATCCGAGCCACGATTTCCTGGCCGACGTAGCAGCCCTTCGTCGTCGAGATGGCGGGGTCGAGGCCAACCTCATCGGCGAGGTTCGACGTGTCCGCGTCCTGTCCGAAGCGCGGCCGTCCCGCTTCGACGCGCAGGATCTCCGCCGTTGTCTCCGACATGCCGACGGAACCGGCGGCCTCGAGGAGCCGGCCGAGCTCCTCGAACCGCCCGCGAGGGACGAGGATCTCGCGCGCGAACTCGCCGTCCGCCGGAAGCGCCGCGGACCCCTCAGGCAAGGGGACCTGCGACGCCCGCGGGCCGAAGAGACCCACGCGGACGAACTCGGCGGATCTGTCCACGATTTCCACCTTCTGGAAGATGATGAACTTCTTCAGGTGTTCCACGGCGGATTGCCGCGATCGGGCGGGGACGAGCAACCGGAGGCGATCCTGCATCCCATAAACACGAGCCAGGTAGAGGAGCTTGCCCTTGGGTGTCAGGGCCGCGGCCGGACGGCTCTCGCCCGGGCCGAGCGAACGGACATCCTGGGTGAGCTGCCCCTGGAGGAACGCGACGCGGTCCGGGCCCTCGACGTCCACGACACCGCTCTCTCGCAAACGGTGAGCGAGTGTCTCGCGAGCCGCCTTGTAGCCGGCGGGAATCGCTCCGACATCAGACAGAACGGCCATGTCGTGATTGTACGGGACGGGGGAAAGACCGAGGGTGTCCTGAGCGTCACTTTTCACGGCGTATCATGACCGGGTGAGCACCGCGGAGGATCGCCCCGATCTGCACGTGATCGACATCTTCATGATGTCCGTCAAGTGCGGCAACTGCGACACCTACCAGACGATCGCGGGATTTCGCAAATACCCGGACAAGAACGTCTACACCTACGAATGCGAGAACGACATCTGCGACCCGAACGTGACGCGCACGATCGTCGAGGTCCCCAGGGAGCTCGACAACTCGACCAAGCGCGCGGAGGAGCTTCCCTACTACTCCGGCGAGGACGCCGCGCAGGAGGACTTCCCGTAGGAACGCCTTCGCCGCCGCTTTTTCGCGTAGAATCACGCGTTTGATGAGCGCGACCGTTCAGGCGGCCCCCGGGCTCGCCCCCGATCTTCTGGAGCGGCTGCGGAGGCGGCTATCCGCATCCCCGGCTCTCGCGTGCCTCGAGGCGAGCCTCGAGGAGCTGGAGCTCGACCGGGCGGTCCTCCGGCTCCCGTACAGGGAGCAGATCACCAACGGCTCGGGGACCATCCATGGAGGGATCCTTGCGACGCTGGCGGACACCGCGGTCGCCTTCGCTCTGGCCACAAACTTCAACGGCAAGATGGGTTTTGCAACCTCCGACCTGACGATTCATTTTCTTCGCCGCGCCCGGGGGGACGTTCGAGCCCGCGCGCGGATCATCAAGAAAGGAAAGCGCGTCAACGTCGGAGAGGTGGAGATCGTGGACGCCGAGGACCGCGAGGTCGCCCGCGCGCTCACGAGCTTCCTGCTGACCACATCCACCTTCGATTACGCACCCGAAAGGACTTCATGACCGACGACTCCGTTTCGTTTCCCGTCCCCGAGGAAGGGGCCAAGAAATCGCGCCGCCGGCGCGGAGGCGCGCGCCACCGCAAGACGCGCCCCGGGGCGGGCAAGGAGGAGGCGCGCCCCGCGCTCGAGCCCTCTCCCGCGCCCGTCGTGACGCTCGCGCCGCTGCCCCCTCCCGCGCCGGCGGCCGCCGCCGTGGCGGTGACTCCGGGCCCGCCCATCCGGACGTCGGTCGAGCAGCGGCTGGGACTCTTCATCGACTTCGAGAACATCGCGCTCGGCGTTCGGGACGCCCAGTACAAGAAGTTCGACATCAACCTCGTTCTCCAGCGCTTGATCGAGAAGGGGAGGATCGTCTTCAAGAAGGCTTACGCGGATTGGACCCGCTACTCCGAGTACAAGCGGGAGTTCCACGAGGCCGCCATCGAGCTGATCGACATCCCCCAGCGCGCCTACTCGGGCAAGAACTCGGCCGACATCCGCATGGTCGTGGACGCCATGGATCTCGCCAGCTCGAAGGGGCACATTACGACCTTCGTGATCTGCTCGGGGGACTCGGATTTCTCGCCGCTCGTCTCGAAGCTGAAGGAGAACGACAAGAGCGTGATCGGCGTGGGCGTGAAGAATTCCACCTCCGACCTGCTCATCTCCAATTGCGACGAGTTCATCTTCTACGAGGATCTCGTGCGCGAGACGCGGGCGCTCCCGTCGATCGAGAACCTGCCGGAGAAGAAGCGGGACCTCTTCCGCCTGATGCTCGACTCTCTGCAGGCTCTGGTCCGCGAGAACTACGACGTCATCTGGGGATCGATGATCAAGCAGACGATGCAGCGCAAGCAGCCGTATTTCAACGAGTCGTACTACGGTTACAAGTCCTTCTCGGAGCTTCTCGAGGACGCCCAGCGCCTGGGCCTCCTCTCGATGAAGAAGGACGCCAAAAGCGGCGGATACATCATCGCGCCGTAGCGCTAGATTTCCCGGAAGAAGAAGCGGTCGAGGACCGAGAGGCGCTCGCTCCGGTCGAAATCCGGCTCCATCAACCAGAGCGCCGCGTAGATCGAAGAGGCGAGCGAGTTCCCGTCCTGCGGCGTGAAGCAGAAGCCGACGAGCTCGTGGTCGCCGTTGACCGCCACCGTGGGTGCCGCGACAACGGCCTGCGACAGGATCCGGCCGTAATACCCGTGGTCGCGGCCGAAGGAGAAGATCTGGTTGGCCGAGCGCTTCTCCGTCAGGGCGATCCGCTTGTTGGCGCGGAGGCGGTCCATCGCCTCCTGCCGTGAGACCGGCCTCGTGAACTCCATGTCGAACCAGAGGGTATGCATGTATTGCGTGTTGAGCT
This sequence comes from Thermoanaerobaculia bacterium, assembly GCA_035469365.1. Lineage (GTDB taxonomy): Bacteria > Acidobacteriota > Thermoanaerobaculia > UBA5066 > Gp7-AA6 > JAWOLE01. The sequence continues at coordinate 3,449 of DATIRW010000162.1, forward strand.
TCACGGCGGAGGAGAAGATCCTGGGCTTCCAGCCGATCGTCGCAAGGAGAGCCGCGGCGTCCCGGGCATGATGAGTGCCGAACTCCTTGTCGTCGTGCTTGCCGGCCGAAGGAGCGGGGGAGAAGCCCGAATCCTGCGAGACGTCGTTGGCGCGGCGCATGCAGACGAAGCGCCCCCGCTCGAGCAGGCCGCCGCCGCCACTCCCGTCGTCCCCCAGGGTCCTGACGAGCGCGGCGATGTTGTGCGTGTTGCAGGAGACGATCTGGAGAAACCGGTCCTCGCCCGGCACCAGGGCCTCGTCGTTGATGCCCATGGCGTACATCTTGCCGAAGCCGAACTCGCTTCCCTGGGCCAGGAAGCCCTGCGGGCCAGAGAGGGTCTCGTAGAGCTTCTTGTTCTCGTTGCCCGCCGGCGTGCAATCGATGACGACCGTGGCCCGTTCCAGGGCCTCGTGCGCCTCGAAGGAGACCGTGTGTCCCAGGGCCTCGAAGTCCGTGACCTTGTCCAGGTCCACGGCGAGCTTCGCGCCCCTCTGGAGGAGATGGTTCACCTTGGCCCGTTCGGTGGTCATCGGCGTGCGCTTGTGGAACGTGATTTCGTCAATGCCCAGGTACTTCTTGAAGTCGGCGAACAACCCGATGAGGGGCTCGCCGATGGTTCCGGTCCCGACGACGTGTAGGATCTTCTTCATGGTTCTGACACCTTTCGCCGGCCAGGCCGGCGGCTGCGGCCGCGTGTTGTCCGAATCGGCTCTCCGTGGGGCACCCAAGAGAATACGATGAGAGGGGAGTTTATCCAATCGCGACCGTCGTGACTTCCAGGCTGAAGGCCGTGACATTCGCGGGGCCGGCGGGGAGCCTCGAGGGCCTCTGGAAGGAGGCCGCCGGCCCGCGCCTGGGCAGCGCCGTGTTCGCCCACCCGCATCCGCTCCACGGCGGAACCCTCCACAATAAGGTCGTCTTCCGCGCGGCGCAGGCTCTCACTTCCGCCGGATACGGGACGCTGCGGTTCAATTTTCGCGGCGTGGGACTGTCGCAGGGACGCGGCGAAGTCGGCCGGGGGGAAGTGGAAGACTTCCGCGCGGCGCTGGACGAAGCGGAGCGCCTCGGCGGTCTTCCGATCGTCGCCGGAGGATTCTCCTTCGGGGCGGCGGCGGCGCTGCGCGCGATCGCCGGAGACGGGCGCGTCGCCGCGCTCGTCGCGGCGGGCGTCCCCCTCGCGACCGATTCCGGCGCGAATCTCGCCCGTCCCCGGGTCCCGGCGCTCTTCATTACGGGAGAGCGGGATGCGTTCGGTCCTCCGGCGCTCCTCGCCAGCCTGGCCGCGGACTCCTCGGAAATCGTCGTCGTGCCCGGCGTGGATCATTTTTTCGGCGGGAAGCTCGACGAGCTCGAGATTGATATCGCCCGGTTTCTCGCGGCGCTGCCCGCAGGCGTGCATCCGTGACGTCCGAATCTCTTTCGGAAACGGCGCGGCGAGAGCTCCTCTCGCTGGCACGCCGCGCGCTCGAGGCTCATTTCCGCGGCGACCCTCCGCCGCGGCTCGGATCGGACCGGGCCGAATCGTTCGGGCAGGTCCGCGCCCTCTTCGTGACCCTGCGTCGGCGAGACAAGCTGCGCGGCTGCATCGGCACCCTCTCGCCGGAAGGGGATCTGACCCGGATGGTGCCCCGGTTCGCTCTCCGGGCCGCCTTCGAAGACCCGCGGTTTCCGCCGCTCTCCGCCGGCGAGTTGCCGGAATGCGACATCGAGATTTCCGTCCTGACCCCTCCGGCCCCGGTGGAAGACCCCGAGACCATCGAGGTCGGGCGCGACGGGTTAATCATCGAGGCGAGAGGGCAGAGCGGCCTGCTCCTGCCCCAGGTCGCCACGGAGTGGGGCTTCGACCGTGAGCGGTTTCTCGCCGAGGTCAGCCTGAAGGCCGGCCTTTCTCCCGGGGCCTGGCGCGAAGCGGGCGCCCGGCTCTGGAAATTCCAGGCGGAAGTCTTCGGAGAGAAGGAACGAGAGCCCTGACATGGCGCGAGGCATCGGCAGCCGGCAGAAGAAGGTCGTGACGGCGAAGAGAGTGTGGGTCAAGCCCTCGTTCTCCCTCTCCCCGCGGGAGAGGGACGGGGTGAAGGCGCCGAAACAGCCGAAAAGCAAACGGAATGCCGGGCGCCAGCGGCGCCCTCACCCTAACCTTCTCCCGGAGGGAGAGGGGACCTGAGCGAGGCGGCGTAGAG
>DATIRW010000163.1:0-41684 GCA_035469365.1 Thermoanaerobaculia bacterium
AGTTTGTTCCATCGACGATCACGTTGAAGAAAGGGGAGACCGTCAAGCTCGTCGTCAAGAGCGAGGACGTCACCCACGGTCTCTTCATTCGGACGTTGAAGATCGACACCGACCTCACCCCTGGAGAGACGCAGCAGATCACCGTTACCCCCCAGACGGCTGGCACGTTCACGGCCATCTGTCACCACTTCTGCGGCGCGGGGCACGGCAACATGAAGCTGACCGTCGTCGTCGAGTAAGTCGTGCGAACCATCGGCAAGCTGCTTCTCCTCCCGGCGCTCGGCGCTCTCTGCGCGGGAATCGTCCTCACGGCCGGGCTTGTCGACTTCTCGGCCTCGAAACCGCCGGGACGGCTCGAGGAAAAGTTGGCCACCTTTGCGCTTAACCGCTCGATCGCGCGCCACGCGCCAAAGGTGGCCAACCCCCTCGGCCGCTCACCGGAGGCCGTCGCCGCGGGACTCGCCCTGTTCCGGACTCACTGCGTCACCTGTCACGGCGCTCCGGGAGCCGATCCGACGGAGGGAGGTGCAAGCCTGAACCCTCCGGCCCCGGGCCTCACCCTGAAGCGCGTTCAGGCCCGCTCGGACGGCGAGCTCAAATGGATTATTTTCAATGGAATCCGCATGACCGGCATGCCCGCCTTCGGCGCCTCGAGGAGCGAGGAAGAGCTCTGGCAGCTCGTCGCGGCCCTGCGCCGGCTGCCGCACCTCTCCCCGGAGGAGCGCCACATGCTCAGGAGCGAGCGGTAACATGGTCGACGCGGCTATCGAGAAGGACGTCACCGACGAGGCGCTGATGAGCGATCTCGCGTCCGGGCAACAGGACGCGATCGGCCTTCTCTATGCCCGCTACGCTCCGACCATCCTCGGAATGGCGGCGCAGGCGCTCGGCCGCCCGACCGCCGAAGACATCGTGCAGGACGTCTTCCTCTCCGTCTGGAAGAGCGCTCCCACCTATGACCCGAAGCGCGGACCCGTTCGGCCCTGGCTGCTGCAGATCGCCCATTATCGAATCGCCAATGAGCTGCGCCGGAAGAGCCGGCGCCCGCAAATCCAGGCGGATCCCGAAGGCGAGCGCCTCGCCAGCCTTCCGGAACCCGGGCCCGGTCAGTCCGAGGAAGTCTGGAACGCCTACCGGCACTCGGCACTGAGGCGGGCGCTGGAAGAGCTTCCGCCGCCGCAACGTCAGGCTCTCGGCCTGGCTTTTTTCGAGCAGCTTTCGCACGACGAGATCGCCTCGGCACTGAAGCTCCCGCTCGGCACCGCCAAGTCGCGCATCCGAGCGGGCCTGCGGTCGCTGCGCGTGCGGTTGACTCCTCTCATCGCGACGCTCGCGGGGATCGCGATCCTCGGCATCTTCGCCTTGCGCTTCCTTTCCGGCCGCACGGAGTTCGCGCGCGACGAACGCGCGCTGACCATGCTCACATCGAGCGACTCGGAGGCTCTGCGGATGACAGCGCCGGGCGATCCGCAGTCACGCATTCACGGCGTCTACCGGCATCGTCCGGGCGCGCCGATCGCCGTCTTCACGCTCTCGAACTTCCCACCCGCGCCCGCCGGCCGCGTCTACCGCGCCTGGGCTCTCCGCGCCGGGACCTGGGTCCCGCTAGGCGACGCGCGCCCCGACACCTCAGGCCATGCGCGCCGCATTGCCGAGCATCCGGCGCTCGCTTCGCGCCCCGACGGCCTGGAAGTCACGCTCGAGCCCGAGACCGGCGGCCCGGCACCGACCGGCCCCATCCTGATCGCCTGGTCCCCAAAATAGCCGGGACAAGGTCGGGCGCGGCTCCCCCCGCCCTGCCGGCCGCTCGCTCCCCAAGGCGTGGCCTGCCACGGCCGGCGCTTTCAGTGCGGCGAGGGGAACCTCCTCGCGCTCCCCCGCGGGGGGAGAAGGGCCCGATTACTTGGCGGGATCCCAGTAGACGGAGGGTCTGGCGGGGTCAGTCGTGCCTTGTAGTATTAAGCCGTAGCCAACGAGTCTCGCGCTTTTTCCGTGAGGGCCCTATCTGACGAGAAGGATCACGAGGGCAAGTCAGGACGGGAGGACGGCCAGGCCCGGATAGGCACGGATGGCGGGGTCATGGCTTGCGAGAGTCAAGCTCTCGACCTTCGCCTGGGCTACCAGAATGCGGTCGAAGGGATCGTTGTGAAGCGGCTCGAGTGCCGCCGTGGCTTCAGCGTGTTCGAAGGTAATGGGTAGCGGTTGCAGTCCCAAACGCAGGGCAGCCACGGACGCCGGCTCGGGAATGCGCAGACGGCCAAGGGCTTGCTTGATCACGATTTCCCAGACCGATGCAGCACTCAGATAGACATCGTTCTCGGGGTCACGGATCGCCTCCCGCTCTCCTGCTGTCAGCCGTTTGTCGTCCGCCAGCCACCACAAGAAGACGTGCGTGTCGAGAAGGAGCCTCACCGACCGGCGCCCCGGAAGGCGGCAAGCAGGCCCTTCGGGAGCGGCGCGTCGAAGTCGGCGGCGATCATGACTCGGCCCTTCCAGGCGCCCGGTTTGCGGGGCTTCGCCCGCCGCGCCATCGGGACCAGGCGTGCCCTGGGCCGGCCGGCCTTGGCGATCACGATCTCCTCGCCTTTCGCAGCTTGCTCGACCAGCCGCGACAGGCTCGTCTTGGCTTCATAGAGATTAACAATCCTTGCCATCTTGACCAACTTGACCAAGTCTACCGATTCTCCGCTACACGTTCAACTGGCACCCGTCTCAACCGGGCGCCCTCACCACGGCCCTCTCCCGGGGGAAGGAGGGGAACGCCCTCCGATTACCTGGCGGGATCCCAGTAGACGGTGTAGTTCGGGTCTGATGGGAGAGGGTTCTTCCGGAGGAACTCCCAGGCCCTGCCGTTGATCTCCCTGGCGCTGCGGAGGTAGTTGTGGGTCTGGCCGGGCATCTCGAAGTACTCGACGGGAAAACCCCGGGACTTCAGCGCGTCGCGCGTCGCCCGGACCTCGTCGAGCGGGAAGAACCTGTCCTGCGTGCCGATCACGAACAGGTAGGGGATCTTTCGTTTCGCGTAGTCGAAGAGATTGAAGTACTTCGGATCCAACGATCCCGCGTACGCGGCGGCGGCGGCAAAGTACTCCGACTCCAGCGCCGCCATCTGGAGCGCAAAAACCGCTCCGGCCGAATGCCCGAAGAGATAAACGCGCCGGCCGTCGATCGAATGCCTCGCGGCGACCTGCTCGATGATCTCGTGCAGGAAGAGCGGGCCGTCCTCGGGCGAGGCCCAGTGAATCGAGTCGTTCGAGGCGGGCCCGACGACCGCGATCATTTCCTTCTCAGCGAATTCCTTCCACGAAGAAACATAGTTCTCGGCGCCCTGCCCGGAGCCGTGAAGCGTGACGAGCACCGACAGCCTCCGCTCCGGCGCGATCCCGGCCGGAATGAAGAGGAAGTAGCTTCTCTCTCTTCCCTTGAACGAGATCTTCTCCTTCGAGACCTTCCCCGCATCGCCCGGCGCCGCGGCCGCCGCGAGCAGGAGCACGGCCGCCCACACACCTGGAAGCGTGCTGAAGAACGGATGCGGACCTTTCGCGACCGCGGTCATGCGCTCTGGCTCGCCGCGGCCTCGAGCCGCCGGATCTTCTCGACAAGATAGGCGGAGAAGTACCCGGCGTACCGTGAACGCAGATCCGGGCGCATCCAGTCTTTTCCGGTGACCGTGCCCCGGCAGGACGCGGTCCCGCACCGGCAGGGCATCGCCTCGTTGTCGTCGTCGGTCATCGCCCAGTCGTGCGTCAACTCCTCGCCCGCCGCGATGTCGCGCATCGCGACGAACACGACCTGCCCGCGGACGCCGATATTCGGCTCGCACGAGTGGTTGCTGAAGATCATCGAGCCCTCCCGTTCCTCCTCGCTCACGGGAGCGATGTAGAGGTCCTCGGCGATCTGGATCTCTGCCGGCCCAAAAACGCCGGCGCAGCTGCGGCAGCTCGTCGCGGCCCACGATGTGCCCGCCCTTGACCGCGACGATCTCGCCCTTGGCGATCGGCTCCGCAGCGAAGAGGCCTCTCCCCTCGATGGCGCTCGCCGCAACCGCGGTCTTGCCCGAAAGATAGGACAACCGCCTCATGCCGACAGGATATGACCGCCCGATCGCGAGCAAAAGGGCGACGCAGGCCACCTACGCCGGGTCCGGCGAATGCCCGGGCGGAGAGCCGCCCGGGTCATCCGTCGCCCGGAGAAACATTACTCCGGTGTCAGCTTGCCGAAGATGCCGTCGCTCTCGTCATTGGGACCGGCGGTGAAGTAGAGAGTGCCGGGGTCGCCGCCGTTGCCCCCGTTGCCGAACAGGATGGACCACAACCCGTCGATGACGACCGCCTGGCCGTGCGCATCCTTCAGCTTGCCGCGGAATCCGCCGGTCGCGGGATCAAACGCGTTGATGTGGCCGTCGCCGAAGTTGCCGATGAGAACGTCTCCGCCGAACTCACCGAAACCGGCCGGCGCCAGGGCGACACCCCAGGGCGAATCCAGCTGTCCGTGCTGCGCGAACCGCGCGAGCAGGTGGCCCTGGAGATCGTAGGTATCCACGATGCCGTGCCCCTGGCCCGCCACGTCGTCGTTCCCGCCTTCCTCTTTCAGCGCGTAGGTGACGAAGAGCCTGGTCGAGCCGCCCATCGTGATCGGGACAATGTTGAAAGGAGCGTAGCCCTTCGGCAGGTTCGGATCGACGAACGCGTTGGAGGGCAGGCCGCTCGCCGGCTGGAACATCCCGTCATAGACCTCGACCGTGCCGGCGCCGAAGTTGGTCGTGTACAGGAAAAAATCTCCGCTTTCGCTGTCCTGGGCGATTGCGAGCCCCTTGTAGATGGCGCCGAACGGCGAGTTATCCAGGGCGATGATCGCGTGCTTGCCCAGAGTCGCGGCGGGAGTGCCGGGGGGATTGACGCCGGGGTTCCATCCCAGGATCGTTCCGTCCTCTGCCGCGAAGAGAAACGCGGCCGGCGCCGAAACTGGGTCTCCGGCGCTGTTGAAGCCCGAGATCTTGAAATTGCCCAGACTGCCTCCCCCGATGTTGAAGACGAGGCCCGTCGGCGTCCCCGACGCCCCCAGCGGGTCGCCCGGCGCCGGAATGGCCACGACGAGAGCCTGGGGTGTACCGGCGGTGTTGTACAGGGTCGACTGTGAGCTGCCGTTGTCCGACACCCAGAAGGGGGAAGTTATCGATTCTCCGACACCCCACGGGTTGACGAGGTTGGGATCGAAGAACTGTGCGACGTGCACGATGCCGTTGCTGTCGGTCAGGGTCGGAACGCCGTCGACCAACTTGTTGACGACGAGATCCGTTTCGACATAGGCGGGGCTGCCGCCCGATGCCGTCGTGCCGAGAAGCGTTGCCACCAGGAGTGCACCAAGCCCCACGAGTCGCTGAACTCTGCTCATAGATTCTTCCTCCTGTTCACTGGAAAAACCCAGCGCGTGAAAAACGGATAGTTACCGACGCCTCGATTCAATTTGCACGGAAGCGGCATGCCAGGGGACGCGCGTCCTCCCGCGGCCGTTTTCCGTTCAAGGACCGTGCAAGCAATCGAACTGCCATCGCCGCCTTCACCTAAGGCAATTCTTAAGAGCCGGTTTGGTCCCTCTCCAGAGACGTCCTCCTCTCGGGACGGCGGCGCCACGGAAAATGACCTGCTCATGCAGGCAGGGTGAGAGTGTTCAGGTGTGTGGTAGGAAAAGGCATGAACGAATATCGGGAACGGCTACTTGGGCTGCTGGGAAAGGACTCTCCCTTCGAAGTGCTCGAGGCGACACCGGGGCGGGTCGCGTCGCTCGTCGAGAGGATGGGCGAGAAGGGGCTCAGCATCAGGTTCGGGCCGGGCAAGTGGACGGGCCGTCAAGTGGTCGGACACCTGGCCGACGTCGAGATAGGCACGGGGTTCCGCGTCCGGCAGATGGTCAGCGAGCCGGGCCACGTGATCCAGCCATACGACCAGGACGCCTGGGCGCGGCTCAACCCGCGGCGCGACGCGGGAATCGCGGTTCGGTCGCTCGCGGCGCTGCGCGCCTGGAACCTCGCCCTTTACCGCTCGCTCTCGCCCGAAGATCTCGCCCGCGTGGCGATGCACCCCGAACGCGGAGAAGAGAGCGTCGAGACGACCATTCGCATGCACGCGGGGCACGACCGCAACCATCTCGCACAGCTCGAGCTGATCCTCGCGCGGGTCGGTTAGGGCCGCGGGGGTCAGGTCTCTATTACGCGCTCGGGCTTCTCGGGCGTTACTCCCGGAGGAAGCGGGAGCGGCGGGGAAGTTTCCGACGCACCAGGCCGAACTGCTCGACGGAGTGCTTCTGGATGTGGGCCATGGCCTCGTCCACGGAGTCGGTGAAGAGAAGGAGGTTGAGGTCCTCGCGGTCGATGGTGCCGGCGCCGACCATCTCGCCCAGGAAATCCATGAGCGGGCGCCAGTACTCCTTCACGAAGAGGATGAGGGGGAAGCTCTCGATCTTCCTCGTCTGGATCAGCACGGCCGCCTCGAAGAATTCGTCCATCGTGCCGAGGCCGCCCGGCATGACGACGAACGCATACGAGTACTTGACCAGCATGACCTTGCGCACGTAGAAGTGGCGGAAGGTCACCCGGCGGTCCAGATAGGCGTTGATCTTCTGTTCCTCGGGGAGAACGATGTTGCACCCGACGGAGAAGCCGCCGGCCTCCCTGGCGCCGCGGTTGGCCGCCTCCATGATGCCGGGGCCTCCGCCGGTAATGACAGTGAAGCCGATCTTCGCCAGCCGCTGCCCCAGGGCGCGCGTCAGTGCGTAATAGGGGTGATCTTCTTTGAACCGCGCCGACCCGAAGACGGTCACGCACGGGCCCACGAAGTGCAGCGCGCGGAAGCCGCGGATGAACTCCGCCACGATCGTCAGGACCGACTTGAACTCGCTGCCTCGCGATCGCGGCCCTTCCAGGAAGAAGCGTTCCTCCGGCTCGGGGACGGCCGCCTGGACGTGCTCGGAGGTCACGGCGATAGGCTATCGCGGCGAGGACTCCGCCTTACGTCGTACCAGGGTTCATTCCTGAGCGGCCAGGCAGATCCTTCGTTTTGCTCCGAGCCTGCCCTGAGCTGGAGGGCACCGCTCGAACGGATGGAGCAGATCCTTCGCTGCCGCTCAGCATGAGAGGGACGGACGGAGGGAAGAGATGACGGTGGAGGGGGATGCTCTACTTCGCCCTGGCCACCGCGAGGCGGGCCTCGGCGAGCTCGAGCCGGGTCTTGATCTCTTCCAGTGTCTCGCGGGAGGCCGTCTTCAGCTCCTCCTCGGCCCGGGAGCGGTCTTTCTCGGCCGCGCCGGCATCGATCTGCGAAGGCTCTTCGGCCAGATCCGCGAGAACCGAGACGGCGTCGTTGGCGACCTCGACGAAGCCCGCGGAAAGCGCCAGCGACTTCCCGCCCCCGGCTCCCCTGTAGGTCAGCACCCCCGTCTTCAACAGGCTGATGAGCGGCGCGTGCCCCGGCAGGATGCCCAGGTATCCCAGCTCTCCGGGCAGCTCCACCTGTTCCACCTCGGCATCGACGACCTTCTTCTCCGGAGTCACCACAACGAGCTTGAGCGCCATCGTTTCTCCTCGTTTTTAGAACGTGCCCTGGATCAGGCCGCCGTCCACCTGGATCGTCGCGCCGGCCACGTAACTCGCGCACTCGCTCGCGAGGAAGGCCGCGACTTCGCCGATCTCACGCGGCTGTCCGTAGCGTCCGATCGGGATTGTGCCTTGCACGCGGAGAGCATAGTCCTCGATCGAGATTCCCTCACGCTTCGAACGGATCTCGTTTAACTCGATCTGCCGATCCGTCAGCACGTGCCCCGGCACGAGCGCGTTGACCAGGACGCCGTCGCGGGCGAATTCGTTGGACATCGTCTTGGTCAGGGCGGAGAGCCCTGCCCGCAGCGTGCTCGAGATCGTCAGGAGCGCGATCGGCTGTTTGGCGGTCAGGGACGTCAAGTGAATGATCCTCCCCCAGCGCCGCTCCCGCATCTGCGGCAGGACCAGCCGGCACAGACGCACGACGTTCATGAGCGTCAGATCGATCCCACGCCGCCACTCTTCCTCGGTCAGGTCCAGGAAGTGCGCCGCCGGCGGGCCCCCCGTGTTCGTCACCAGGATGTCCACCGGCCCCAGCTCCGCCGCAACGGCCCGATGCCATGCCTCGAGGTTCTCCGAGCTCGTCACGTCGCAAGAGAGGACATGAACCTCTGCGCCCGGCGCCGCCGCCCGGATTTTCCCGCGTGCCGCCTCCAGCGCGGCCGAGTCGCGAGCGCAGATGGAAACGCGGCACCCTTCCTTGGCCAGCGCCGTCGCGACCGCGAGCCCGATCCCCTTGGAAGCCGCCGCGACCATCGCGACGCGTCCGCCGATTCCCAGATCCATTGTTTAGCGGACCTTCGACTCGATTTAGGCCTTGGACCTCTCGGTCGTCACGCCGCGCTCTTGGCGAGCTTCTCGGCCTCTTCGCGCACCTCTTCGATGGTGCCGACCATGTAGAAGGCCTGCTCGGGAATGTCGTCACACTTGCCGTCGACGATCTCCTTGAAGCCCTTGATCGTATCGGCGATCTTGACGTAGCGCCCTTCGCGCCCGGTGAACTGCGACGCGACGAAGAAGGGCTGCGAGAAGAACTTCTGCATCTTGCGCGCACGGGCCACCGTCAGCTTGTCTTCCTCCGAGAGCTCGTCGATGCCGAGGATCGCGATGATGTCCTGCAGATCCTTGTATTTCTGGAGGACCGCCTGCACGGCGCGGGCGACCGCGTAGTGCTCCTCGCCGACGATCCGCGGCGTCAGGATCTTCGACGTCGAGGCGAGCGGATCGACCGCGGGGTAGATCCCCAGCTCGACGATCTGCCGCGAGAGAACGGTCGTGGCGTCCAGATGAGCGAAGGCCGTCGCCGGGGCCGGGTCTGTAAGATCGTCGGCCGGAACGTAGATCGCCTGCACGGAGGTGATCGAGCCCTTCTTGGTCGAGGTGATCCGCTCCTGAAGCTCCCCCATCTCGGTCGCGAGGTTGGGCTGGTAACCGACGGCGGAGGGCATGCGCCCGAGAAGCGCGGAGACCTCCGAGCCCGCTTGCGTGAAACGGAAGATGTTGTCGATGAAGAGGAGCACGTCCTTCCCCTCGGTGTCGCGGAAGTACTCGGCCACGGTCAGGCCCGTCAGCCCGACGCGCAGCCGCGCGCCCGGCGGCTCCGTCATCTGTCCGTAAATCAGCGAGGCCTTCGACTTGGACGGGTCTCCCGGCGTGATGACGCCCGATTCGCTCATCTCCAGGTACAGGTCGTTCCCCTCGCGCGTGCGCTCGCCCACGCCGGCAAAGACCGAGTAGCCGCCGTGCTGCATCGCGACGTTGTTGATGAGCTCCATGACGATGACCGTCTTTCCCACGCCCGCGCCGCCAAAGAGGCCGGTCTTTCCCCCCTTGGAGTAGGGCTCGAGCAGGTCCACGACCTTGATCCCGGTCTCGAACATCTCGACTTCCGTGGACTGGTCTTCGTAACTTGGCGGCTCGCGGTGGATCGACCAGCGCTCCTTCGCGTTGACCGGCCCGAGGCCGTCCACCGGCTCGCCGACGACGTTCAGAATGCGCCCCAGGGTCTCCGGTCCCACCGGAACCGAGATCGGCGCTCCCGTATCAATGGCCTTCATGCCGCGCACCATCCCGTCGGTCGGCTTCATGGAGATGCAGCGCACGCGGTTTTCACCCAGGTGCTGCGCGACCTCCGAGATCACGTCGATCGCGACCCCGGTCTTGCTCGCTTCCTCCTTGACGACGACCGCGTTGTAGATCGCCGGCAAGTGCCCTTCGGGAAATTCCACGTCGAGGACCGGCCCGATGACCTGGACGACGCGACCAACTTTTCCTTCCACCATGATCGTTCTCTCCTTCCTTGGTACCCGTCCCGAGTCCAAGGTCCAATGTCCAACGTCCAACGGAGAACGGGCTACCTAGGACCTTGGGCTTTGGACTTTGGACTTACTTACTCCTGTGCCGCGGATCCGGAAACAATCTCGATCAGTTCCTTGGTGATGCGCGCCTGCCGCGCGCGGTTGTAGGTCAGCGTCAGCGAGTCGATGAGCTCTCCGGCGTTGCGGGAGGCCGAGTCCATGGCCGTCATGCGGGCGGCGTGCTCCGCGGCGGCCGATTCGAGCAACGCCCGGAAGACTCCGAACTCCAGATACCGGGGGAGCAGGCGCGCCAGGATCGTCTCCGCGTCCGGCTCGTAGATGAAGTCGGCCAGCCGCTCTCCCGAGGCTTCCGTCACGGCGGTCTGCCCGCGCTCGGCCGGCAGGACCCCCTCAGCGGCGTGCCCGCGCTCGATCGTCACGACCCTCACCGCGGCCTGCCCGCGCTCGATCGGCAGGACCCTCACGATCCGGACCGTCTGGGCGATGACGGACTTGAACTCGTTGACCACGAAATAGACCGCGTCCGTGCGGTTTTCCGTGAATTCTGTCGCGAGATACGCGGCGATCTCCTTCGCGTGGGCGTACTCGACCCGGGCGAAGATGCCCGGGTAGGACTTCGGCGCCAGGAGCTTCGCCCGCCGCTTCCAGTAGTCGAGCGCCTTTTTGCCTATCGGCAGGATCGTCACGGATTCCCAGCCGCGTTTCTCCGCCAGGAGCGCCAGGACGGTCCGGTGGACATTGGCGTTGAAAGCGCCCGCCAGTCCCCGGTCGCCGGCCACGATCATGAGTGTCACTCGCTTTTCCTCGCGCGAAGCCAGAAGCGGGTGCTTCGGCTCGGTGACGCGCGCGGAAACGGAGGCCAGAACCTCGCGCAGCAGCTTCGCGTAAGGCCGCGAAGCGATCGCGCGGTCCTGCGCGCGCCGCAGTTTCGCCGCGGCGACCATCTTCATCGCCCGGGTGATCTGCTGCGTGCTCCTCAAGGATCGCAGCCGCCGCCGAATGTCTATGAGAGAGGCCACTGAGTCAGTCCAATGTCTAAGGTCGAAGGTCTAAGGTCCGCAAATTCACAACTCAGAATTCACAATTGCTCATGCTGCGATCGCCTTGGCTTTTTCCTTTATGAAGCGGTCCTTGAAGGTCTTGATCGCGTGGCTGAGCGCCTCCTCGGAGGCCTTCTCGAGCTTTCCGGTCGAGGCGATCGCGGAAAGGACTTCCGCGTGCTCGCTCTTCAAGAACTGATGCAGCCCCGCCTCGAACGGGAGAACCGCTTCGATCGTCAGCGAATCGAGATACCCCTTGGTCCCCGCGTAGATCGAGGCGATCTGCAGCTCGACGTCCATCGGCAGGTACTGCTGCTGTTTCAGGATCTCGACCAGCCGACGGCCGCGGTTCAACTGCGCCTGTGTCGCCTTGTCCAGATCCGAGCCGAACTGCGAGAACGCGGCGAGCTCCCGGTACTGGGCGAGGTCCAACCGCAGCGTCCCGGCCACCTGCTTCATGGCCTTGATCTGGGCGCTGCCGCCGACGCGCGACACCGAGAGGCCGACATTGACGGCCGGGCGGACGCCCGAATAGAAGAGATCCGCCTCGAGGTAGATCTGCCCGTCGGTGATCGAGATGACGTTGGTCGGGATGTAGGCCGAGACGTCTCCGGCCTGCGTCTCGATGATGGGCAGCGACGTCAGCGACCCCCCGCCGTTGGCGTCGGAGAGCTTGGCGGCGCGCTCGAGCAGGCGCGAGTGGAGGTAGAAGACGTCGCCCGGGTAGGCCTCGCGTCCCGGCGGGCGCCGCAGGAGGAGCGAGATCTCCCGGTACGCCGCCGCGTGTTTGGAGAGGTCGTCGTAGATCGTCAGGGCGTGCTGCTTGTTGTAGAGGAAGTACTCCCCCATCGCGCAGCCGGCGTACGGTGCGACGTACTGCATCGGGGCCGGCTCGGCGGCGGAGGCGGAGACGACGATCGTGTGCTCCATCGCCCCGTGCTCCTCGAGAGTCTTGACGACCTGCGCGGCGGTGGATTTCTTCTGGCCGATGGCCACGTAGACGCAGATCAACCCCTTCCCCTTCTGGTTGATGATGGTGTCGATCGCGAGGGCGGTCTTGCCCGTCTGTCGGTCGCCGATGATGAGCTCGCGCTGGCCGCGGCCGATCGGGATCATCGCGTCGATGGCCTTCAGGCCCGTCTGGACGGGCTCCCGCACCGGGTGCCGGTCAATGACGCCGGGCGCGATCCTCTCGAGCGGGTAGAACTCGGTCGTTGCGATCGGTCCCTTGCCGTCCAGCGGCCGGCCGAGCGCGTCCACGACACGGCCGACCATCGAGGGGCCGACGGGCACCTGGATGATCCGGCCCGTGCGGCGCACTTGCTGCCCCTCGATGACCTCGCGCGACTCTCCGAGCAGCACGACGCCGACGTTGTCTTCCTCGAGGTTCAAGGCCAGGCCGAAGAGGTCGTGCCCGAAATCGAGCAGCTCGCCCGACATCGCGTTGTCCAGGCCGTACACGCGCGCGATCCCGTCTCCGACGGAGAGGACCGTGCCGACCTCGGCGACGTCGATCGCCTTCTCGTAGCCGGCAAGCTGTTGTTTCAGGATCTCCGTGATCTCGTCCGCTTTGATTTGCATCAGGCCCTCGCGTTCTCCTTCATTTGCTTCTGAAACCGTTCGACCGCGTTGCGGACCGAGGCGTCGAAAACCTCGCTGCCGATCTGCGCCACGAAGCCGCCCAGGATCCTCTCATCCACATCCACTTTGAGCCGGACACGGCGCTTGACCGAGCGCGAGAGCCCGTCGGCGATCCGCGCCTGCTCTGCCTCGTCCACCGGCGCCGCGACCCTCACCCACGCGGCCACGACGCCGCTCGCCCTGTCGGATTGCTCCCGGATTGCCGACAGGATCTCCGACAAGCCCAGGGCGCGCCCGTGCGCGAGAGCGAGATTGAGGAGCCTCGTCCCGAAGGCGTCCACGCCGGCCTTTGAGGCGAGCTGCTCAAGCGCTCCCGATTTGGCCGCCAGCGGAACGGCCGGCGAGGAGAAGAACGCCTTCAGGCGCGCGTTTTCTCCCAGGGCGTCCCGGAGCGCGGCCGCTCCCGCCAGAAAGCGCTCCACGTCGTAGTCCTTCGGCGCGGTCTGGAGAAAAGCCTGCGCGTAGCTGCGGGCGAAGGCCGTCACGAGCGCTCCGGGAGGCTTTCGACGGCTTCCAGCAGCAGCCGGCGGCGGTCCTCCTCCGTAATTTCAGCCGAGAGCCGCTCAATCGCGCCGGCCGCAGTCAGATCGGCCGCAGCGCGTCGCAGCTCTTCCTTGGCGAAAGCGAGCCGCCGGGCGATCTCTTCCTCCGCCTCGCGGCGCACCCTCTCGGCCTCTTCGTCCGCCTTGCGGATCAAGCCGACGCGTGCTTCTTCCCCCTCGGCCAGTCCGCGGGCGCGGACTTCCGCCAGATCGCGGTCGAGCTGCGCCATGCGCTCGTGGATCTCTGTCTCCAGGCGCGCCGCCTCTTCCCGCTGCCTGCGGCCCTGGAGGATGCGGTCTTCGACGGCCTGCTGCCGGGCGCGGAACGCCTGCGCCAGAGGCCGGGCGACGAAGTACACCAGAAGCGCGAGGAACGCGACGAGGTTGGCAATCTGCCAGATCCACATCGGCACTCCCAGGAACGCCTCCGCGCCTTCGGCGGGCTCGGCGAGGATGGCCGACAAACCGAGCAGTCTCACGCGGCGAACCTTCGCCCGAGGACTTTTTCCGCCAGGACCCGCGCGAGAAGCTGGACCTGGCGAGGCAGATCCTCGGAGGAGCGCTTCGCCTGCGACGCAATCTCGGCGTTGGCTCGCTCGAGCGTCGCTGCCGCGGCCGCGTACGATTCGGCAAGCTTCTTCTCCAGATGTGCCCGCCCCTCCGAACGCAGGGCCTCGCGCTCTTTCAAGGCCTCGCCGCGGGCGCGGGCGAGCTCTTGCTCGATGTGCCCGATCGCGTTGGAAAGGCCCTGGAGGCTCTCCGCGTGGACCTTCGCGGCGGTCTTTTCTTCCGATTCGCGCGCTTCCAGGATCGCGGAGAGGGGACGAAAAAGGAACTTCTTCAAGATCGCATAGGCGATCAGAAAGGCAAAGATGACGTAGAGCAGCGTGACGTCGGGAATCTTGATCATAGTTTCCGACCGGTGTTCACCCCCGCCTCGCGGCCGAGGCGGCGAGACGGGGAAGTGGATGTACGAGCGAGACTTCGAAGCCGCGGATCAATAGCACAGTCGAGAGTCGAGAGTCGAGAGTCGACAAGCAGCGCTCTCGCGGTCAGCAGCGGCTCGTTTAGAGATATCTCTTTTATTTTCAATATGTTAAGCGTTGCCGGGCCGTGGAAAGGGGAGCTCTACCAGATTGGAGGCTTCTTCCTCCCCCATCTGACAGCCGCCATGGAAAACCGCTCCCTCTTCTACTCGGAGAGTCGGCGTCGCGACGTCCGCGAAGACGCGTGCCCGCGCGAGGAGCTCCACCCTCTCGGTCGCGCGTACGGACCCCTTGAGCGATCCGTTGACCGAGAGCCGGCCGACGTCGATCTCAGCCGTGACCTCGGCTGTGTCGCCAAGGATCAATTCGCTGCCCGACCGGATCTTCCCCTCGAACTTTCCGTCGATCCGGAAGGTGTCTTCGAAGACCAGGTCTCCTCGAACGTGACTCCCCTTGTCAATGAAACCGTTCAACGTCGATCCCTCACCCCGCAGCTTCATAGATCCTCCTATCGCTTGATTCTCAGATCGCTCGTCCATCTCGTCTCGTTTCTTCCCGGCCGATTAGCTCTTCCCGGAAAGCCTCTCGAAGAGGCCGATCAACTCGTCTTCCGAGCCGAACGCGATCTCGATCTTCCCCCCGCGGCGGCGGCGGACGATCCGGACGCGGCTCTTCAATCTCCGCGAGAGCTTCTCCTCCGCGTCGCGGGTGAAGGGATCGGACCGCCTCTCACGCACGACCTTGCCTTCCGACCCGAAGGAGGCGGCCCGTTTCTCCGTCTGCCGGACCGAGAGCGCCCGCCGGAGGACCTCTTCGGCGAGCCTCTCCTGGTCATCCGCAGAGGAGAGCGCCGCCAGGGCCTTCGCGTGCCCGGCCGAGAGCGACCCCTCCCGGATCTTCTCGCGAACCGAGGCCGGCAGCTTCAGGATTCTCAGCGCGTTGGCGACGGTGGCCCGGTCCTTCCCGACGCGCCGGGCAACGTCCTCCTGCGTGAGATGGAACTCCTCCTTCAGACGCGCGTATGCGGCGGCCGCCTCGAGCGGGTTCAGATCCTCCCGCTGGAGGTTCTCGACCAGGGCGACCTCAAGCATCTCCTTGTCCGAGCCCCTCTCCCGGACCACGACCGGCACGCGGTCGAGCCCCGCCTGCGCGGCCGCCCGCCAGCGGCGCTCTCCCGCCACGATCTCGTACTTTTCCCCGCGCGCGACGACGACGATGGGCTGGACGATCCCCTGCTCCTTGATCGATGCGGCGAGCTCTTCGAGGGTCCCGGCCGCAAAATCCCTCCGCGGCTGAAACCGGCCCGGCACCAGCCTGTCGATCTCGACCTCCCGGGCGAATGTTCCCCGGGGAACATCGTCCCGTCCCGGCAACAGTGCCGAGAGCCCTCGACCCAGGGCCTGTTTGCGGCTCAGGACCGCCCCCGGCGCTTCAGGAATTCGCGGGCCAGGGCGAGATAGGCCTCGGACCCCTTCGACTTGACGTCGTAGGCGAGCACCGGCTTACCGAAAGAAGGCGCTTCCCCCAGGCGGACGTTTCTCGGAATCACCGTCCTGTAGACCTCTTCTCCAAAATGCCGTCGGATATCTTCTGTGACCTGCCGTCCGAGGTTAGTGCGGTCGTCGTGCATCGTCAAGACGATCCCTTCGAGGAGCAGTGACGGGTTGAAGCCGAGCTTCACGCGCTCGATCGTCTCCAGCAGTTCCGTCAGCCCTTCCAGGGCGAAATACTCGGTCTGGATCGGGACGAGGACCGAGTCGGCGGCTGTCAGCGCATTCACGGTCAGGAGCGACAGGGCCGGCGGGCAGTCCACGAAGAGGAATTCGAACTCGGGTCGCACGGGATCCAACGCGGCGCGAAGGTGTCCCTCGCGCCCCGCCCTGTTGACGAGCTCCACCTCGGCGCCGACGAGGTCGTGCCCGGAAGGCAGGAGCGACAGGTTCGGGAAGGCGGTCGGGCGGATAGCCGGCAGTGCCTGTCCCTCCATGAGAACGTCGTAGGCGTCGGGCCCATCCCTCCCGCGCGAGAACCCGAGTCCCGAGGTCGCATTGGCCTGGGCGTCCAGGTCGACGATCAGGACCTTGCGATCAAACGCTGCCAGGGCCGCCCCGAGATTGATGGCCGTGGTCGTCTTGCCGACGCCCCCCTTTTGATTCGCAATCGCGATGATGCGGCCCATCGCCGGATTATGACGCGCGGGAGGTTCCGCGTGGAACCTCCGCTTCAACGCGGCGCAACAGGGCGACGACTCGCCGGCGGGAGCCCGGCACCGGGAGAACGGTCTCGAGGGAAAAGAGTTTCGCCAGCGGGGCTTCCAGCACCGGCGGGTCTGTCGTCCAGACCAGTAATGCACCCCGTTCGACGAGAAATGGCGCGCTGCCGATCTGTTCCGCCAGGTTGCCGACGGCGCGGGCCGTAGCGGCGCCGTAGATGGGCTCCTCGACGCTCCGGACGCGCGCCTCCAGCACCTCACAGTTCTCGACGGGGACCGTCCGGGCAGCGTGGCGCAGGAAGCCGGCCCTCTTGCGACGGGGCTCCAGAAGCGTCACGGCGAGGTCGGGGCGGGCGATGGCCAGGGGGATTCCGGGCAGGCCGGCGCCGGAGCCGATGTCAAGAAGTCGAGTGCCATGAGGAATTAGCCTTTCGCCCAGGGCTGATTCGAGGGCGTGGGAGACGAGTTCCTCGGAGTTGAAGGGCCCGGTCAGGTTCGTGCGCCTTCTCCAGAGGTCGAGCTCGGCCAGGTATCGCGCAAGGAGCGCGACGCGGGGCGGAGCGAGGGAGAGCCCGAACGCCGGGATCTGCTTTTGGATCTCCGCGGCGAAGAATTCAGGCGGCCGCGACCCGGCCTCTGGCAACACGCGCGGAGAGTATCGCGACGGCGGCCGGCGTCACTCCGGGGATGCGCGAGGCCTCGCCGACGGTGCGCGGGCGGCGCCTGGACCATTTCTCGACGACTTCGCGCGAGAGCCCGGACACCGAGCCGTAATCGAAGTCCTCGGGGATGCGCCGGGACTCCAGCGGCTTCAATCTCTCCACGCGCTCCTTCTCACGCCGGATATAGCCCTCGTAGCGAACCCGACTCTGGAGAATGCTCTTTTCCTCGGGAGAAAGCTCCGCGAAGATCTCAACAGCGTAGGCCTCCATGCCATTCGGGAACAAGTCGTTTCGCTGCAGTAGTTTATAGAGAGACGTCGGCGCCTCGAGCATGATTCCGAGCTGTTCGAGGACGGCCTCCCGGGTCTGCCGGTCGGGATAGAGGATCCGCCCGGCCAGCTCCGCCTGCGCGCGCCCGATCCGTTCTTCGCTCCGCATCGCGGCCGCGTACTCCGTTTCGGAGACGAGGCGGAGGCGCCGGCCGTGCGGCAGGAGGCGAGGCAGGACGGAATCCACACCGAGGAGCAGCCGGTACTCGGCCCGGGAGGTGAAGAGGCGGTACGGCTCCTCGAGCCCCATCTTCGTCAGGTCGTCGATCATGACTGCCGCGTAGGCCTCCGAGCGCTCGAGCACGAAGGGCTCTTCTCGCGCGACCGAGAGCGCCGCGTTGATCCCCGCCACAAGCCCCTGCGCCGCGGCCTCCTCGTAGCCCGAGGTCCCGTTGATCTGGCCCGCCAAGTAAAGACCTGGCACCACCAGCGTTTCGAGCGTGACGCGGAGCTGGTCGGGGAAGGAGAAGTCGTACTCGACCGCGTAGCCGGGGCGCAGCATCCGCGCGGCCGTCAAGCCGGGAATCTCGGCCAGGATCGCGCGCTGGACCTCCTCCGGGAGCGACGTCGAGAGCCCGTTGATGTAGATCTCCGGCGCCGTCCAGCCGTCGGGCTCGAGGAAGATCGTGTGGCGCGGCTTCTCCGCGAACCGCACGACCTTGTCTTCGATGGAGGGGCAGTAGCGCGGGCCGATGCCCCGGATCTGCCCCGAGTACATGGGGCTCCTGTGGAGGTTCTCGCGGATCAACCGGTGGACGCTCTCGTTGGTCGCGGTCTGCCAGCAGAGGGCCTGCTCGCCGGCGAGCCTTTCGGTGCGGAAGGAGAAGGGGACCGGGGGATCGTCTCCCCGCTGCGGCTCGCAGGCCTCATAGTCGACGCTGTCACGGTGGACGCGCGGCGGCGTGCCGGTCTTGAAACGGCCGAGTTTCAGGCCCAGCCGGGCGAGGCCCGCCGAGAGCCCCCTGGCCGCAGCCTCGCCGACGCGGCCTCCCTCCGTCTTCCTCTCTCCCGTGTGCATCAGGCCGCGCAGGAAGGTCCCCGTCGTCACGACGACCGCCTCCGCCTCGATCGACAGGCCCTCCCCCGTCACGACACCGGCCACGCGTCCGCGCGCGTCCAGGAAATCCTCGGCCATGCCTTCGACGAGCGTGAGATTCGGCGTCTCTTCCAGTGCCCGCCGCGCCAGGCGCGAATAGAGCGCCCTGTCGCACTGCGCGCGCGGCCCCCAGACCGCGGGGCCGCGGGAGCGGTTTAAGACCTTGAACTGAATGCCCGCTCGGTCGGCCAGGACGCCCATGAGTCCCCCGAGTGCGTCTATTTCGCGCACGAGCTGCCCCTTGGCGAGCCCGCCGATCGCCGGGTTGCACGACATCCGGCCAATCGATTCGAGAGAGCCCGTGACCAGGGCCGTGCGGCGACCCATCCGCGCAGCGGCGTGAGCCGCCTCGATACCGGCATGGCCGCCGCCAACGACCAGGACCTCGAATTTCATCGGTGTTGAATTCAATCCTTTCATTTTCCTATGCAGAAGGTCGCGAATATCTGCCGCAACACATCTTCAGCGGTTGTTTCTCCGGTCAAGTCCGCGAGGGCATCGAGGGCAGCATCCAGATGCGTCGCGGCGTATTCGGGCGACTCGCCTCGGGCGAGGGCGGCGAGAGTCTGGTCAGCCGCAGCGCGCGCACGCTCGACGAGGTCCCGCTGGCGCACGGAGGCGAGGACTTCCGAGGCCGCGTCCGTCGTGACGTGGCGGGCGAGTCGTTCCTCGAGCAGCGCGCGGAGCGTCTGCCCCGCCTCGGGGGCGATTCCCGAGAGCGGAGTCGCGCCGGGTGGAGCGCCGTCGAGCGGGCGCCCGGAGAGCCTGTCGATCTTGCTGGCAATGACGAGCGCCGGCACGCCGTCGAACCTCGCCAGCGCGGCCGCGTCCTCCGGCGTCCATCCGACCGCGGCGTCGAAGACGTAGAGCACCATGTCCGAGGCATCCGCCGCCTCCCAGGCGCGCAGGACGCCGATTCTCTCGACCGTGTCCTCGGTCTCCCGCAGGCCGGCAGTGTCCACCAGCTCCACGGGAATGCCGCGCACGTCCGCCGTCGCGTGGAGCGTGTCGCGCGTCGTCCCGGGCACGTCGGTGACGATGGCCCGCGCGCTGCCGACGAGCGCGTTGAAGAGCGTGGACTTCCCGGCGTTGGGACGGCCGACGATCACGACCCGGCAGCCCGCCGACAGAAGCCGCCCCGTCTCGTAGCTGGCGGCCAGGCGCCTGAGGGTCTCCCCCGCCGATTCGATCCGCGAAAGCGTTTCCGGCGACACCGCCTCTCCGACATCCTCGGAAAAATCGATCGTCGCGGCGAGACCCGCCGCCGCCGACACCAGGTCCTCGCGAATCTCCCCCAGCAGATGGGAGAGGCGCCCATCCATTCGCCGGGCAGAGAGCCGGGCGGCCGCTTCCGTCCGCGCTTCGATCAGGTCCCTCACGGCCTCGGCCTCGACCAGATCCATCTTGCCGAGAAGGAAGGCGCGCTCGGTGAACTCTCCCGGCCGCGCGGCGCGGGCTCCAGCCGCGATCAGGGCCGCGAGCATCCGCCCGGCCACGACGGGGCTGCCGTGGATCGAGAGCTCCGCCGCGTCTTCGCCCGTCGAGGAAGCCGGGCCCGCAAAGTAGGTCGCGAGTCCGCGGTCGATCACTTCCCCGCCGCTGTCCACGAAAGAAACGAGGTACGGATGCCTCGGGGAGATTTCCGCGGGCAGCCCCCGCGTCACCGCGCTCAGGATCCGGCCGCTCTCGGGCCCCGAAACGCGCAGGAGCGCGAGCGCCGATCGGCCGACCGGCGTCGCTAGCGCCGCAATCGTATCGAGTATCGACTCAGTCCCAGGGCGCATAGAAGAATCGGGTGATCGGGTGATCGAGCCATCGGGTGATCGGTTATTCAATCACCCGATCGCAGATCGCCCGATCAGCTGGCTTTGGGCCGGACCGCGACCCGCTTCAGGAATCCGTCGCCCTCGCTCTCGGTCTCGATCTCCGGGTCCTCGGCCAGTGCGAGGTGAATCAGGCGCCGCTCGGCGGGGGAGAGCGGCGGCAGGAGCTGCGGCCGGCGCGTGCGTTTGGCCTCCTCGGCCGAGCGAAGGGCGAGCTCTTCCAGGGACTCGCGCTGATGCGCTCTGAACCCCTCGGCGTCCAGGCGCGGATAAACGGGCCGGCCCAGCTGCTTGGAGGCGATGCGTCCCGTCAGGACTTCCAGGCCGCTCAACCCTTCGCCGCCGGAAGCGAGCAGGGGCTCGACGTCGTCGCCGATGAGCTCGAAGAGCATCTCCTCCGCGGGACGCCGCCGGATCTCGACCAGGAAGCCCGCCGCGGAGAGGAGCTCCGAAAGCGTCGCCTCCACCGCCACAAACGCCTCCTCGTCCATCGCCCCCTCGGGCGGGCCTTTCGGCTGCGCCGGGCGCTCCGCGCCAGGCAGACGAGAGGGTTCAAGACCGGAGCCGGGCACCGGCTCTTGCTCTTCCGGACTCTCGACCCTCGACTCCCGGCTCTCGGCCTTCCGCGGCTCCTCGAGCTCGACCTCGACGACGCGTCCGCCCCAGAAGGATCTCTCGTCTCTCACCACGCGGTATTTAAGCTCTGACACCGGGACCCCGATCGCTCGCGCCGCCGCCTCGATCGCGTCCGCCTCCGTCTTTCCTTCGTATCTCATCTGCGCCTCTCTTCTCGCCTCACCGGTTGTTACTCTGGACCTTGGACTTTGGACCCTGGGACCCTCTTCACGCCCGGACTCTCTTGAGTTTCGCCGGCTTCTCGGCGCTCGGTTCGTCTTTTCCCATCTTCTGGATGAGGACCTGCTGCAGGATCGTCAGGACGTTGGAAAAGAGCCAGTACAGGACGAGTCCCGACGGCATGTCCTTCAGGAAGAAGCCCCAGATGAGGGGCATCGCCATGAAGATCTTCTTCTGCGCCGGGTCCACGGTGGTCGGCGTCATGGCCTGCTGCACGTACATCGTCACGGTCATCAGGATGAGCAGGACGTAGGTGCGGTCCACCGCCGAGAGATCGGTGATCCAGAGGACGAACGGCGCGTGGCGCAGCTCGATCGCGCGCGAAAGCACGTTGTAGAAGGCCACGAGGATCGGAAGCTGCAGCAGGATCGGGAAACAACCGCTCATCGGGTTGTAGCCCTCCGCCTGGTAGAGCTTCATCAACTCCTCGTTCATTTTCGCCCGCTGCCCCGCGTCGCTCTTGGCCTTCTTGTACTTGTCCCGGATCGCGTTCATCTTGGGCGCGAGCTTCTGCATCTTCTTCATGGACGCGTAGCTCTTGTGCATCAGCGGGAAGAGGAGGATGCGGATGAGGAGCGTCACGAGAAGGATCGCGACTCCCCAGTTGCGGACGAACCCGTTGGTGCGCTTCAGGAGCCACAGGAGCGGCCTCGCGAGGATCCCGTACCAGCCGAAGTCCACCGTCTTCTCCAGGCCGAGATTCAGGCTTTCCAGGATCTCGACGTCCTTGGGCCCGTAATAGGCGCGGGCGGAAAGCTCGCCGTTGCCGGTCAGCCCCGCGCCCACGGTCGGTGCAGGCTTGCCCTCCTTGTCCTTGAGCGGAACCGGAAAGGCCACCCCGCTCGACGGCTGCCTGGGGAGGAGAACGGCCAGGAAGTAGTTGTCCTCGAGTCCCGCGAACCCGCGCTCGGCCAGCGGCCATTGCGCGGCCTTCTCCATCTTCTCGGGGCGCGCTCGTTCGAACCCGCCGGGCGTCGCGGCGATCGCCGTCGCCGGTGTCGTGTACCGGGAGGCCTGCTCCTCGGCCGTGGGATTGCGGATCCCTGTCGCGGCAATAAGCCGGTAGGGCGGGCCGACGACGGCAACCTTCACGTCAAAAAGGTATCCGGCCGCAAAACGAATCTCCTTGGTCACGGCGACCGTGTCGTCGGCATAGGCGAACTTGAGAACGCGGTCGGATGAGCGCTCGACGGTAAAGAGCGCGCCGGCAAGCCGGGCGGTCAGCTCGGGGTTTTCCGGAAAGACGACCGCGAGCGGTTTCTCGGCGGGCGCGGGGAGCTGTCGCACCAGCTCGAGCGGCTTCTTCTGGTCGTCGGTGTGGCGCAGGAGCAGCAGAGACGTCAGGACGGCGCCCCGATTGGAGAATGTCGCGCGCAGAAGGTCGTTCTGAAGCGTCACCGGCGTCTCCTCGCGCGCGGCGGCCGGAGCGGGAAGACTCTCCTGCTTCTGCGCCGGCACGGGCGCCGCGGGGCTGACGGGGCCTTGAGCGGCCGCCGTCGAAGCCGACGCCGCGACGGCTGCGGGAGGACTCTGCGCCGGGGGCTTGCGCGGCTTGGGCACGAGGAGCTCCCAGAGGCCGAGGACGGCCAGAGAGAGCGCGGCGGCCAGCAGTAACCTTTTCTCCATCAGTAATTACGGCACGGGGTCGAAGCCGCCGGCATGGAAGGGATGGCAGCGCAAGAGGCGCCGGAGAGCCAGGAACGAGCCCTTTCGAAACCCGTGTCTCTCGATCGCCTCGCGGGCGTAGACCGAGCACGTCGGCTCGAACCGACAGGCGGGCGGGAGCCACGGCGAGATGGCTCTCTTGTAGAAATCGATGACCGCGGTCGCCGCGCGCGCGGGGCTCACTTTCCCCCTCTGAGGCGAGAGAGTCCTCTTCCGAGAGCCGAGAGATAGTCCTCGGCGAAATCGGAAAACGTGGCCCCGGCCGCCGACGGACGGACATTGACGACGATCTGGACGCCGGGCGGAAAACCCGCGCGGTTGCGCCGGAAGATCTCCCGCAGGCGGCGCTTCAGGCGGTTGCGCACAACGGCGCCCCCCGTCCTCCTTCCCGCGGAGATTCCGATGCGGGGGTTCAGCGCGCCCGTGCGCGCGAGGAGAAACAGCTGGACGTGGCGTCCGGACACGCGGACCCCGGAGGCGTAGCACTCTTCGAATTCTCTTCGCTTTCGAAGGCGGTCGTCGCGGGAGAAGGTCTCCCGCACGGCCGGACCTGGGCTCACACCGAGAGTTTCTTGCGTCCCTTGCGGCGGCGCGCCGAGAGCACGGCGCGTCCGGACCTTGTCCGCATCCGCACGAGAAACCCGTGCGTGCGCTTGCGCCGCCGGTTGTTGGGTTGAAAGGTCCGTTTCATAAAGAGCCGGCATCCTAGGGGTTGAGCCCGGGGAAGTCAAGCAAAGGCCACGCTCCCAACCAGCGGCAAGGGCATATACTGCCCGGCCCCCGCCGAGGGTCTTTCCACAGCCTGTGGAAAATGCTGTGGAAAAAAGGTGCTCGATGAACGACCTCTGGAACGCAATGATTTCCAGGCTGGAAGAGAAGCTGGACGGCAAGGAACTGAAGACCTGGTTCGAGCCGACAAAGCAGATCTCCTTCGTTGAAGGCCCCGGATCTCCCGCTCTCGCGGTTTCCGTCCCGAGCGGCGTTTTTGCCGACTGGATCTCCTCCCGCCACGGTGCGCTCATCTCGGAGGTGGCCGCGGGACTGGGCTTTCCCGGCCTCGAGATCCGCTACGAGCCCGTCTCCGCGCCGGCCCGGGCGCCCGCGCCGGCGGCCGCAACTCCGACGGTCGTGTCTCGGGGCCTCGTTCTGAATCCCCGTTTCACCTTCGACACGTTCGTCGTCGGCTCCTCCAATCAGTTCGCCCACGCGGCCGCGCGCGCGGTCGGGGAATCCCCCTCCCACGCCTACAACCCGCTTTTCCTCTACGGCGGGGTCGGCCTGGGCAAGACGCACCTGATGCACGCGATCGCGCACGAGATCCTGCGCCGCTCCCCCGACAGGAAGGTCCTGTACCTGTCGGCGGAGCGGTTCCTGAACGAGCTCATCAACGCGCTGCGCTTCGAGAGGATGCACGAGTTCAAGCAGCGCTACCGCGAGCTCGATGTCCTTCTCATGGACGACGTGCAGTTCATCGCCGGGAAGGACTCGACCCAGGAGGAGTTCTTCTACACGTTCAACGCGCTGCACGACGCTCAGAAACAGATCGTGCTGACCTCCGATGCCCTCCCGAAGGAGATCCCGACGCTCGAGGAGCGACTGCGGTCGCGCTTCGAGTGGGGCCTGATCGCCGACATCCAACCGCCCAACCTCGAGATGAAAGTGGCGATTCTGCGCAAGAAGGCGGCCGCCGAGAAGATCGAGATCCCCAACGACGTGGCGCTCTTCATCGCCGGCTCGGTGCGCACGAACATCCGGGAGCTCGAAGGGCGGTTGAACCGCGTGCTCGCCTTCTCCTCGCTGACGGGCAAACCGATCTCCGTGGAGCTGGCCAGGGAGACCCTGAAGGACATCCTTGGAACCGAGGAAAGCCGGGCCGTTCCTTCGGAGATCCTGAAGCTCGTCGCGGCGCACTACGGGCTGCGTGTCTCGGACATGAAAGCCAAGTCGAACGCCAAGCCGATCGCGTTTCCCCGCCAGGTCGCGATGTATCTCTGCCGCAAGCTGACCGGCCTCTCCTACCCGGAGATCGGCCGGCTCTTCAACGAAAAGCACCACTCGACCGTCATGCATTCCGTCGAGAAGATCGAGCGCCTGGCGGAAGACGACCCGAATTTCCGCAAGGTGGTCGAGTCGTTTCTGCAGCGCTACCGCTGACTGCGGCGGCGGCTCCGCTCTTTTTCCTCTCGCCGCTTTTCCACACCCGCGCGCGGGCTTTGATCCGGACGCTCGCGGAGGAAAAGTTCTCCACGAGTCTTTTTCCGCGATCCTCGTTTCGAGCCCGTTTTTCGGGCCTTTTCTCCTCGTTGACGCTTTCTCAACAGCCCTACGACAACTCCTAAGTGTGATAGAATTTTTTCTCTTACCGGAGGTGGGAAACTCTCATGGAATTGACCGTCAGAAGGGGGGATTTCTTGAATGAGCTCACGCTCATGCAAGGAGTCGTGGAGAGGAAAAACACCATCCCGATCCTCTCCAACATCCTGCTGAAGGCCGCCGACGGGCACCTGAGTTTCACCTCCACGGACCTGGACCTGACGCTCCTGTCCGCCGCCCAGGCGAAGGTGTCGCGGCCGGGCAGCGTGACCGTGCCGGCCCGGAAGCTGTTCGACCTGATCCGCAACCTCCCGGAGGCCGATGTTGCCCTGAAGCTCATGGACAACAACTACCTCGGCGTGGTCTGTGAGCGATCGAACTTCCGTCTCGTCGCCGCCCCGGCCGAGGACTTTCCGACGGTGCCGAAGGTGGAAGGGAAGGCGGAGGTGACGCTTCCCTTGAATCTCTGGAAGCGTCTCTCGAAAAAAGTCTTCTATGCCGTGTCGGCCGAAGAGACCCGGTTCCAGCTCATGGGAGCGCTCCTGAAGGACAAGGGGAGCGCCTTCGAGCTCGTGGCGACGGACGGGCACCGGCTGGCCCTGATCGATTTTCCCAAGGGAGCCGGAAAGTCCAGCATGCCCGACGTGCTCGTGCCCAAGAAGGCCATCGCGGAAATACTCAAGATGGACGGAGCGGGTGAGGCGGGAGACCTTTCGATCCGGCACTCGGAGAATCACCTCCTCTTCTCCGTCGGGGGCCGCCAATTGATCGCGAGGCTTCTCGACGTCAACTTTCCCGATTACGAGAAGATTCTCTCGAAGGGAAACGACAAGGTCGCGATCGTCTCCCGGACGGCCCTCCAGGGTGCGCTCCGGAGGGTGGCGCTCTTCTCCTCCGAGCGCTCGCGCGGCGTGAAGCTCTCGTTTGACAAGGACCTGCTGACGATCACGTCCGCCAGCCAGGAGCTCGGCGAGGGGAGCGAGACCCTGGACATCCGCTACGACAGCGAGTCCATGGCAATCGGGTTGAACGCCCAGTACCTGCTCGATTTTCTCGAAGAGGCCGAAACGGAAAACGTGAGGCTCGAGCTCAAAGACGAAAACACGCAGTGTCTCTGCCGCCCGGAGGGCGACATCGAAGGCGCATCGCGCTACCTCTACGTCGTGATGCCGATGAGACTTTAGCGGCGTGAAAAGGACTGCTTGCGCTTAACCCGGATTACCGCCCACTCCTTTCGCAATCTCTCCCCGGACCCCGTTTTCTTCGGCGGCGGCACGACTGTCATCGCCGGGGAGAACGCTCAGGGCAAGACCAACCTGCTCGAGGCGATCGCCCTCGTGTGCGGCCAGCGTTCCTTCCGCCCGGCGCGCCCGCAGGAAATGGCCGCGGGAGAGGTCGGGTTTCGCGTCGAGGCCGTCGTGGCGCGCGAAGCCGGACCCGAAACGCTCGCCGTCGAGTGGTCGCCCGGCGCCGGCAGGAGATTTACCCGCGGCGGCAAGGAGATCGGGTTCCGCGAGGCCTCGCGCCTGGCGCCCGCCGTCTTCCTCTCTCCCGAGCACCGGGAGTTGCTCACGGGAGGCCGGGCCGCCCGGCGCCGGTTCCTGGACCGCCTGGCGCTCTTCTGCCGGGCCGCGGCCGGTGAAGACCTGGCCCGCTTCGAGCGCGCCCTCTCCCACCGGAACGCGCTGCTCGCCCGGATGCGAGAGGGCTCGGCGAGGCGCGACGCGGAGGAGCTGGACGCCTGGACGGAGGAGTTCGTTCGAGCAGGCGCCGCGGTTCGCCGCCACCGCGCCCTGGCGCTCTCGGAGTGGCTGTCGTTTTTCGGGCCCCTCAGCCTAGAGGCGGGCCCGGAATATGCGGCGATCCGGGCCCATTACTCAGCCGGAGGGGAATCCGAAGAGGACTTGCGAACGGCCTGCGAGCGGCTCTCTCCGGCGGAGCGCCGGCGGGGTCATTGCCTGGCGGGGCCGCAGCGCGACGACCTGGTCTGGACCCGCGGCGAGAGGCCGCTTGCGGCGACGGCTTCCGCGGGGGAGCTGTCCCGCGTGGCGGCCATGACCAAGCTCGCCGAATGGCGCGCGGTCGCGCGTGCGGCGGGAGAGGCTCCCCTCTTCGGCGTCGACGAGTTCGACGCCGGCCTCTCGGCGGGAGGGGTCGAGGCTCTCCTCGAAGCCCTTCCGCCGGCCGAGACGGTTCTCTTGACGACCGCGTCGGAGCCCTCGCGGTGGCGGCGCATGGCCCCCGGCGCGTCCGTCGTCGAGATGCGGGCCGGACGCGTCCACGAGCGGCCCCGCGCGGTCAATGACCGGGGAGTTGGAGGGACGACAAGGGCACACGCCTACTTGTGACAGACATGAGCACCGCTTACACGACCGATTCGATCAAGCTCCTGAAGGGGCTCGAGGCCGTCCGGAAACGGCCCGGGATGTACATCGGAGACACCGACGACATCCTCGGGCTGCACCACATGGTCTTCGAGCTCGTGGACAACTCCATCGACGAGGCGCAGGTCGGCTACTGCGACCACGTCGGCGTGACGATCCACCCGGACAACTCCGTCACGGTCGAGGACAACGGGCGAGGCATCCCGGTCGGAATGCACAAGGAGCACAAGCGCGAGACGCTCGAGATCATCATGACCGACCTGCACTCGGGCGGGAAGTTCGACGACAACTCGTACAAGGTCTCGGGCGGGCTCCATGGCGTCGGCGTGTCGGTCGTCAACGCGCTCTCCAAGCGCCTGGAAGTCGAAGTCCGCCGCGAGGGGAAGGTCTGGGTCCAGAACTACGAGCGGGGCGTCCCGCAGGGGCCGATCAAGGCGGTTGGCACATCGCGCAAGACCGGCACGAAGATCACCTTCTGGCCCGACCCCGAGATCTTCTCGGTGCACGAGTTCCATTTCGACGGGCTGTCGCAGCGCCTGCGCGAGCTCTCGTTCTTGAATCCCGGGGTCGGCATCTCGATCCACGACGAGCGGACCGAGAAGAAGCACGACTTCGCCTACGAAGGGGGGATCCGCTCCTTCGTCGAGCACCTGAACAAGACCAAGCAGCCCATCCACGACAAGGTCATCTTCTTCCAGGACATCAAGGGGGGGACGGGGGACCCCAAGCGCGACACCGACAAGGAGCGCGTGGAAGTCGCGCTCCAGTGGAACGAGGGGTACGCCGAGACGATCTTCACGTTCACCAACACGATCAACAACAGGGACGGGGGAACGCATCTCGAAGGCTTCAAGACGGCCCTGACCCGGGCGCTCCAGAAGTACGCGGATCAGGGCGGGCTGACCAAGGCATTGAAGGAGACGGGCCTCTCCGGCGACGACTGCCGCGAGGGCCTGACCGCGGTCGTCTCCGTCAAGGTCCGGGACCCGAAATTCTCCTCGCAGACCAAGGACAAGCTCGTCTCCTCCGAGGTCAAGACCTGGGTGCAGCAGGTCGTCTACGAGAAGCTCGGGTCCTACCTGGAAGAGAACCCGCGCGTCGCCAAGAAGATCGTCGAGAAGATCGTCGAGTCGGCCCGCGCACGGGAGGCGGCCCGCAAGGCGCGGGAGCTCGTCCGGAGGAAGGGCGCCCTCGACTCGAGCTCGCTCCCCGGAAAGCTCGCCGACTGCCAGGAGAAGGACCCGGCCTTCTCGGAGATCTTCATCGTGGAAGGGGACTCGGCCGGCGGCAGCGCGAAGCAGGGACGAAACCGCCGCTTCCAGGCGATCCTGCCGCTGCGCGGGAAGATCCTGAATGTCGAGAAGGCGAGGCTCGACCGGATGCTCGCCTCCGCCGAGATCCGCACGCTCATCACCGCGCTCGGCACGGGCATCGCGCAGGACTTCGACGCCGGGAAGGCCCGCTACCACAAGTGCATCATCATGACCGACGCCGACGTGGACGGAAGCCACATCCGCACGCTGCTGCTGACGTTCTTCTTCCGGCACATGCCGGCCTTGATCGACAAGGGGTTCGTCTACATCGCGCAGCCTCCCCTCTTCAAGGTCGCCGAGGGAAAGAAGGAGACGTTTCTCAAGGACGAGAAGGAGATGTCGCGGTTCCTGCTCGCCCGGATCGGCGAGGACCGGTCGCTGATGTCCGAGATGTCCGGCGCGTCGGCCGCGGGCGCCAGGCTCGTCGCACTGCTCGAGAAGATGGAGGACTACCGCGGGCACATCGGCAAGCTCGCGACCCGCGGCATCCCCGAGGGCCTCGTGCGCGCCCTGCTCGACCGCGGGATGCTGTCGAAGAACGACTTCACCGACAAGAAGAAGGTCGAGGATCTGGCCCGCGCCGCGCGCGCCTTCGACGCCGAGAAAGTCGAGGTCGTCTCCGACGAGGAGCACTCCGGTTGGTCGCTCGAGATCCTGCGCCGCGTGAACGGCGTCGCGCGGACGGTCACGATCGACGCGGAATTCGTCGGCAGCTACGAGATGAAACGGATCCGCGAGGCGGCGCGCTCGATCGGCGCCTTCCTGGACGGGCCGTATCTCGTCAAGAGAAACGGCGAGACCGAGCGCCACCAGACGCTCCCGACCGTCGTGGACGCCATCTACGAGTCGGCCAAGAAGGGCCTCGTCGTCTCTCGCTACAAGGGCCTGGGCGAGATGAACGCCGAGACCCTCTGGCAGACCACGATGAACCCGGAGAGCCGGCGCCTCCTCCAGGTCAACGTCGAGGACGCC
The DNA here is from genome assembly GCA_035469365.1 of Thermoanaerobaculia bacterium. GTDB lineage: Bacteria > Acidobacteriota > Thermoanaerobaculia > UBA5066 > Gp7-AA6 > JAWOLE01. Next base: position 29,746 of record DATIRW010000163.1, read on the forward strand.
GTGGAGGCCGACGAGATCTTCTCGATCCTCATGGGGGATGCGGTCGAGCCGCGCCGGGACTTCATCGAGAAGAACGCCCTGAACGTGAGGAATCTGGATATTTGATGGGAGTAGTCAGGAGTCGAGGGTCCAGAGTCGAGAGTTTGAAAAGGAATGAGCCTGGATCCGAGCGCTCGACGCTCGACGCTCGACGCTCGACTGAAACATGAGCAGCAACATCCTGACGCCCGAAGAGCGCGTCCCGGTCACGATCGAGGAGGAGGTCCGGCGCTCCTACCTCGACTACGCGATGTCCGTCATCATCGGGCGGGCCCTGCCGGACGTGCGCGACGGCCTGAAGCCCGTGCACCGGCGCTCCCTCTACGCCATGTGGGAGCAGGGCAACCTCCACAACAAGCCGTACAAGAAGTCCGCCCGCATCGTCGGAGACGTGCTCGGCAAGTACCACCCGCACAGCCCCGACGCGGTCTACGACACGATCGTCCGTATGGCGCAGGACTTCTCCATGCGCTACACGCTGGTCGACGGGCAGGGCAACTTTGGCTCGGTGGACGGGGACAATCCGGCCGCGATGCGCTACACCGAGGTGCGCCTGACTCGCCTGTCCGCGGAGCTCATCGGGGAGGACATCGACAAAGAGACCGTGGACTGGATTCCCAACTACGACAACTCGCTCCAGGAGCCCACGGTCCTCCCCTGCAAGTTCCCCAACCTCCTGGTCAACGGCAGCTCCGGCATCGCCGTCGGCATGGCGACCAACATCCCGCCGCACAACCTCTCGGAGGTCGTGGACGCGACGATCGAGCTGATCCGCCATCCCGACGCCACGCTCGGGCAGCTGATGAAGAAGCTTCCCGGGCCCGACTTCCCCACCGCCGCGTTCATCCACGGCGCCGACGGAATCCGCGAGGCCTACAAGACCGGGCGCGGAATCGTGCAGGTCCGGGCCAAGGCGATGATCGAGAAGGCCGCGCGTGGGGACAAGGAGTCCATCGTCGTCACGGAGATCCCCTACCAGGTCAACAAGGCCAAGCTCGTCGAGCGGATCGCGGAGCTCGTCAACGAGAAGAAGATCGAGGGGATCTCGGACCTGCGCGACGAGTCGGACCGCGACGGGATCCGCATGGTCGTGGAATTGAAGCGCGGCGAGAACGCGCAGGTGATCCTGAACCAGCTCTACGCGCTGACGCCGATGCAATCCACCTTCGGGATTATCTTCCTCGCGATCGTCGAGAACCAGCCGCGAATCCTGCCCCTGGCGGACCTGCTGCGCCATTTCATCGATCACCGCAAGACAGTCGTCATCCGGCGCACGCGCTTCGACCTGAAGAAGGCGGAGGAGCGCGCCCACCTGCTGCGCGGCCTGGCCCTGGCACTCGCCAACATCGACCAGGTCATCAAGATCATCCGGGCTTCCAAAGACCCGAAGGAAGCGAAGGACCGGTTGATGGCCGAAGTCTCGATGGCGCTCGCGGGGCTCGAGAAATTCGTCGGCCAGAAGCTCTACGAAGAGGGGACGAAGGGCAAGGACAAGCAGGTCGTGCGCCTGGACGACGTCCAGGCCCAGGCGATTCTGGACATGCGGCTGCAGCGGCTGACCGGACTCGAGCGCGAGAAGATCGTGGCGGAGTTCAAGGAGGTCCTGGCCCTGATCGCGAAGCTGCGCGAGATCCTGGGCTCGGAGAAGCTCGTCCTGGACATCATCGTGAACGAGCTCTCCGAGATCAAGAAGCAGTTCGGAGACGAGCGGCGCACCCAGATCGTCGCGGAGGCGACGGACATCGGCATCGAGGACCTGATCGTCGAGGAGGACATGGTCATCACCGTGTCCCGCGGCGGCTACATCAAGCGCTCTCCCCTGTCGCTCTACCGCGCCCAGCGCCGCGGCGGAAAGGGGCGCATCGGCGCGACCACGAAGGAAGAGGACGTCGTCGAGCATCTCTTCGTCGCCTCGACGCACGCCTACATCCTCGCCTTCACGAGCAGCGGCCGCATGCACTGGATCAAGGTGTACGAAGTGCCGCAGCTCGGCCCGGCTACCCGCGGCAAGGCAATCGTGAACCTCCTGAACCTCGACCCGAACGAGCGCCTGGTCGCGCTGGCCTCGACGAAGGACTTCCCGGAGGACCGGTACCTGGTGTTTGCGACCCGGCGAGGCCTGGTCAAGAAGACGGCGCTGGCGGCCTATGCGAACGTGCGCTCGGGCGGCATCATCGCGATCAACATCGAGAAGGGGGACGAGCTGCTTTCCGTCCGGGTGACCGACGGCAGCCGACAGATTTTCATCGGCACGCACCAGGGACAGGGCATTCGGTTCTCCGAGAAGGACGCGCGGCCGATGGGGCGCGACACGACGGGGGTCATCGGCATCACGTTGAAGAAGGCGGACGACTACGTCGTCGAGATGGACGTCGTCGAGGAGACGGGCCACCTCCTGACCGTGACGGAAAAAGGTTACGGCAAGAGGTCCGAGGCCTCGGAATACCGCTTCCAGCAGCGCGGCGGGTCGGGGGTCATCAACATCAAGGTGACCGAAAAGAACGGGCCTGTTGCCGGCATCAAGTCAGTCACGGACGCCGATCAGCTCCTGCTCATCACCCAGAGTGGGATGTTGATCCGCATCAAGGTCAAAGACATCCGCGAGACCGGCCGCGCCGCTCAGGGCGTGCGGCTGATCTACCTCGAGGAGGGAGACCGGGTCGTGGCCGTCGCCAAGCTTGCCGAGCCCGACGAAGGCGAAGACGAGCCGCAGGCGACGCTACCCGTGCCCGAGGAGACGCCTCCTCAGGGCGGCAAGAAGGGGCCGGGCGGAAAGGAAGCGTTGCCGTTCCTGGAGGACGAGTAGGACCCGACCGCCCTACCGCGGGACGACAGGCGAAGGCTTCGCCTCGCCGATCAGTTGCCCGCGCCCTTGATCACGCCCTCGGCAAGGATGATTTCGACACGGCGGTTCTTGGCGCGTCCTTCCGCGGTCGCGTTGTCGGCGACCGGTAACTTCGAGCCGTAACCCTCGGCGCTCATTCGCTTCTCCCCCACGCCCTGCTGCCTCAGGAACCCCATGACGGAGGCCGCGCGATCCTTCGAGAGCCTCATGTTGAGCTCGTCGGTGCCGGTCGAGTCGGTGTGCCCCTCGATCCGCAGGTTGATGTTCGGGAAGAGCGAGACGATGCCGGCGAGCTTGGCGAGCGCATTCTGCGCGTTCTGCTTGAGCGTGGCCTTGTTGACGTCGAAGAGGATGTCGGGGAGATTGACCACGACTCCGCGGGCCGTCTTGCTGATCTGGGCGACCTCGGAGAGCGCCCCCGTCAGCCTGCCGGCGAGGTCGTCGCGCTCCTTCTGGAGTCGCTCGTTCTCCTTCGACAGCTCTACGTTCTGTGCCTCGAGCGCGGTCGCCCGGGCCTTTGCGCTCTCCGCATCGGCGGCGAGGGCTTCGGCCTTCCTGCGCGCGTCGTCGGCGTCGCGTCGCGCGGCCTCAGCCGCCTCGGCGGAAAGACCCGCGGCCGCGGCCCGCTCCTGCGCCGCCGTGGCGTCTTGCTGCGCCTGCGCAGCCTGCTGCTGCGCCGCGGTCGCCTGTTGCTGCGCCTGGGCGAGCTGCGACTGCGCCGCGGCGGCCTGTTCGCGGGCCGCGAGGGCTCTCTCCCGTTCGGCGAGGGCCTGCTCCTGCGCCGCGGCGGCCTGCTGCTGCGCGGTCGCCTTCTGCTGCTCGAGGGCCTGCATCTCGGCGGCGCGCCTGGCGGCGGCCGCGGCGGCCTCCTCCGCGGACATCTGCTTGCGGGTGTCGCGGATCGCGGTCGAGGAGAGCGAGAGGCTCCGGCGGGCGTAGTCGGTGCCAACCTTCTTGTTGCCTGCGCCGAAGGAGTTGGTCGCCTGGGTGAGCGCGATTTCCGCCTGCCGGATCGAATCGGCAGCGTACTTCTCGGCGCCGATGTGCTTGGCCTGGTCGAGGACGTGCTGGGCCTGGATGAGATCGACCGGCTGGGCTCCGGTGTACTGCATGGCTCCAATCTGCGCATTGCCGAACGCCGTAGCCGGGCCGAAGCCCGAGAAGGTGATGGACGCGCTCGGCGCTTTACCGCGCGGAGGCGCCAGTGACACGAAGCAGACGAGGTCCGAGGGCTGCAGCACGAGATAGTACGGCTCGGCCGTGACCATCAGGGCAAACTCCTTCTGGCCGGTCCGGTACTCGCCGCTCCCGGAGGAGTCGCGGACGATCAATTCGCCGAGGTTCTCGGCATGGCCGTCGCGGGCGACCGCCCAGACGACGTACGAAGTGACGTCGCCGCCGAACAGGATCGCGGGCGGGAGCTTCTTGTAGTCGATCTCGATCCGCGCCTGGCCCTCCTTGAACTTGACCGAAGCCTCGCCCGTCGCGGGCGCGACGCGGATGGTCGCGGCCAGCTGCAGATCGATGCTCGAGCGCTCGGGAAACTGGACCACCGAGAGCGGCACGTCCGTGGCCGACGCGGACAGCGTAGCGAGCCAGATCGTCGCCAGAGCTGCCAGAAAGGTCCTGACGGTTCGCGTGTTCATGATGCTCCTCCTCAGCCAGTCGGGCGGGTTTCAAAGTTCGACCGGGGGGCCAAGACTATATACAATCCCCGCCCCATGCGGTTTTTTCTGGATAGCGCCGTGCTGGATGAGGCCAGGAAGGCCCGGGACTGGGGCCTTCTGGACGGGGTCTGGGTGTCTCCCGAGTCGGCCGAGAAGGCCGCGCTCGACTACCGGCGGGCGATCCGGGACCTCGCCGCTTTGACGGACGGGCCGGTCTGCGCGGCGCTCTCGGCCGGGGACGCCAAGGGGATGTACAAGGAGGCCCGGGAGCTGGCCAAGCTCGGCAAGGACGTCGTCATTCAGCTCCCTGTCTACCCGGAAGGCATGCGCGTGGCGCGGCTTCTCGCACAGGACCAGGTTGCGGTGTGCGCGTCCGGCTGCTACTCGGCGGCGCAGGCCTTGATCGCCGCGAAGGCAAACGTGGCCTACGTCGCTCCAGCCGTCGGGCCCCTGGACGCGGTCGGCTCGATCGGCATGGACCTGGTGGAGCAGGTCATTCGCATTTACGATAACTACGGGTTCCAGACGCAGATCCTCGTGGCTCAGCTGCGCAATCCCGTGCATGTGCTCGACGCGGCCCTGATGGGGGCGGATGTCGCGACGATTCCGCCAGACGTCTTTGAGCAGCTGCTGCGCCATCCTCTGACCGAAGAGATGCTGGCGGGAAGAAAGCAGTGAAGGTCTCCGCGGACCGCGTCCTGTATCTCTCTCGCGTAATCCTTCGCAGGTTGAAAGAGAACATGAATCTCGTTCAGAAGACCGACGACGAGACTGTTCGCCGCGCGATAGTGAAGGTCCTGACCGACAGCTACAAGGAGCTCGACGAGCTCGAGCAGAAGGTGGAAGCCTCTGTCTCGCGCCGAAAGAAAGTCTCGCCGAGGGACCTCGAATTCCAGTTCGCCAGAAGCCTCGAGGAAGAACTGCGCAAGCGGGGTGCCTGAGCAGGCCACTCCGATCCCGCCGAGAAGCCCCCTACACAAGATACTGAAAACAAGCCTGTTGTCAGCCATAGCACTGTTGGAGTACAATTGGGCTGATGTCAAGCCAATTGGGTTGGCCAGGTGACATTAACCTCGACAGGGCCTCACGCGAGCCCCTTTCCGGTCAGCTGGCGGCCGCTCTGGAGAGGAGAATCTCCTCGGGTGCCCTGCCTGAAGGCGCGCGCCTCCCGGCCACGAGAGATCTTGCGGCTGCCCTCAAGATCAATCGCGGAACGGTCCAGGCGGCTTACCGCTACCTCCAGGAGGCCGGCCTCGCTCGCGGCCGAGTCGGGAGCGGGACCGTCGTCCACGCTCCGGCTTCGCCATCGCCGTTCGACGCGGATTCGCTTCTCTCCGCACGGGTCTCCGGCTTGTCTCCTGAGGACTCCCCCGCCGCCGGCGCTCCGCTCATCGCGGACTTCTCCCGGCTGACGCCGGACGAGAGATTCTTCCCTCTCGAGGAATTCACGCGCACGCTGTCGGAGGCGTGGGGCCGCAGGCCCGACCTCTGGCAGTACGCTCCCCCGCTCGGGTTCGAGGATTTGCGCCGCGAGATCTCCGGCCGCCTCTCCGAGCAGGGCCTCCACAGGAACCCCGACGAGATCCTGGTCACGAGCGGCGCGCAGCAAGGCCTGGATCTCGTCTTCCGGACCTTCACGGATCCGGGAGACGCCGTCGTCATGGAATCGCCGACCTACTCGGGGGCGCTGGCTCTGGCGCGCTTTGCGGGAGTCCGGATCGTCGAGCTGCCGATGGAGCCCGACGGTCCCGACGCCGGGCCTCTTCTCGCAACGAAGGCCAAGCTCGTCTACCTGATGCCGGAGAGGCAGAATCCGACGGGTGTGACGACGGGCGAGGCGCGCCGCGCCGAGATCGCCGAGGCCGTGGCCGCCTCCGGGGCTCTCCTGGTCGAGGACGGCTACGAAGAGCCCGAGTCGGGCTTGAAGCCGCTCGCCGCGCGGCTTCCCGACCGCACCATCTGGCTCGGAACCTTGTCCAAGGACCTCGTGCCGGGATTCCGCATCGGCTGGATCGCGGGCCCGGCCGCCATCATCGAGCGGCTGGCCCGGGTGAAGAAGACCGCGGACTTCCAGACGCCGCTGCCGCTGCAGGCGGCCGTCGCGGCGTTCCTGCGCGAGGGTGGAGACCGCCGGGCCCGCCGCGCCCGGGCCTTCGACGTGGAAGCCAAGCGGATCTCGGCCGCAAGGCTCTTGAAGGCTCACCTGCCGGAGCTCTCCTGGTGGGGAGGAGAGATCGGAAGCGCGCTCTTCTGGCTGCATCTGCCGCCACAGGTCTCGGGCCGGCGCGTGGCGCAGGCCGCGGCGGCACGCGGAGTCGGCGTCGCCCCGGGGGCCGACTTCGATCCACGGGGGGAGGACCGAGCCAACGTGCGCCTCTCCGTGTCGCGAGTGGACAAGAGAAATGTCGAGCAGGGAATCCGCCTCTTGGCGGAGGCAGTTCGTGCGGTCCAGTCCGCGTCCGGCGCGCATTCGATGCCGGTCGTATGAGGAGAGAGGAGATCCAGATGAAGACAGACGACAGTTTCCGGGTCAAGGTGGGATTGGCGGAAATGTTGAAGGGCGGCGTCATCATGGACGTCGTCAACGCGGAGCAGGCCAAGATCGCGGAAAACGCGGGCGCGGCGGCCGTGATGGCGTTAGAGCGAGTGCCCGCCGACATCCGGCGCGACGGGGGAGTCGCGCGCATGTCGCCCGTTTCGAAGATCCGCGAGATCCAGCGGGCCGTGACGATTCCCGTCATGGCCAAGTGCCGCATCGGCCACACCGCCGAGGCGAGGATCCTCGAGGCCCTGAAGGTGGATTTCATCGATGAGTCGGAGGTCTTGACGCCGGCGGACGAGGAGAATCACGTCTACAAGCACGACTTCAAGATTCCCTTCGTCTGCGGCTGCCGCAACCTGGGCGAGGCCCTGCGGCGCATCGGCGAGGGAGCGGCGATGATCCGGACAAAGGGGGAGGCGGGCACCGGAGACGTCGTGCACGCGGTCAAGCACTTGCGGGAAGTCTTCCGCGACATTCGCAACCTGACCCTGATGAGCCGCGACGAACGGATGTCCGAGGCCAAGCGCCTGGCGGCCCCGTATGAGCTCGTCGTCGAAGTAGCCGAAACAGGAAAACTCCCCGTCCCCAATTTCGCCGCGGGCGGGATTGCGACGCCCGCCGACGCCGCGCTCTGCATGTCGCTCGGCGCCGAGGCGGTCTTCGTCGGGTCCGGGATCTTCAAGTCCGAGGACCCGGCCAACCGGGCCCGCGCGATTGTCAAGGCGACGACGCACTGGCGGGACGCGCAGGCTCTGGTCGAGGCCGAGGAGTCGCTCGGCTCCGGGATGAAGGGAATCGAAGCCGCGAGCCTGCCCGAAGAGGCCCGTTTGCAGACGCGGGGATGGTGATGGCACCGAAAAACGAGTCGCGTTTTCCCCCAGTCCCCCAGTCCCCCAGTCTCCCGGTCAATCGGGCGGACTGGGAGAAGGGGAGACTGGGAGACGGGGAGAGGGACGCGCACGCCGGGGTGGCGGTGCTGGCGCTGCAGGGAGACTTCGAGGCGCACCGCAAGAAGCTCGCGGCGATGGGGATCGAGTCATTCGAGGCGCGCCGGCCGGGGGAGATCGAGGACGCGGCGGGTCTCATCATCCCGGGAGGGGAATCCACGACGCTCTGGAAGTTCTTCGAGTCTGCCCCATGGGAGGAGGCGATCGGGCGCTTTGCTGCCAGTGGCCGGCCCGTGCTCGGGACGTGCGCCGGCGCGATCGTGCTGGCGCGCGAAGTGACCAATCCCGCGGGGAGAGGAATGGCCCTGATCGACATCGACGTCGAGCGCAACGCCTACGGCCGGCAGGCGGACTCCTTCGTGGGCACGGTCCAGGCGCCGGACCTCGGGGGAGAGCTGCCGGCCGTCTTCATCCGCGCTCCGAGGATCCGGCGGGTCGGCCCCGGCGTCGAGGTCCTGGCGACGCGCGCGGGGGAGCCGGTGCTCGTCCGACAGGGCAATGTCGTCGCGGCGACCTTCCACCCGGAGTTGACAGAAGACGATCGCGTACACGGGCTCTGCTTCCAGAGCGCGGGACGGCAAAGAAAGAGCGCATGAGCCTCGTTCGTGTGGAGCAGCGCGACGGGATCGCCGTCGTCAGGCTCGACCGTCCGCCGGCCAACGCGTTTTCGCCTGAGCTGGTCGGCCGGCTGCGCGCCGTCCTGCGCGAGACCTCCGGCGCAACGGCGCTCGTTCTTACCTCGGCCAACCCGAAACTTTTTTCGGCGGGATGGGACCTGCCTCTCATATCCGCTCTTGACCGCGCCGGGATGGAGGACTTCCTGGAGTCTTACTGCGATCTTGTGCGCGAGATCTTCCTCTGCCCGGCCCCGCTCGTCGCCGCGCTGCAGGGCCATGCGATCGCGGGCGGCCTGATCGTCGCCGCGGCGGCCGACGAGCGGTATGCCGCGGAGGGTCCGGGGCGGTTTGGCCTCTCCGAGGTGGCGCTCGGGGTGCCGCTGCCCGCCTGTTGCCTCGAGCTATTCCGATACCTGCTCGGTTCGCGCACGATGGAACGGCTCGCGGCGTCGGCCGAGAACATGCCGGCCGACCCGGCTCTCGCGATGGGATTGCTCGACCGCGTCGTCCCCGCCGCGGACCTGCTCGATTCCGCGCTGGAGCGGGCGCGCCAACTGGCGCGCGGCTCCGGCCTCGCCTACGCCGAGGTCAAGCGCCGCGCCCGCGCCGAAGCGGCCGCGCGTTTCGACGCGTCCCGAAAGGACGACCCCTTCCTGGACTTCTGGTTCGGCTCCGACGCGAGGCAACGCATCGCCGCCCTCATGGAGAAACTCTCGAAGAAGAACGGGTGATCTGCGATCGGGTGATCGGACGATCTCAGGCCCCGGTCAATCACCCGATCGCTCGATCTCCCGATCACCCGATGCAATGATTCCGACCGACGAGATCCTCGAGGCCCTCGAGCTGCCTCGCTCGGAGCCGGGGATCGGTTACCTCCAGGCTCTCTTTGCTCGGTTCAACGAGCGGGTCCTCTTCGAGACGGCCTCGAAGATCGTGCGCAACGCCGAGGTTTCCGATCCGGCCGAGAAGCCGCGCGGGCCTGAGCTCTTCTGGGCCGAGCATCTGGACTCCGGCGCCGGCGGGACGTGTTTCGCGCGCGTCGCTGCGTTCCATGCCCTTCTGTCCGACCTGGCCTTCGACGGCCGTGTCGTTCTCGGCCGGGTCCAGTCGGACTTCGATCACGCCGCGCTGCTGGTGACGCTCGACGGAGAGGAATGGATCTGCGACGTCGGCTTTCCCCTCCCTGTCCTCGTGCGCTGCGCCCCGGGGGAGACCGAGACGCCTCTCTGCACCCTGCGCGTCAAGCGCGGCGCCCGCGGCTGGCGAGTCGAGCTCCTCGGGGGCGTGCCGGAGGGGCCCCGCGAGCTCGAGATCTTCGAGGCGCCCGTCCCGCGCGAGCAGTTCGTAGAGCAGTGGCGAGAGACGTACCGCCCCGGATCGAGGTTCCTGACAGCCGTCTCGCTCAGGCTGGAGAAGGAGGGCCGGACCGTCTCCTTCTCGGGGGGAGAGATCCGCGTGGACGATCTCCATTCCCGAACCCGCATCGGCTTGCCGCCTCCGCGGGCACCGCTCCTCGAGGAACAGTTCGGCATCGACCGGCCGCTTCTCGAGCGCGCCTTTGCCCTGGTCGGGGACCCCGAGCCGGAGACGGCCGCCGGGCAGGTGAGCGTGTATCTCGAATCGGACCGCGGCGCGGAGGACGCATTCCGGGCGATCTCCTCGCCGGAGGGGTACCGCGCGCTCATGGAGGGCGCCGCCGGCGTGACGGAGCGTGAGCGTGGGGACGCCGGCTGGCGCGTGCGCCTCTCTCCACCGGGAACCGAAAATGGGGAATCGAGGGAAGTGGGCATCGAGGAGCAGATCACTTCGAACGAAAAGACCCGAACACTCCGTGTCCTGCGGGGGAGCCAGGAGTCCTTCTACGAGGTTCTCGCGCGGGGAGAGAAGACTTTTCTCGTGCGGCGGCTCATCCTGCCGGGGCCGCGCCTCGACCTTCTTCGAAACGATTCCCTGCGCGGCCGCTTCGCCGGGAGCCTCGCCGTGGACCTGCTCGCGTGGGCGAGACTCCTGGGAAGATAGATTCCAGATTCCAAGGAGCCCCGGTGCCACCTGGAATCTGGGATCTGGAATCTGGAATTCACTAAAACCGGAAGGAGCGTTCCGATTCGAGAAGCCGCAGCCGCGGCTCGCGCAGGGCCGCGATCTCGCGGCGGATGCGCGAGAGCGAAGGCGGCTTCATGTGGTAGAGGTAGATCGGCACCCGCGGCGGAACCTTCGCGATCTCATCGGCGATCAGGCGCGGTGTGAAGTGCCCGGAGTCGCAGGCTACTTGCGCCTGAGTGTTGGAAAAGGAGACCTCCAGGAAGATCGCCTTGAGATTGCGGGCGCGCCTCGCTTCCTCCCAGAGGCGGTCGGTCGGCCGGGTGTCGCCCGTGAACAGGACCGACCGCCCGTGCTTGGAAACGACGTAGCCGTAGGCCGGCACCGTGTGGCGGACGGCAAAGGGCGTGATGGTCGCGCCCCCCGCGCGGAAGGGCCTGCCTTCAACGACCGGGCGCAGCCGCACGGTCGGCCGGGCGCGAGATGGCAACCGGGTGAAGTCCGGCCAGACGCGGTCGTTGAAGACGTCGCGCGAGAGCGTCGAGAGGACGGGCGCGGGGGCGAACACCTCGAGCGGGCGGCGCTGGCCGTAGAGATTGTCGCAGAGAAGCGGCAGGGAGGCGATGTGATCGAAGTGCGCGTGGGTCAGCACGACCCGACGCACGCGGCGCTGGGCCGACAGCGTCAGCGCGTCGGTCAGGCAGCCGGCATCGACCGCCGTCTCTCCGTCGAGCAGGAAGGTCGTGAGCCGGTAGCCGGGCGCGGACCCGCCGTAGGGGCCGAGAGCCCGGACGGCGAGTGTTGTTCCGGGGGACACGCGGCTCCGATTCTAGTCTCGGAACCATGAACTTGAAACCCGACTCTTCGCTGACCGGGTAGCCGGCCCGACCGCGGGAGAGAAGATAAAGGCCCGGCCGGCTAGAACGATGGGCCGATGTAGAAGGACGTCTGGACGCCCGACAGCGTGTGCTTCAGGTTGGTCAGCCGCGAGAAGTCCCAGTGGAGTTCGAGGCCCAGCAGCGTCACCTGAAAGCCGGCGCCGTAGGAGGCATGCCCGTCTCTTCCCAGCTGGTCCGCGCTCGAGTCCCAGAACTGGAAGTCCTGCCCCTTGAGCTTCCCGGCGCCGACGTCGAAGAAGATGTGCGCGCGAATGTTGCGCAAGCCTCCGATGGGGAACACGAGGTAATCGATCAGCGGAAAGCGAAACTCGAAATTCCCGAAGGCGATGCTGTTGCCGATCAC
>DATIRW010000164.1:0-7984 GCA_035469365.1 Thermoanaerobaculia bacterium
AGCTACTTGGGAAAGTCGAGGAGCCACGAAAAGAACTCGTCGTACTCGGCCGGCTTGTCGGTCAGGGCCAGCGCGAACCCGGGCGCCTGCGAGACGTCCGAGGTAGCGGCGCTTCGCACGACCTTCCCCATCAGAAGAATCTCCCGCCCGCCCGGAAGGTGCACGGTCAGGCTGACCAAGGGTCCGCCGTTGGGCGTGCGCGCCGAACGGACAAACATGCCGCTGCGGGAGACATCGCCGGTTATTCCGGCGCCGCGCGACCCTCCCTGGTCGAACTCGACCATCATCTCGACGCGGCGCCGGGGAGCCGTTCTCGTCACGAAGACTCCGGCGCGGTTGGCGAAGAGCCGCCGCACCTTGCTTGGCCGCGCACTCAAAACGGAGCCATCCGGGCGCCGGGACCGGTACGGGACCTCGTCCGTTTCAGGGCGAGCGCCCTCGGGGGAACCGGCGGGACGCCCGGGAAAGAGGTCCGCGGAAGTTTCGATGCCGGGAATGACGCCGGCCACCTCGTGGCCGTCCACAGGAATGCGGCAGCGGAATCGCACCGGAAAGACCTCCTCGGCCCGCTTCCCGAGGAACGCCCACTGGGCTGAGAGGACTTCCACTGGGACCACGCTGTCGAACCAGAACTGGACGTGCCCGCTCGGTGTCACGATCGCCGGCTGCAGATAGTCGAGGCCCGCGTTGTCCACCGGGAAACAGAGCCCGAGATGCTGGCTCGAATCGGGAAGGACGAAATCGGTCGTGGCGAGAAAAATCTCGTCGTCCATCTGCGACAGGCCATCACGCGCCTGCGCCACCACGACCGCGTCCGCACCGTCTCCTCCCTCGTACCGCCAGACCGGGGCGGAGGTCAGGTCCTCGACCGTCAAGTCGGCCAGACGCTTCATCCATTGCAAACTCTAACCCAGCCCGGAGGGCCCGCGCACACACATGACGAGCAGCGCGGCGGGTAGAATCCGGCATCTGATGGAATCCGCCCGATGACGCTTTCGGCCGGTGCGAAGCTCGGGCCCTACGAGATTCTCGCACCGCTCGGGGCTGGGGGCATGGGTGAGGTCTACCGCGCTAAGGACCCGCGGCTGGGGCGCGAGGTGGCGATCAAGGTTCTTCCCGCCACCTTCTCGCGGGATCCGGACAGGCTGCGGCGGTTCGAGCAGGAAGCCCGCGCCGCCGGGGTCTTGAACCATCCCAACATCCTGGCCATCCATGACATCGGGACTCACGACGGATCGCCGTATGTCGTCTCGGAGCTGCTCGAAGGCGAAACTCTGCGTGCCCGGCTCGCCGGCGGAGCCCTTGCGCCGCGCAAGGCGATCAGCTACGCGCTGCAGATCGCGCACGGCCTCGCCGCCGCGCACGAGAAGGGGATCGTGCACAGGGACTTGAAGCCCGAAAACATCTTCGTGACGAAGGATGGGCGGGTGAAGATCCTCGATTTCGGCCTGGCCAAGCTCGTGGAGAAGGAAGAAAGCTCCCGGATCACGAATCTGCCGACGGTTGGGACCGAGCCCGGCGTGGTCCTCGGAACCGTGGGCTACATGTCGCCGGAGCAGGCGCGAGGCCGGCCTGCCGATCCGCGCTCGGACATCTTTTCCTTCGGCGCGATCCTGTACGAGATGCTTTCGGGCAATCGTGCCTTCCAGGGGGACTCGGTCGCCGACACGATCGGCGCGATCCTGATGAAGGAACCGCAGGAGCTCTCGAAGACCAATCGCGAGATCTCCCCCGGCCTCGAGCGCGTGGTCCGGCACTGCCTGGAGAAAGATCCGGAGCAGAGATTTCACTCGGCACACGATCTCGCCTTCGACCTGGAGGCGCTCTCGGATGTCTCGGCGCCCGCCTCGGGGGAGCGGACCATCCGCCCGAAGTCTGATCGGCATCGTCGAACGGCGTTAGCGCTTACGGGAGTCGTCGCGGCGGCGCTCCTCATCGTCGTGGCCGTGCTCCTCTGGCGGGCAAGGGGCGGGAAAAGCGGCGCGCCGAGCGGTTCCGCGCTCGGCCGCAAGTCTGTCGCCGTGCTCCCATTCCAGAACCTGAGCCCCGATCCCGAGAATGCCTTCTTCGCCGACGGGATGACCGAGGACATTCTGGCCCAGCTCTCGAAGATCCGCGATCTGAAGGTCATCTCGCGCTCCTCCGTGATGCGCTACAAGGGAACACAGAAACCGGTCCAGACCATCGCCTCCGAGCTCGGCGTCGCCACGGTCCTCGAGGGGAGCGTGCGACGAGCCGGCAATCGGGTCCGCATCGTGGGCCAGCTCATCGATGCCAGAACCGACGAGCACCTCTGGGCCGAGACGTACGACCGCGACCTCAGGGACGTCTTCGCGATCCAGAGCGAAGTCGCCCTGCGGATTGCCACCGCCCTCAAAGCCACTCTCTCCCCGGCGGAAAAGAAGCGGATCGAGCAGAGCCCGACGCAAAACCTCGCCGCCTACGATCTGTATTTGAAGGGCCGGGAGCTCTATAACCGCTACCGCAAGGCCGACAACGAAGCCGCCATCGAGCTCTTCCAGAAGGCGCTGGAGTTGGACCCCGCGTTCGCGCTCGGGTACGCGGGGCTGGGAGATGCCTACGCCCAAAGGGCTAACCGCTTCGGGTTCCGGCAATCCTGGCTGGACACGAGCCTGGAAGTAAGCCGAAAGGCGATCGCTCTCAATTCGGAGCTTGCCGAGGGGTATAAAGCGCTCGGGCTCGCTTACTTGACAAAGGGGAAATACCGGGAATCGCTGGACGCGACCCGGAGAGCCGCCGAGATCAACCCGAATTACGCGGCGGCCGTAAGCAATGTCGGCGCTGTGCTCAGGCACTTGGGAAGGCTGGACGAGGCCCTTCCCTGGATTCTCCGAGGATTTGAGCTCGACCCCACCGGCGCCGTCGGGTCCGCCACCATCGGCAGCACCTACGAGGCTCTGGGCGATGCGAGGCAGGCCGAGCGCTGGCTGAAACGGAGTCTGGAGCTCCAGCCCGACCTCGGCCAGGGAAAACTCTTCCTGATCTACTTCTACCTTCAGCAGCGCCGCGACGAGGAAGCCCTGCAGCAAGCCCGCACCGTAACCCTTGTTCTGAACGATCCCCCGGCGTTTAACGCCGCAGGTATCACGGAGCTTATGACCGGCAACTTGCCGCGCGCTCAGCAGCTCTTCGAGCAGGTTCTCCCGTCCTTCCGAGGGGTACGACAAGGAGTCCGGAATGCCGGAGCGGGGGCCGAGACATATCTCGCTTATCTTCTCCTTCGAACCGGGCGGCGCGGCGAAGCGGAGGCGCTCCTCGAAGAGAGCCTCGCGACGGACCGCCGGGCCGCCGACGATGGCAACGAGGACTGGAGCGTGCCGTACGACACGGCCTGTGTGCACGCGTTGCGAGGGGAGAAGGACGAGTCATTCCGTTTGCTCGACAAGGCGGTGGAAGCCGGCTGGCGCGGCTGGCCCCTCGGCACGCGCAATCCGCTCCTCGATTCGTTGCGAAGCGACCCGCGCTTCCACCGGATCGAAGCCCGTCTCGAAGAGCTGGTCGGCCAGATGCGCCGGCGCGCCGGGTTGGGTCGAGGCAGGACCTCGTGATTACTGAGTTGAGATGACGATCGCTATCGGCACACGTCTCGGACCCTATGAAATTCTCTCTCCGCTGGGGGCGGGAGGAATGGGAGAGGTCTACCGCGCGCGAGATACGCGGCTCGAGCGCACCGTGGCGATCAAGGTCCTGCCGCAGCACCTCTCCTCATCCGCGGAGGTCCGCCAGCGCTTCGAGCGGGAGGCGAAGACGATCTCGCAGCTCTCCCACCCCCACATCTGCGCCCTCTACGACGTCGGCAATCAGGACGGCGCCGAATACCTCGTCATGGAATACCTCGAAGGCGAGACACTCGCCGACCGCCTGGCGAGAGGAGCGCTTCCGCTCGAGCAGACTCTGCGCTGCGGGATCGAGATGGCCGACGCCCTGGACAAAGCGCACCGACAAGGGATCGTGCACCGGGACCTGAAGCCCGGCAACGTGATGCTGACAAAGTCGGGCATCAAGCTGCTCGACTTCGGTCTCGCGAAGCTGCGCCGGGCGGAGTCGGAAGCGGACGCCTTGCTGCTCTCCGCCCTGCCGACGGCGAGAACGCCGCTGACGCAGGAAGGGACGATCCTGGGGACGCTACAGTACATGGCGCCCGAACAGCTGGAGGGCAAGGAGGCGGATGCCCGAACGGACGTCTTCGCCTTCGGCGCCGTGCTCTACGAAATGGCGACAGGGAGAAGGGCTTTCACCGGCGCGAGCCAGGCGTCCCTGATCGGAGCGATTCTGCACACCGAGCCGCCGCCGGTCTCGACGGTTGAGCCCTCCTCGCCGGCCGTCCTCGACCGGATCATCAAGACCTGCCTCGCGAAGGATCCCGACGACCGATGGCAGAGCGCCGGCGACGTGGGCAAACAACTCCGATGGATTGCCGAGGGCTCGAGCCCGGGCGTCGAGGCGCGCGTGGCCCCGCGTGGCCGTCGCGCGCAAGCCGGCTGGCTCGTCGCGGGCGCCCTCGCACTGGTGGCGGCCGGGCTGGCGGCGCTCCTTCTGAAGCGGGGCGAGCCCACCGCCCCGGCGATCCATGCGTCGATCCTCCCGCCGGACGGGACGGAGCTGGTGAACACGGAGATCTTCGCCGGACCGGTCGAGATCTCACCGGACGGTTCGCGCCTGGTCTTCACGGCGCACAAGGGGGAGGAACCGAACCTGCTCTGGGTGCGCGCGCTGAACGAATCCGGGCCGGCGCGCCCGCTCGCCGGAACCGATGGCGCGGAGCGGCCGTTCTGGTCGCCGGACGGGCGCTTCATCGGCTTCTTCGCCAAACGCTTTCTCCGGAAGATCGACGCCAACGGAGGCCCGGTCTTCAAGCTGGCGCCGGTCACGGAGGGGCGCGGAGGATCCTGGAATCGCGACGGCGTCATTCTCTTCACGCCTTCGGCGCGCGGCCCGATCTACCGCGTTTCTGCGGACGGAGGAACGGCGGCGCAGGAGACCGTGCTCGGCCCGAAGGACATCACGCACCGCTACGCCCACTTCCTGCCCGATGGGCGGCACTTCCTCTACCTGGCGAGGCGCAGCCCCATCGGCGCCGGCGCGGGAATGGAGTCGGCCATCCTCGTCGGCTCGCTCAGCTCGAAGGAATCGAAGTCCCTGGTCAGTGTGTCTTCCAACGCGACCTACGCTTCCGGCCACCTGCTCTATGTGCGGGAGCAGGCGCTCGTCGCGCAGGCGTTCGATCCCGATCGTCTCGCCGTGCGCGGCGAGCCGGTGACGATCGCGCCGGGCGTCCTGACGGACGAGAGGTTCAGCCGCGGCGTATTCTCCGCCTCCGGCAACGGCGTGCTCGTCTATCAGACCGGAAAGGGCCACACGCTCTCCGCGCTTCGCTGGTTCGATCGCACCGGCGCCGTTCTCGGGACCGTGGGCGAGCCGGCGCAGTTCTTCGACGGCGGCGCCCCGAACATCTCGCCCGACGGGAAGCGTGCCACGACCGCGCTCGTCGACGTGCGCACAGGCGCTGCCGACGTCTGGCTCGTCGATCTGTCGAGCGGCACCCGAAGCCGGTTCACCTCGGGGCCCGGGGACAAGTATTTCTCGGCCTGGTCACCGGACGGCCGTCACATCGCCCACAACATGAGGAATCCGGATGGTGGCGGCTACGACATCTTCCTGAAGTCAACCGGCGGTTCGGGAGCGGAGGAGAAACTCCTGGCGGACGTGAGCGAGTGGGAGGTCCCCACAGGTTTCTCTCCCGACGGGCGATTCCTTCTCGTCCAGAAGCGCAAGGAGGACCGGGACGATCTCTTTGTCCTGCCGCTCGAGGGGGACCGAAAGCTCCGGCCGGTCGTCACGACTCCCGCCCTCGAGACGATGGGCCAGTTCTCGCCCAACGGGCGCTACATCGCCTACGTGTCCGACGAGTCGGGTCGGGAGGAGATCTACGTCACTCCGTTCCCGGGCCCGGGCCGCACCTGGCAGGTCTCGCAGAACGGCGGGACGGAGCCCCGGTGGCGCAGCGACGGCAAGGAGCTGTTCTTCTTCGCCCCGGACAACCGCCTCATCGCGGCAAAGGTGAAGACCGACGGGGAGAGCTTCGAGGTGGGCGAATTCCAGCCTCTCTTCCAGGCGAGGCTCATGGGTGTCGGCTTCCGGTACGACGTGTCGAGGGACGGCCAGCGGTTTCTCGTCAACAGCGGGATTCCCGACGAGATCTCGCCCATCACCCTGCTCACGAACTGGACCGCAGAGCTGGCCAGGAAGTAAGGTCTCCGGGCCGCTCAACACCGCGGCGTAGACTTTCGGGAACAGGGCGATGAACCGGGACGAGATCGAACCCCACACACTGCCGACGGAGGACTCCGCTCCGCGCGAATCCACGCGCGCTCAGGATGAGATGCCGGAGCGCCTCGGCCGATATCGGCTCCTCCATCGGATCGGCCGGGGCGGCATGGGCACGGTCTTCGCCGCGGAGGACCAGAGCCTGGGGCGGCGCATCGCCGTCAAAACGATCTCGTCGGTGGACGCATCCTCCCGCGAGCGGTTCCGGCGCGAGGCGCGCGCGGCGGCCGCCGTCAACCACCCGAACGTCTGCCAGGTCTACGAGATCGGCGAGGACTCCGGACAGATGTTCATCGCCATGGAGCTGCTCGAAGGGGAATCGCTCGCGCAACGCTTGAAGCGCGGCCCGATGTCCGTGGAGGAGGCGGGCAGCCTCGCCCGGGGGATCCTGGCCGCTCTCCAGGCGCTCCACGACGCGGGCACGCTTCACCGCGACCTGAAGCCCTCAAACGTGTTCCTGACGCGGCACGGAGTGAAGGTCCTCGACTTCGGCCTCGCCCGCTCGCTCCCGGGAGAATTGACCGAAGAGGTCCAGACGGTCGACCAGCTCACGCGCCCGGGCGTCCTCATCGGGACGCCCCGTTACATGGCGCCCGAGCAGGTCCAGGGCCGCGCCACGGTCGTCGGCACCGATCTCTTCGCCGCCGGGGCCGTGCTCTACGAAGCGGTCGCGGGCCGCCCGGCCTTCGTCGGCGATTCCATGGTCGAGATCCTGATCGCGACGCTGCACGAGGAACCCCCCGCGCTCGCCGGGAGCGCGGCGGTCGTCGCCCTGGACCGCGCGCTGAGGCGGGCGCTCGCCAAGCGGCCGAGCGACCGCTACGCGAGCGCTCGCGAGATGCTCGAGGAAATCGAGGCGGCCACGGCGAAGGACGTTTCGGGCGTGCATACCGTCGCCCGGCCGCTGACCCGCCTCGCGGTTCTGCCCTTCCGGATGCTGCGCCCGAATCCGGACATCGATTTCCTGTCGTTCGCCCTGGCGGACGGCGTGTCCGCCTCGCTCTCCGGCCTGCCCTCCGTCGTGATCCGCCCGTGCGCGGCCGTCGCCCGCTTCGCCTCGGAGTCCCCGGACCTGAAAGCGCTCGCCGCCGAGGCTGACGTGGACCTCGTGCTGGTCGGCACGCTTCTCGCGGCGGGCAACCAGCTTCGCGCCACCATGCAGATACTCGAGGTGCCTGGCGGAACGCTCGTCTCCTCTCAGGCTTTGCAATCGTCCATCGGCGACGTGTTTCACCTGCAGGACGAGTTGACCGAGCGGATCGTCGAGTCTCTCTCCCCGTCGCTCACCGGGCGCGAGGGAGGCAAGCGGCGCAACGTCCCGGCGAGCGCGCGGGCTTATGAGTTCTATCTCCGAGCCAACGAAGTCCTGCGCGACATCTGGCAGGCCCACGTCGCCCGCGACCTCTACCGCGAGTGCCTCGCGGCGGACCCGCAGTTCGCGCCGGCGTGGGCCAAGCTCGGCCGCAGCCTTCGCCTGATCGCCAAGTACCACCTCGAGGAGCCGCGCGAGAACCTCGTGAGAGGGGAAGCGGCTCTCCGGCGGGCGCTCGAGCTCGACCCGGATCTTCCCATCGCCCACAAGTTCATGGCCTACCACGAGGCCGAGCACGGACGCGCGCCCGAGGCGCTGGCGCGG
>DATIRW010000165.1:0-2788 GCA_035469365.1 Thermoanaerobaculia bacterium
GGCGAGCTCCAGCGCCAGCGTCCGCGTCAGGCCGATCACGCCGTGCTTGGAGGCGGAGTAGGCCGCGAAGCCCGCCACTCCGAAACGCCCGAGCACCGACGAGATATTCAAGACCCGTCCCCCCGCCGGGAGATGGGGCGCCGCCTCGCGCGTGATGCGGAAGACCGCGGTCAGGTTCGTCGCGAGGATCGCATTCCACCGGGAGTCGTCCGGATCCCCGAGCGGAGTCGGCCCTCCCAGCCCCGCGCCGTTGACCAGGACGTCGATGCGTCCCCACCGGGACACGACGGCCGCGATGGCGCTGGACACGGAAAAGGCGAGCGTCACGTCGCATCCGATCGCGAAGGCCTCGCCTCGCTGGCTCCGGATGTCGAAGGCGATCTTCTCGCACGCGACCTCATTTCTCGCGGCGAGCGCCACGCGGGCGCCCTCCGCGGCGAAGCGGCGGGAGATCGCCTCGCCGATCCCGCGCGAGGCCCCCGTCACGAACGCGACCTTCTCCGAGAGGCGTCGGGAATGGGTCCACCAGGGGCGGCCACCCGCATCGGATCTTCCGGGGCCGGAGCCCTCCCTGTTGCCGGCGCTCACGAGCGCGCGAGCGCGCTCCTGGCGGTCTCGCGGACTCGAGCCACCTCCGGCGGCAGCGGGAAGAAGACTTCCTCGCGAACCGTCGGAACTTCCCGGACCTGCGCGCCGAGGAGGGCTCGCAGGTGCGCGAGGATCTCCTGGACCAGGAACTCCGGCGCGGAGGCGCCGGAAGTCAGTCCGACCGTCGCGACGCCGGCGAGCCACTGCGGCCGGATCTGCGAAACGTCGTCCACGAGATGGGCGCGGGCGCCGGCGAGCTCGGCCTCCTCCACCAGCCGGCGGGAGTTTGAGGAGTTCTTCGATCCCACGACCAGGATGACGGGAGCTTCCTTCGCCAGCGCCCGCACGGCGAGCTGCCGGTTCTGCGTGGCGTAACAGATGTCGTCGCGCCCCGGGCTCCGGATCGCGGGGAAACGCCGCTTGAGGGCCTCGATGATCGGCCGCGTGTCCTCGACGGACAGGGTCGTCTGTGTGATGAAGGCGACGCGGTCCGGGTCCTCGACAGGGACGCGCACCGCGTCTTCCACGCTCGAGACCAGCGTGATCCTGTCGGCCGCCTCGCCGGTCGTGCCCTCGACCTCCTCGTGACCCGGGTGGCCGATCAGGATGATCCGGTAGCCGAGCTTCGCGAAGCGGACGGCCTCCAGATGCACCTTCGTCACGAGCGGGCAGGTGGCATCCAGAATCTTGAGGCCCCGGGCCGCCGCGGCGGCGCGCACCGAAGGCGAAACACCATGGGCGGAGAACACGACGGTCGCGCCGTCAGGAACCTCCTCCAGCTCTTCGACGAAGGTGACTCCGCGCTCCTCGAAACCGCGCACGACGTGAAGGTTGTGAACGATCTCCCGGCGAACGAAGAGAGGGGTTCCGAAGCACTCGAGCGCCAGGTCCACGATGTCGATCGCGCGGACGACCCCCGCGCAGAACCCGCGGGGCGAGGCGAGCAGGATCGTCTTCGGCGCCTGGTCCCCGGTCATTTCAACGCGACATTGTATCGCCGCGGATATCCCCTTTCGGAACGCGCACGTCGCGGTGGAAGAGCGTCCACTCCAGGCCGCAGGAGGCGCAGAAGAGGCTCCCCTCCTCCGCGAGCTTGCGGCACCCTTCATTGTCGCAGGGCGTCTTCTCTTCCTCTTCGTCTTTCATCCGCTTTTCCTCCGTTGTTTCTTTTCCGCCGGGCCCGTCAGGTAGTGGAGCAGCTCACGCTCGCACCGGTCCCGATACATCTCGAAGGTCGCCTCCGGATCCTTCTCCGACAGCCACTGAAGCATCAGGCCATCGAAGATGGCGCGCAGTGTCGAGGCCGCCTCCCCGGGATTGCGGGCCAGGAAGACTCCTCGCCGCATCCCTTCCTCGACGATGCTCCCGTCCACTTCGCGGCAGCCGGCATAGAAGCGCTCGCCGATCAAGCGGAAGGCCTCGCGCCGCGCGGCCAGGCCGCAGAAGTCGATGTAGGCGCGAAAGAAGGCGCGGTTCTTCGACGGGGACGGGAAGATCAGGGCCACCAGGGCCCGGACCTTCTCGACCGGATCCTCGACGGACCCAACCGCCTCGCGCATGCGCTGGTGGATCGAGTCGATCAGCCAGCCGAAGAGCTCGCGGAAGAGGTCTTCCTTGGAGGAGAAGTAGTAAAGCGTGACGCCCTTGGACACGGCGGCCCGCGCCGCGATGTCTTCGAGCGTTACGTTGGAGAACCCCTTCTCGGCGACCTCGCGGAAGGCCGCCTTCAACAGGATCAGGCGCCGTTCGGCCTCGTTCGTCGCGAGTCTGACCATTTCAAGTCCAAATCTATCTGACCGGTCGGTCAGATGTCAAGATTTGCGCGGATCAGAGGGAAGTAAACTCCTCGGGCGGTGCGCGTTAACCTTCTTTACTTCGCCTCCTTTCGAGACGCGGCCGGAAAGGCCGAAGAGAGCCGCGAACTGCCGGACGGCACACGCGTCGGCCAGCTCTGGCACTCCGTCTCTCGCGAGATTCCCCGCCTGGCGGCCTTCCAGACAATGCCTCCCGCCGCCGTCAACCACGAGTACGTGGATGGCGACACGGTCCTTCGGGACGGCGACGAGGTGGCGTTCCTTCCCCCTGTGGCCGGAGGATGAATTCGAGGTTCCAGATTCCAGGTAGAGAATCCCGGAGCCAGCCACTTGTAATCTGGAATTTGGAATATGGAATCCTCGTCATGTACGTCACCTTCAGCCCT
>DATIRW010000166.1:0-6179 GCA_035469365.1 Thermoanaerobaculia bacterium
CAGGGCGCGGGGCGCTGTCCGGGGCGGAACGGGGCGTCCAGGGCTTGCGCGAGCCGCGGGTCCCGGCCGTAGGGATCGCGCTTGAAGACGACGCGCCCCTCGGCCCCGGGGTCGATGGTCCAGTACATCAGCAGCACCGCCACCGGCTTCGGCAGCCGGACCGTCAGCGTTTCGCCGGCCGCGATCACTTCCGCAATCGCGCGCGCATTCCAATTCCGGGCATCGTTCAAGAGCAATTCCGCGAGCTCGAGCGGCCGCTCGACGCGGATGCAGCCGGAGCTGAACGCCCGCTCCTCCTTCTCGAAGAGCGCCTTGCTCGGCGTGTCGTGCAGGTACACGAAGTAGGGGTTCGGGAACATGATCTTGACGCGTCCCAAGGCGTTGTCGGGCCCTGGCTCCTGCCTCAACATGTAGGGAAAGGCGCCGGCGCTCTGCTTCGACCAGTTGATGCTCGAGGAATCCACCTTCCTGCCGCTGCGATCGATGACGTCGAGCTTCTTCTTCTTGAGATAGCCGGGATCGCGCTTGACCGCCGGCAGGATGTCCTTCGCGATGATCCCGGGAGGCACGGTCCAGGTCGGATTGAAGACGACGTGGTCGATCACGGACTTGAAGATCGGCGTCTGCCGGTAGGGCTTGCCGACCTGGATCTTCGCCTTCCAGAGAACGCCGCGGTCCCGCACGAAAGCGACTTCGAAGCCCGCGACGTCCACGATGACGAGATCCCCGGCCGTGATCTCGTTCAGGACCCATCGTGCCCGCTCGAGGTTGATCCGGATCTGAAGGATGCGCGACTCGACGGAAACGTTCAGCTCCGCGAGCGTGCCCGGCCCGACGGTGCCGTCGGCTTCCAGGCGATGCCTCGACTGGAACTCCTTGACCGCGGCGGCGAGCGGCTCGTCGAAGGTCTCGCTGTCGAGCGGCTGTCCCGAAAGCTCCCCCGTCGCCGCGAGGCGGCGCCGGAGCGCCGGGACCCTCGCGTCCTTCACACCCGGCTGAAGTTTCTTGCCGGAGGGGACCGCTGCCCACCCGCCTCGAGCGGCCAGGGCACGGTACTCGGCGAGCGCGGCGCGCGCCCTCCCGTACCACCAGTAGTCGGGTCTGACTTGCGCCACGGCCTCCTTCAACCGGCCCTGCGTCAGCGCGTCGCGCACGAAGGGGAGCGCGGCCCGATCGCCGACCGGCCGCAGCTCGAAGTTCCATTGCGGATCGAGCGCCTTCGGGTCCACCTTGCCGAGATACAGGTGGTAAAGAAGGAGAAAGAACCCGTCGGTCGCGAGCAGATCGCCCTGCGCCCGCGTCGCGGCGTCAACCCCCGGGGTCTTGAGCCCAGGCGCGAGCTTCGTGAGCGCGGCCTCGTGGTAATCCTCCGGCCGGAGTCCGTCCTCTGCCGATTCCCGCACCAGCTCGAGGAGCATGTCCAGCCGATCGGGTGTCCAGAAGGGACGGTAACCGTTCTGCGCATAGAGGACGGGCAGAGCGTGGCGCGACACGATCTCCGCTCCCCCCGCCTCGATGCGTCCGGCCGTCTGAAGCTGGTCGAGCCGCTCTCGCAGGACTTCGGTGACCGGGCCGGGATCCTCCGTCCGGGCCATGGCCGCGCGGCCCGGCCCGAGGAGGGCCAGAAGGCCCACCGCCATGCCGACTGCGGCCCATCGAATCTTTCGCGTCACTACAGGCCGGTCGCCATCATAGGGGAGGCCGGGCGCATCGTCGCTACGCGACATAGACCGTCTTGATATTCACGAACTCCCTGATCCCGTAGGAAGAGAGCTCGCGGCCATAGCCGCTTTCCTTGATTCCGCCGAAGGGAAGGCGCGGGTCCGAGCGAACGGAATCGTTGACAAACACGCACCCGCTCTCGATCGACTCCGCGGCAATGCGCTCGCCGCGAGCCAGATCGCGCGTCAGGACGGCTCCTCCCAACCCGAACACCGAGTCGTTGGCGATCGCAATCGCCT
Organism: Thermoanaerobaculia bacterium; assembly: GCA_035469365.1. GTDB lineage: Bacteria > Acidobacteriota > Thermoanaerobaculia > UBA5066 > Gp7-AA6 > JAWOLE01. The sequence continues at coordinate 1,962 of DATIRW010000166.1, forward strand.
CTTGCTCGTCCGCGACCGGGATGATCGCCGCGACCGGTCCGAAGAGCTCTTCGTCGTAGGCCGGCATCCCCTTGCGCACGCCGGTCAGCACCGTCGGAGGATAGTAGGCGCCCGGTCCCTCGGGGATCGTGCCGCCGAGCAGGCATCGCGCGCCCGCGGCGAGGCTTGCTTCGACCTGCCGGTGCAGATCGTCGCGCAGCTCGTGCCGGGCCTGGGGTCCGATCTGCGTGCCTTCCGCGAGCGGGTCGCCCATCTTCGCGGCGCTCATCTTTTCAACGAAGAGGTCCTCGAAGGGACGCCGGATCTTCTCGACCGCCAGGAATCGCTTGGCCGCGATGCAGCTCTGCCCGCTGTTGATCAGCCGACCCCTGGCGCACACGGCCGCGGCGAGCTCCAGATCGGCGTCCTCGAGGATGAGGTAGGGATCGCTCCCCCCCAGCTCAAGCACGGTCTTCTTCAGCATCTCTCCCGCCTTGCGCGCGACGGCCCGACCCGCGGGGCCGCTGCCCGTCAGGGTCGCCGCCCGGACGAGAGGATTCTCGATCACCGCCTCGACCTGGCCGCTCCCGATCATCAAGGCGCGAAACAGGTTCGTCGGAAAGCCGGCGCGGCAAAATACGTCTTCGATTGCGAGCGCGCAACCCGGGACGTTCGACGCGTGCTTCAGGACGGCCGCGTTGCCGGCCATCAGCCCCGGTGCCGCGAATCGGAAGACCTGCCAGAAGGGGAAGTTCCATGGCATGACGGCGAGCACCACGCCGAGCGGATTGAACGTGACGAAGCTCTTGCGCGCATCGGTCGCGATCGGCTCGCGATCGAGAAAGCGCTCGGCGTTCTCGGCGTAGAAGTCGCACACGGTGGCGCACTTCCGGGCCTCTGCGGTGCCCTCGCGCACCGGCTTGCCCATCTCCCGCGCCATGAGGCGCGCATATTCCACTGCATTGGCCCGCAGGATCTCTCCCGCCCTGCGCATGGGAGCCGCCCGCTCGGCAAAGGAAGTGCGACGCCAGCCGAGGAATTCCTCGTGAGCAGCGGAGATGATCTCGCCGACGGCCGCGGGCGCCATCTCGTCGTAGTTCGCAAGGACTTCGCCGTTTGCGGGATTGATCGCGCGGAGAGTCATGGCAGGGTCCTCCAGCGGCGCTTCAGGTTCACGAGTCGAGCTTAAGCCATGTCAGCAACGCCGCGGAAGCAATGTCGGTGCCACCGGCGCGTCCTCGAAAGTGAGCAGCGAGTTTTCGCTTCTCTTTGTTCGATCCGAGCGTAGACTCGGCACTCGATGATTCCGGAAGTCTTCGAGTGCCCGCGTTGCGAGAGGCAGTTCGTCATTGACGATGTGCCGGATACCGGCAGCGAAGAGGTGCATTGCCCGCAGTGCAGCCGGTTTCTCGGAGTGCGGGACATCGCGTTCGTTCTGCGATCGGAGCTCGATGAGCTGATCGAGCGGCTCTCCTACGAGAAGGACCGCCTCGAGAAGGACGAAGCGATCTATGGCCTGACCGACTGCGATGCGGAGATGAAATTCTACGGCCGCGAGGTGACGCGTGTGATCGGAATCCTGCGCGGCGCCTTGAAAGAGCTGCGCCACCTCCGCGAGGACTACCGGGTCAAGAACTGACAGGCCGCGCGATGTCGCCTGCCCTGTCATCCCCTCGCATCTTTACCCTGTCATCCTGAGCGCAGCGAAGGATCTGCTCCGGGAGAACCGCTGAGGGCAGATCCTTCGTCGCTCCGCTCCTCAGGATGACAATGACGTTCAGGCAGGCGTGTGCGGCTTGATCGCCTCGAGGAACTTCCGCAGTCGGCGCACCACGGTCTCCTTGCCGAGCAGCGCGACGACGTCGAAGAGTGGCGCACCGACGGTCACCCCGGTCAACCCGAGGCGCGTGGGATGGATGAGCTTGCCGGCGGAAACACCCGCCTCCTCCGCGACGGCGCGGAGCGCAGCTTCGAGTGTTTCCGTTCTCCAATCCTCCAGACCCTCGTAACGCGCCAGGAGATTTTCCAGGAGGGCCGGCGTCTCGGCCTTGATCTGCTTCTTGATCCCGTCCGCGTCGTAGTCGGCGGGGTCATTCGCATACATCGAGAGGGCGCGGCCCATCTCGATCGTCGTGCGGGCGCGCGTGCGGTGCAGCTCGACGGCCCTCAAGGCCATCTCGCGCTCAGGCACGACGGTTCCGGCGGAAGGCGTGGCGGCCACGCCGCTGATCGCGACCGAACGGGCAAGCAGTTCCTCCGCCGGCATCCGGGCCATGTACTGCGCGTTCATCCAGAGGAGCTTCTCCGGGTCGAAGACCGATGGGGAAGCGCCGACGTGCTCCAGCGAGAACTCCCGCTCCATCTCCTCGCGCGTCAGAATCTCACGGTCCTCTCCTGGCGCCCAGCCGAGGAGCGCGAGGAAGTTGAAGAGCGCCTCGGGGAGAATCCCCTGGTCCCGCCACTCTTCGACCGCCGCGGCGCCGTGCCGCTTGGAGAGCTTCTTCCTGTCGGTGCCGAGGATCATCCCCAGGTGCGCGAAATGAGGCACCGGAGCGCCGAGCGCGTTAAAGAGCGCGACATGCTTGGGCGTGTTGGCCAGGTGGTCGTCGCCGCGCAGGACGTGCGTGATGCGCATGTCCACGTCGTCCACACACACGGAGAAGTGATAGAGGGGGTGGCCGTCCGAGCGCACGAGCACGAAGTCGTCGAGCGCATCGGCGGGGAACTCGACCTGCCCGCGGATGAGATCGTCGACGACGATCGTCTCGCGAGGCATCTTGAGCCGCACGACGAAACGCTCGCCCATGCGCGCCCGGCGCTCGCTCTCTTCCGGAGCGATCTCGCGCCCGGCACCCGAGTAGCGGTAGGAATGCCCGGCCGCCTCCGCCTTCTTTCTTTCCGTGTCCAGCTCCTCGGGCGTCTCGAACGCGCGGTACGCCTTTCCCTCCGCGATCAATCGCGCGGCAGCCGCCCGATAGAGGTCGTAGCGCTGCGACTGGTGGTACGGGCCCTCGTCGTATTCGAGACCGAGCCATTCCATCGCCGAGAGGATCTGCGCGGTGAGGCGCTCCTCCGAGCGCTCGACGTCGGTGTCCTCGATCCTGAGGATGAACGTGCCCTTCTCACGGCGCGCGAAAAGCAGGTTGTAGAGCGCGGTCCTCGCTCCGCCGACGTGGAGCGAACCCGTCGGCGAAGGCGCGAATCGGACGCGAGGAGCAAGGATGCCGTTCGACATGGCCACCGATGGTAGCTTGAAACAGGATGTCCGAAACATCGCAGGGAGGGCCGCGGCGATTCGTCCCCGATGCCGTCCTCGTGGCCGTGACCGCTGTCTGGGGCTCCTCGTTCGTCGTGGTCAAGAACGTGCTCGAAGTCGCCCCTCCCTTCGAGTTCCTTTTCTTCCGGTTCCTTCTCGGGACTGCGATCGTCGCGCTTCTCGCGAGGAGCCGGCGGGCGACGCCGGATGTTCTGCGGGACGGACTCCTCGTCGGGCTTCTCCTCGCCGCTGGCATGGCGTTTCAAGTCCTTGGCCAGACGGAAACGGCCGCTTCGAAGGCGGCGTTCCTGACCGGGCTCTCCGTCGTCCTGACACCCTTCGCGGCCTACGCGCGGACGCGGCGGCTTCCCTCGCTCGAGAACAGCATCGGCATCGCGCTCGCCTCGGCGGGATTCTTCGTGCTCACCTACCCGCGGACGGGGGAGCCCTTCGAGCGGGGCGACTTGCTCATCACCGGCTGCGGAATCATCTTCGCGTTCTACATCGTGGAGCTCGCGGAGCGCTCGCCGCGCCACGACCCGGTCCTCTTCACCGGATTGCAGCTGGCGACAGTGGCGCTCGTCGCGCTCGGTCTCATGCTCGCTTTGCGGCTGCCGCTGTTCGCGGGCTTCCACGCGGCGGCCGTCGAGGCGCGGTCGGTCGCCTGGGGAGGGACCTTCCTCGGGAGCGTCCTCTACCTGGGCTCGATCGGGGCCGTCGGCACATTCCTCGGGCAGACCTGGGCGCAGCGCCAGATGTCGGCCACCCACGCCGCCATCATCTTCACCCTCGAGCCCGTTTTCGCCGCCCTCTTCGCGGCCTGGCTGCTGTCCGAACGGCTGGAGGCCCGCGGCTTCGCCGGCGGCGCGCTGGTGCTCGCCGGAATCGTTGTCTCGGAGATTAGGATCCGAAGGCGCTGAGAATCAGGGGCTCCGGTCGCGGCGCGAGGAGTCTCCCAGAGGGGAGGAGCCTCGCGCCGCGGG
>DATIRW010000167.1:0-5852 GCA_035469365.1 Thermoanaerobaculia bacterium
GAGCGAAGGAGAATCGAGCCGATGAGGTTCCCGCTGCATATCACGACGGGCACGGTCCGGCACCAGATCGTGAACGCGCTCGCCGGCAACAAACGCTACCCGTTCGTCCTGATGCTCGAGCCTCTCTACACCTGCAACCTCGCCTGTCTGGGCTGCGCGATCGAACGGCACACGGGCAGGCTCCAGGACAGGCTCCCGCTCGAGAAATGTGTCCAGGCGGTCGAGACCTCCCGGGCGCCGATCGTCTCGATCTGCGGCGGCGAGCCGACGATCTATCCGGAGCTGCCCGAGCTTGTCTCCGGGATCATCCGCAGAAAGCGCCACATCTACCTCTGCACCAACGGACTCCTCCTCGACCAGAAGGTGTACGGCGTCATCCCTCCCGACCGCCGCCTGATGATCAACGTCCACCTGGACGGCATGAGGGAGACGCACGACAAGGTCTGCGCACGCGAGGGGGTCTTCGACAAGGCCGTCGAGATGATCCGGGAAGGCGTCCGCCTGGGCCACCACATGATGGCCAACATGACGATCTTCAAGGAGACCGCGGTCTCCGAGGTCGAAGAGCTCTGCACGCTCCTGACCGGCCTCGGCGTCGAGGGACTGCTCGTTTCCCCGGGCTATCACTACGAGTCGGTTCCGACCGACATCTTCCTGACGAAGTCCGAGATCCAGAAGAAGTTCCGGCGGGTGCTGGAGATCTCGAAGAAGTTCAAGCTGACGTCGACGCCGATGTTTCTGGAGTTTGCGGCGGGGCTGCGCGAGTACAAGTGCTCGCCCTGGAGCACCGTGACGTTCACGCCCAACGGCTGGAAGGGCCCCTGCTACCTCATCGGCAAGAAGTACACGTTTTCCTGGGAGGAGTTCTGGGGCGGCACCGATTGGGACTACTGGGAGTCGCGCCAGGACCCGCTCTGCGCCAATTGCGCGATGCACTCCGGTTTCGAGGCCTCGGTCGTCAAGGAACTGCCCAAGCATCCCGGCGACATGTTCCGCCTCGTCGCGTGGAACCTGACCGGTTGAGGGCAGGTCTAAAGTCCAGAGTCCAAGTCGGGCCCCCGGGACATTAGACCTTAGACTCTTCCCGTGGTTTTTCTTACCGGTGGCACGGGCTTCGTGGGCGCGCACGTCGTGCGGGCGTTACTCAAGCGCGGACGGACCGTGCGATGCCTCGTCCGCTCCTCCAGCCGGTTGAGCAACCTCGAGGAACTGCCGGTCGAGGTCGTGGCGGGCGACGTGACGGACCGGGCGTCGCTGATGCGCGCGATGGCCGGCGCGCGGACGGTCTTTCACTGCGCCGCGGATTACCGCCTTTCGGCGCGCCGCCCCCGCGAGATCTACGCCGTCAACGTCGAGGGAACTCGTAACGTCCTCGCCGCCGCGTCGGAAGTCGGCGCCGAGAGGGTCGTTTACACGAGCAGCGTGGGAGCCCTGGGCCTCACGCGCGACGGGCGGCCCGGCAACGAGGAAACGCCGGTGGAGCCCCGCTCCCTGATCGGCCACTACAAGAAGAGCAAGCACCAGGCCGAGCGCGTGGCGCAGGAGTGGGCGGCGAGAGGCCTGCCGGTCGTCATCGTGAATCCTTCGACTCCGGTCGGCGAGCTCGACATCAAGCCGACTCCCACGGGACAGATGATCGTGGACTTCCTGAACCGCCGGTTGCCGGCCTACGTCGACACGGGCTTGAACATCGTGGACGTCCGGGATGTCGCGGAGGGCCACGTCCTGGCGGCGGAGAAGGGGCGGGTCGGGGAAAGATACATCCTCGGAAACCGCGACATGACGCTCAAGGAGATCCTCGACACCCTCTCGACTGTGACGGGCATTCCTTCGCCGGCGATCCGGCTGCCCCACTGGATCCCGCTCGCCGCCGCCGCGGCCGACACGCTCGCGGCACGCCTGACGGGGCGCCCGCCGAGGGTGCCGCTCGAAGGCGTCCGTATGTCGCGCCACCGGATGTTCTTCGATGCGGGCAAGGCGATCCGGGAGCTCGGGCTGCCCCAGACGCCGGTCGAGGAAGCCCTCGCCCGCGCCGTCGCATACTTCCGCGAAAACGGCTATGTCCGACCGTAACGGCCCGATCGCGATCGTCACGGCGTTCCGGGAGGAGTTTGGCGCGATCCTCTCCCGGTCCCGCGACGCGCGTTTCCGCGGCGCGTTCGTCGAGGCGAGGATCGCAACGGCCGCCGTCGCCCTCTGCATGACCGGAGACGGCGCGAAGAGCGCCGGGCCGGCCGCATTGTCACTCTGCAGGGAGGTTCGCCCTTCGGCGCTCCTGGGCGTCGGAATCGCCGGGGCGCTCTCCCCGGGTCTCGTTGTCGGCGATCTCGTCGTCTCACGCCGGGTCCGCGACGGCCAGGGCGACGCGCCGCCGCCGGACCCGGGCCTGCTCGAGAAAGCGCTCGAGACGACGCGCGCGACGGCCGGCACTCTGCTGACCGTCGAAAGACCGGAGGTCTTCGCTTCCCGGAAGACCGCCCTCGGGAATGAGCTCGACGGCAGCGGACCCGCCGCCGCCGACATGGAGTCGGCCGCCTGGGCTCGCGCCGCCTCCTCCCACCACGTTCCCTACCTCGTCGTCCGGGCGATCTGCGACCTCTCCGTGGAAGATCTTCCCGAATACCTCGCCCGCTGCGTGGGCAGAGACGGCGGGGTCCACCGCCCCTCCGTCGTCCTGCGAGCGCTCGCCAATCCCGGAACGATCCCGGCGCTCCTCGACCTGCGCCGCCGTGTCCGCGCCTGCTCGGAGGGTCTCGCCGATTTCCTGGAGCAATTCCTTTCCGCGGCTCCACCGTCATGAGCACTCTCGAGGAACTGCTCGTCAAGACGAGCCGGACCTTCGCGCTTTCGATCCCCGTCCTTCCGGAGCCCACGCGCCGGGAGGTGATGATCGCCTACCTTCTCTTCCGGATCGCCGACACATTCGAAGACGCGGCCGACTGGCCGCCGGAGCGCCGGATCGAAGCGCTCCGGGATTTCCAGGACCTGCTGCGCGACTTCTCTCCCGTCAAGGCGAATCGGCTCGCCGGGCAGTGGACCGCGGACGGCGTCTCTCCCCATGCCGGCTACCGTCAGCTCATCGCGGAAACGCCGTTCGTCCTCGATGCCTTCTTCGGCCTCGAGCCCGAGGCCGTTGCATGCGTGGGCGAGCACGTCTGGCGCTCGGCCGAGGGGATGGCCGGTTTCGTCGGCCGCGCGGACGGCGGCGTCCTCGTCTTGAACGACCTCCAGGACCTGCGCGACTACTGCTACGCGGTCGCCGGGATCGTGGGAGAGATGCTCTCCGAGCTCTTCCTCCTGAGGCGCGAAATTCTCGTCCCGGTTGCCCCGTACCTCTCCGAGCGCGCCGCGGCGTTCGGCGAGGCCCTCCAGCTCGTCAATATCCTGAAGGACGCGGCGGTGGACGTCACCGAGGGCCGCAGCTTCCTGCCGCGCGGCGTTCCGCGCTCCGATGTCTTCGCGCTCGCCCGCCGCGACCTCCGCGTCGCCGCCGAATACACCCTCGCGTTGCAGCGCGCCGGCGCCCCGCGCGGCCTCGTCGAGTTCTGCGCCCTTCCCACGGAGCTCGCCTGGGCAACGCTGCGGAAAGTCGAGGAGCGGGGTCCGGGCTCCAAGGTTTCCCGACTCGAGCTCTTTGCCATCCGCCAGCGCGTCACTCGAGCCCTCGAACGCGGGGACCCGGCGGTCGTGATACGTCCCTGACCGGCTACTTGAACGGGAGGGCGATCTCGGCGCCGATGCCCAGGCTCACCTCCGGGCCGCCGAGGACACTGGAGAGGCCCGCGCCGAAGACGCCGGAGCGCTGGACGTCGAGCTGCTGCCTCGCAAGGACGCCGGCCGGGTCGGTCAGCGTCACCGTCTCGTCGCCGCTCGAGGAGCGCAGGAGCACCTTCAGGCTGAAACCCGGGACGAAGGTGTACCGGGCGGTGAGATCCCAGGAGACCATGCTTACCTGCGATTCGGGGTGATAGCCCGATTCGAGGGCCGAGACCTCGGTGCCCAGGACCGCGAACGCCACGAAGGGAAGCCGCTGGCGGTCGTACGTGGTCTGGAGGAAGAGTTCGGTCTTGCCAGCCGAATAGCCCACGCTGATCCGGTACGCCTCGAGAGTCGCCTTGCCATCGAAATCGTGGGCCACGAACGCAGGCTGGCTCTCCTCGTGGACGCCGATCGAGCCGCTCTCCCGCTCGGCCGAGGCCGCCAGCGTCCAACGCCCCGGGCGCGCCCGCGCCTCGAGCGCCCCGCCGTAGATCGTCCCCTCGGAGAGGCGGGCGGTGGCCGACGTCGTCTGGCTCCCGCTCGGACGCGTGTAGCGCGCCGACAGGGCCGCCTCGATCCCGGTCCAGCGGTGCCTCCAGCCGATCGCGACGTCCGCGCGCTCGGCCGAGAGGATGCGCTGTTCCGACAGGAAGAAACGCTCATGGGCGATGTCCAGCAGGTCGGTCGACTTGTGCGTGCGGCGGTTCCAGGCCGCCTCGACGGAGTCCCGCGCCGAGAACGGATAACGCGCCGCGAGGGCGAAGTTCTCGTAACGGCCCGTGCCGGTGGCCGTCGTGTTGGTCACCGCGTAAGGCGTCTGCGTTTGCTCATCGTGAGAAGGCGCGAAGGCGACGCGCAGCCTCAACTCCGCCTCGGGGGTTCCGGCACCGAGCCCGGCGGCGGCGGCCCGTGACCAGCCCAGCCCGACGAGCACGAACTTGGGCGTGACGTCGGACGTGTCGTCGCTCTCCGGACCGGTGACGAGACGGCGCGCGGCCGTCGCGTAGGAGAATCCGGCCTCCGTGGAGTATCCGGGAGGCGGCGGCAACTCCATCCCGAGCAGGAGCCCCGCGCAGAAGACGCAGGCGCTGACGAGGTCGCTTCCCACGCGTCAGCCGCGGCGACGGCCGTTGCGGGGCAGGACTTTCAAGAGCAGCCGGACGGCTCCGGGGACGAGGACCGGGCGCAGGAGGCGCGGGTCGTACGGCGAGAGTCTTCGCTCATTCTCGGCGGAGCACAGTTCGAGGAAGGAACGCAGAGTGAAATCGCCGAAGGCGGTGTGGCTCTTGAGCGTGAATCCATCCTGCGTCCCCTTCGCCTTTGTGCCACTTCCGTCTTTTTCGCCTCCGCCGTTGCCGCCGCCGGTCATCTGGAGCGCGCCCTTGACGCGGTCGAAGGCCTGGGCGGCGATGTTCCATGCGCGTCGCGCGTCGAAAACCGGCCGCAAGGGCAAGGGCCTGCGGGCGCGCAGATAGGCCGCCCAGTTCACGATGAAGAGGATATGCCTCGCCTCTTCCTGCATGATCTGGTCAAAAAGCGCTATCAAGTCCTTGTGAAAGAACTCGCTGCGGCGCCCGAGGTCGAAGAGGCCGAAGGCGAAGAAGGAATCGAGGCATTCGCCGTAGCCGGTGCGCAGGAAGGTCCACGTCGGGTCCTTCGGTTTCTCCGGCTGCCCGAAGGGAGCCGTCGCGATCCCGTAGTGCTTCGTCAGGAGCGCGATGATCTCCGCGTGGCGTCCCTCTTCGTAACCTTGCAGGGCAATGGCTTCCTTGAGCACCGGATCCGTCTCGGCGTCCCCCAGCGTCTGGACCTTGACCGCCGTGGCGGCCTCCGTTCTCGCCGCCTCGTCCCAGACGGGGAGACTCTTCAACCTCGCCAGGCCCTCCTCGCCCAGATCGGGCCAGACGACGTCCTGAGCCCGGTAGGGGCGATGAGTCTCGACGAAAGTCCCGCAGAAGAGACGCGCGTGTTCTTCCGATCCGATTCTGATAGCCTCCATGTCCTCCTCGGGCCTCCTCTCAACCAGTTCTCCGCCATCGGGAACCTTGTCCACCCGGGCAGAGAATAGCAAGGGTCAATGCGAGCCGAAACCC
>DATIRW010000168.1:0-2181 GCA_035469365.1 Thermoanaerobaculia bacterium
CGGCGACCAGGATGTAAACCAGCTCGCGCGAGCGCGGCCGCGCGTCGAACATGCCGGCCTGCATCATCAGCTCTTCCCAGCCCGTCGCGTGTCCCTCGGTGCGCGTGTTGAAGATGTTGTAGAGGAGCGCGCCCCGGCGAATCGGGCTGGAGGGCGGCTCGTGTTCCAGGAAGCCCTTGTCGAGCCAGTGGTACCCGTGCGTGCGCATCACCTCGGGATCGCGGTAGTCCACTTCGCCGAAGAACTCGGAAGGACCGGGGCTGAAGCTGCCGATCCGGGCGCGCAGCGCGCCGTCCATCCACTCCCGGATCGTGAGGATCTCGTGGTCTCGCAGATACGCCATGTACTCGGTGACAGCGGCGTTGAACCGCCGTGAATACTCTTCGGCGCTCGCGACGGGAACCGGCTGCGGCAGCTTGCTGTTGCGCTGCTCGTCCATGGCGAGGAGAGCGTGCGAGCGCGCGAGCTCCCGCTCCATCAGCGCCACTTCCTCCCGCCAGGTGTACGGAACGAGCTGGACGTTCTTCAGGTACCAGTCGTAGTTCTCGATTCCGATGCCCGAGGGCCCCGTCTTCGATGCGGCCTGCGAGTCGAGCCACGCGGCGAAGTCGTCCGTCGCTCGCCTTGCTTTCTCGACATCCGTCTTGAGATCCCCCGTGGTGGCGGCCAGCCGCGACGCGAGACGCGCCAGGTCGGCGCCCTGCTGCCGGATGCTCTTCGCGCCGGCGATCCACAGATCCCTGCCGTTGCCGGTCAGGTTGGTCCTCGCCTGCGCCAGAAGGCCCGGAATCGCGCGGATTCCGGAGCTCATCTGCGCGGCCCGCTCCGGGGAAAGCGGAAACTGGTAGGTCCAGAGCTCCACGGCGCCCCGGGCGAACGGACCCTCGCGGGCGGGCTGGTCGCTCTCCTCCGAGAAGAGCGTGACGTAGAAGCCCGGGTTGTTGGCCCAGGGCCTCAAGACGCGGTGATCGAAATCGAGGCCGGCGAGCTCCGCGCGCACGACGTGGTAGTCCAACTGTTGAGCGATGGGCCAGCCGTTCGGGTCGATCGCGGCGAGGCGCCGCCTGTGGGCGTCAAGCTCATGCTGCTGCGCTGCCATCGCGACGGCCGTGTAGTCCGGCACGCCGCCCACGAGCGTCGGTCTCTGGAACGATCGCCACTCTCGAAAGAACGAGAGCAGGTCCTGGTAGCTGTTGCTTCGGGCAGGGCCGGGAGAGGCGCGGCCGCCGGCGGAGAGCCCGACCGCCGCGAGCAGACAGGCTGCCGTCAGCAGGAGAGACGGTTCCCGCGGAATCATGGCCGGATTCTATTCGAGGGGTGTCGGACTGATCGTGAGAGGTCAGACTCGAAGAGACGTATCACACGAAGCGGCGGGGCCGACCACCAGCACCTTTGCTGCTTGGGCCCGAGCCCACCGGTTTCTCCGGGCTCTCCTGGTTCGTCAGGGTGTCGGCGTCGTGGAAGGCCGCCTCCCACGATGTTCCCCGCCCTCGGACATTGATCGATCCGAGTCGCTTCGTTCCGACTTCGAAAGGCTTGCGCATGCCAGGCGAGTAGCGGGCAAAGCCACGCGCGAGGAGACCACCCCACCGGAATCGGGCTTCGGCCTCGGCTTCGAACACCGTCAACGGCTTCATCGCGAGGACCCCCCATCGAATAGCCGTGAAGCCGAGCCTCCGCCCGCCGGCGAGATCCCGAACGCGAGCAGGAATCTCACCGTCGCGTCGCGGAGGCGCTGTGCCGCCAACTTGCCCGCCTGATGGGATGACAAAGCATTCCCATCGAAATCGCCGGCAGGCGGCGGGGGCGACCGGTGATCGACCTCGACGGCCAGGTCCTGCAGCCACAATGCAGCGAGCTCGACGGTTTTCATCCCCAGGCTCGGAGGATCCTGAGTGATGTTCCGCCGAGCACCGAGAATCCACTCGAGGTTCGCGTAAGGCTCATCCGGCGAAACGAGCTTCCGCGCATCGGCGTACCGCTCTCGCAGCTGGAGGAAGGACTCCCGCTTCTCGGAATCGTCGCGCGGATCGCGGCTGCCGGCCCCTTGCGTGGATTTCATTGCGTTCGAACTGGCGAGTTTCGCTGGCTGAATCGCGCGATCTGGCCCGGGCTCTCGCCTCCCCGGTACCTGCTGGGCTGAATGCTCTTCACGTCCCGGCAGTACTCGCACTTCACAGT
>DATIRW010000169.1:0-5228 GCA_035469365.1 Thermoanaerobaculia bacterium
TCGTCTCGCAGTGGTTTCCCAAGCTCGGGGTCCTTCAGGAGCCCGGCTGGAACTGCCACCAGTACCACGCCACGAGCGAGTTCTTCTCCGACTTCGGGAACTACGACGTCTCGATCGACGTGCCCGCGCTCTACAGGGGAAGAGTGGGCGCCACGGGCCGGCAGGTCGAAGAACGCGCCGCGGCCTCGAGCGACCGGATCGTCTATCGGTTCCGACAGGCGAGCGTGCACGATTTCGCATGGACGGCCGACCCCGGGTATCTCGTCGTGCGCGACAAGTTCCACGAGGCGGGGCTCCACGATGTGGATCTGATTCTCCTGCTCCAGCCCGAGCACTCGGGCCAGGGCGCGCGCTACCTTCGAGCCGCGCGCGCGGGGATCTCCGGCTACGGGAGAATCCTCGGAGCGTATCCCTACGACACACTGACGATCGTGGATCCGCCGTGGGGCGCCCGCGCCGCCGGTGGCATGGAATATCCGACCTTCATCACCGGCGGCACGTCGCTTGTCGCGCCGGCGGCCGTGCACAGTCCCGAGGGCGTCACGATCCACGAGTTCGGCCATCAGTTCTTCTACGGACTCCTCGCCTCCAACGAGTTCGAGGAGCCCTACCTGGACGAAGGGTTCAACACCTACATGACGGACCGCGTGCTGGCGGCTACGTATGGCCCGAACCACGAATATCTGTCGATCTTCGGCCTCCGCTTTCCGCTCGGCATCGACGTTCGCTATCCCGTGGACGCCAACCGGCGCTACTTCGCAGTGGCCACGCGCGACATCCACGCCGCGGAGAGCTGGAGATTCCGCGACAGCCGCACCTACAGCGCGGCGAGTTATTCCCACACGGCGCTCGCGCTGGCGACACTCGAGCGCCTGCTCGGGGGAAACGTCATGGACCGGGCGCTGCGGCTCTACGCGGACCGCTGGCGGTTCCGCCATCCGACTCTCGGAGACTTCATCGCCGCCGTCAACGAAACGTCGGGGCGCGACTGGACCTGGTACTTCGACCGCACGTTCTTCTCCTCCGACGACGTGGACTACGCCGTCGAGGAAGCGCGAAGCACGCCCTCGAAGCCCGCGAGGGGCCTCTTCGAGAAGGAAGGGAAGCTCGTCGAGGGTCCGCCGCCGGAGACGGCGAAGGCACGCGGCTACGACAGCGTCGTGACCGTGACGCGGCGCGGCGGCGCGGCCCTTCCCGTCGAGATCCTCCTCCGCTTCGAGGGTGGGAAGACCCATCGCGCGCTCTGGGACGGGCAGGCCCGATGGACGCGCCTGACCGTCTCGCAGGGACCCAGGCTCCTCGAAGCGATCGTGGACCCGGACGAGAAGATCCTGCTCGACTCCGACCGTTTCAATAACGGGCGCCGCGTCGAAGGCGACCCGCGCGCCGCGGCGCGCTGGACCTCACGCGCGGTCTTCTGGGCGCAGAACCTTCTCGACTTCCTGACGGTGGCCTGGTGACCGAACGTCACGCGCTCGCCTGCTTTCTGCGCGGCCTGGGTCTCTCCCTCTCGAAGCCCTCCATCGCCGCGTCGCTCTGGCTGATTCAGCTTCTTCTCTCCACGGTCCTGATTCTGCCGATCTCCAACTCCCTCCACGACCTCCTGGACGACTCGGTCGCCGGCAGCCACATGGTGGCCAACCCCGAATCCGGGTGGTGGGAGACCGTGCAGCGCGGGCATCCGGATCTGTTCGGCAACTTCGGCGAACTGACGGCCGGCCTCCTGACGCCCGAAGGAGTAAGGTCCAAGCAGCTGGCGGGGCTGCGCGGCATCGGCGCCACCGCGGTCTCCCTCGCATTCCTCGCCGTCGTTCTTCACGCCTTCGCCCTGGGCGGAGTCTTCGGGACGCTCCGGGAGCCGAAGGCCTCGCTCATGACCTTCGGCCGCGAAGGGATGCGGCGCTTCCCCGCTTTCCTCGTCTTCACTCTGGCCGCCCTGGCAGCGGCGGGCGCGGCCTACCGGTGGATCTATCTCGAGACGGGTGAAGCGCTGCGCGAACGCGTGGCGAATCTCGACAGCGAGGGCAAGGCTCTCGCCGTCACGGCCCTGCGCGTCCTCGCGCTTCTCCTCGCCCTGGCGGCGATCAAGCTCGTCGCCGACTCGGTCCGCGCCGTCTGGGTCGCGCGGCCGGACCTGCCCCCCATCTCCCGCTTCTTCGCCGGCATCGCCAGCGCCCTCGGGCGGCCGGCGCGTCTTTTCGGCGTCCTCGTGTCGTACGCGCTCGTGACCGCCGCCCTCTACCTGATCTGGCTCTGGCTCGATCCGTCCGCCGGCGGAGAGGCCCGGTTCGCGCTCGTGCCGCTCATCCTGACGCAGCAGGTCTTCGTCATCGTCCGCCTGTTCGTCAAGGTGGGCTACTACGCCGGGGTCTCGGAGGCCCTGACGCGCGCGCCCTCACCGGAATATTCTTATGCTCCGGCGCCCGCCCCTCCGCCGCAAGACTCATCGGTCGCGCCTGAACCGCGAGGTCGGGACGAAGGCCCGGTCGAGCACCCGGCCGGCGGCGTCTAGACGTACACGATAGAGGAACGGCTGCCTTCGAAGGCCGTCCTTGCCGCTACTCTGCCAGGGGCCGGAGAACCAGGGGAGAAACCGCAGGTCCTCCCAGGTGACGGAGGTGGAACCATCCGGCTGCGAGTCCACGGTCGCCAGCGGGAACCGCGCGAACGCCAGGTACGTCCGGACGTCCGGGAGGGCCCGTACCGCCGCAAGAGCCGGGCTCTCCGTGGGCTTGGGGAACTTGAGGATGACCGCGCGTTCGGGAGGAGGATAGTAGTCCGACAGGCTCTGAAGAATCTCGGAAAAGCGCTCCGGGGGATGCGGGTTGGCCACGCCTCGCGCGAAGGGCCCGATGTCGAAGAATGCCGCGTGGACCTCTCCGGCGCGGTCGCTCAAACCGAGCCAGCGAAACGGAGAGAGAAACTGGGGAAGGACGGCGATGCGTTCGCCGGAGACCGGGCCGTCGATCCGCTGCCAGACGGCGAGCGCCTTCCGGTGCTGCACCGCGCAAAACGCCACGTACGCGCAGAGCATCAGACTGCCCGCCGCCGCGATCCTCCGGCCCCCCTTCCGCCAGAAGAGAGCGCCAGCGAGCGAGACCGCCGCGATGCCTGTCAGGAAGGGGTCAAGGATGAAGACCCAGTCGAGCGAGTAACGAGTCCGTGAAATCGGGACGAAGAACATCGTGCCGAAAGACGTGATCCAGTCGAGGAGGATGTGGCTGGCGATCCCTACGGCGCAGAACACCCAGAGATCCGGCAGGCGCGCCCGCCGGAAGACGAGCCGTCCGATCAGGGCGAGCGCCAGGGCAAAGAGAGGCAGCGCGACGAAGGAGTGGGTCCAGCCCCGATGGTTGCGCAGATAGCTCAAGCGGTCCGGGGTGAACAGGAAGTCGCTATCCGGAAACATCCCCGCGACGACCCCCGCCAGCAACGCGCGCCGGGCGGGACGCTCCGTCAGCGTCCGCGTCAGCAACGAGCCGGCGATGCCGTGCGTGATCGTGTCCATGCCACGATGATAGCTTTCAGCTCTCGGCTATCAGCTCTCAGAGGCCCCGAGGACCGGGCCGGCTGATGGCTGACAGCTGACAGCGTGTTCGAAATGCGAGACCAATCGCTCAAGGGAAGAGTGGCGCTGGTGACGGGGGCCTCGTCCGGACAGGGGCGCGCCTTCTCGCGGGCGCTCGCGAAGGCGGGGGCGAGCGTTCTGCTCGTGGCGCGCCGGGAAGAAGAGCTGCACGCCGCGGTCCAGGAAATCGCCCAGGCGGGCGGGGACGCGGCCTACCACGTCGCAGACGTGCGCGTCGTTCCGTCGCTCTACGACCTGGTGGACGTGGCGCTCGCGCGCTTCAAGAAGCTCGACATCCTCATCAACAACGCGGGCCTGGGCTACAGGGCGCCGCTGGCGGACTTGAAGCGCGGGCAGATCGCCGAGATGATCGAGACAGACCTCGCCGCCGCGATCTACCTGACCCAGGCGGCCCTGCCCGCGCTCGCCCGCGGCGCCCCCTCGGACATCGTCAACATCGCGTCGATCGCGGGGCTGGAGAGCTTCCCGGAAGGTACCGTCTATTGCGCCGCGAAGGCGGGCCTGGTGGCGTTCTCCAGGGCGCTGGCCCAGGAGCTCCAGCCGGCGGGCATCCGCGTGACGGCTCTCTGCTCCGGCTCCACCGACACGGCCTTCTTCGACCGGTTCCGCCCGACGCTCGAGCGGCCGCGGATGCTTCAGGTCGAGGACGCCGTCCGTTGCCTGATGCACATCCTGACTTCGCCTCCCCATGTTCTGCACGGCGAAGTCATCCTGAGGCCAAGAAGGTAAGACTTGTCGGCCTCGCCTCACCCCGCCCCTCCTTCACCGGGACTTCGAAGGGCAGGCCTGTCACGGGAAGAGGGAACAGAAGGCCCTATAATCGTTGAGCGCCCTATGCCATCCATTCTCCTGGTTGACGACTCCGGACTCTTCCGGGGACTCGCCGAGAAGATCGAGCGACGCACCCACTGTCAGCTGTTCTCGGCCGGCACCGGCGGCGAGGCGCTCGGAGTCGTCCGGCGGGAACGGCCCGATCTGGTCTTTCTCGACGCGGACTTGAAGGGAATGACCGGATTCGACGTCTGCCGCGTGATCAAGGCGGACTCTCACGTCTCCCGCACGCCGATCGTTGTCCTTTCCGACAAGCCCGGCGCCGCGGAGGATGCCCAGCGCGCGGGGGCGGACGAGTGTCTTCCCAAGCCCTTCGACGAGGCGGCCATTTTCGACAGCATACGAAGTCATCTGCGCCTCTTCCCTCGCGACGACCCGCGGGCCGCGGCCGGATGGTCCGTGACTTTCTGGCGCGACGGCGTGCAGCACGGCGGCACGCTCCGCGACCTTTCCCGCGGCGGATTCTTCATTCGCACGGCGGTGCGGCAGCCGGTCGGAGCCCGGCTCGAAGTTTCCTTCGAGGTTCCCGGAGACGTGCCCGACCGCACCGTCGTCGCGGAAGCCCTCGTCGTCCGGATGGGTGCGGAATCGGACCGCGGCCTCGGCTGCCGGTTCTTTCGCGTCACGGCCGGCTCGCGCGCCTACCTGGAAGAATGCCTGCAGTTGCTCGAAGAACAGAAGACCTAGCGTCCTGATCGCAAATCCCGTAGGCAACGACATCCTGTGATCCTGAGCGAAGCGAAGGATCTACCCTCGCGTTTCCGACGACGCCGGAGCAGATCCCTCGTCGCTTCGCTCCTCGGGATGA
>DATIRW010000170.1:0-2009 GCA_035469365.1 Thermoanaerobaculia bacterium
TCGTCTCGCAGCTCATCACGCTCTACATCACGCCGGTCATCTATCTCTATCTCGAGGTATTCCAGGAGAAGGTCCTGAACCGCACCGCCTTCTTCCACTCGGGCCACCTGCCCCCCTCCGTGGTCGACCAGTCCTCGCCGCAGGAGATCTGAGGTGACGAGAGTCGGTGCTCGGATCCTCGGTGTCGTCCTGTCTCTTGTGGCCTGCGCTTGCGCCGTGGGGCCCAACTACAAGAGACCAGAGATCTCGGCGCCGGGCGAGGTGCGCGGCGAAACGGGACCGGCGCAGGCCGCCTCGCTCGCCGACCGGGCCTGGTGGGAGATCTTCAACGACGAGACTCTCCAGGGGCTGATCGACGAGGTCCTGAAGAACGGCTACGACGTCCGCGTCGCCGCGGCCCGGGTCGAGGAAGCGCGCGCCAACGCCGGGATCGCGCGATCGGAGTTCTACCCGCAGATCGGGTACTCGGCCCAGTGGTCGCGCGCCCGCGAATCCGGGTTCTTCGCGCCCGGAGTCGGCACGTTGAGCCTCCACGATGTCAACCTGGGCCTGTCCTGGGAGCTGGATCTCTGGGGCAGAATCCGGCGCTCGAGCGAATCCGCGCTGGCGCAGTATCTCGCGACGGAGGAGGCGCGCCGCGGGGTTCTCCTGTCGCTCGTCGCGGAGACCGCGACGGATTATTTCGCTCTGCGCCAGCTCGACCTGCGCCTGGAGATCGCGCGGCGAACGCAGGACGCCTTCCAGGAAACCTACGACCTCTTCAACCGCCGCTTCGAGGCGGGGATGGCCTCCTCGCTCGAGACCGCCAGCGCCGAAGCCTCGCTCGCCGTGGTGGCGGCGGTGGTCCCCCAACTGGAGAGCCAGGTCGTGGCGCAGGAGAACGCGATTGATCTGCTGCTCGGCAGAAAGCCGGGGCCCATTGCCCGCGGCGCGGTCTTGAACGACCAGTACCTGCCGCCGGAGGTTCCGGCCGGCCTGCCGTCGGAGCTTCTCCAGCGGCGGCCCGACCTCCTGGAGGCCGAGCAGCAGCTCGTCGCGGCCAACGCGAATGTCGGGGTCGCGATGGCGAGCTTCTTTCCGACGATCAGCCTGACGGGGGCGTTTGGCGGGATCAGCACCGATGTCTCGGACCTCTTCGCCTCCGGGAAGACCTGGTCGATCGCCGCGGGCCTGACGGGGCCGCTCTTCCAGGGCCTGCGCCTGAAGAACCAGTACGACGCCCGCGTCGCGCAGTGGGAGGGGGCCCGGGCGCTCTACGAGAAGGCGGTCACCAACGCCTTCACCGAAGTCTCCTCCGCAGTCGTGGCGCACCAGAAGCTCGCCGACGCCGAGAAGGAGCTCACTCGCGCCGTCGCGGCCTTCCGCGAGGCCGTCACCCTCTCCAACCAGCGTTACATCGCGGGCTTCGCGGGCTATCTCGACGTCCTTCAGGCCGAACAGAACCTCTTCCCTGCCGAGAACGCCCTGGCGCAGCTGCGCTTTACCCGCCTCGCCAACTTCGTGCAGCTCTACAAGGCCCTGGGCGGAGGCTGGAACCTCTCGGACCCGACCTGGGTACGTTCGGCATCCACGACATCCGCGGCAAAGGAGTCCCCGGAGTCCCGGTCGGAGCCGAAGAAGGAGTGAACGCGGCGTCCTCCTTCCTTCCGGGCACCGAACCAAGATCGACTGGAAATCGAGGAGAGCACACTTCTCTGTCATCCTGAGCGAAGCGAAGGATCTGCTCTCGTCGCTCCGGGGTTGTCACGACAGGCCCCGAGAATGACGATTACCCGAACATGGTCCCGCGGCGGTTCTAACGGGTCACTGGGCGGGGGCGAGTCTTGTTATCGAGAGGGGGTGTCTTGGACGCCGTCGTGGAGTCAACCAGCCGTCGAAGGTCCGAGATCTCCCCGTTGAGGTCTCTCGTCAAGCGATCCCAGACCTCGTCGATCAGTCTTCCCCGGCCGCGCCGCGGTCTCGGGTGTGGTCCTCTCATCTGGCGATCGCGCGTAATCAATGGCACGGAC
>DATIRW010000171.1:0-4790 GCA_035469365.1 Thermoanaerobaculia bacterium
CTGCCGGGCGCGACATGTTCGCCCTCCAACGGCTGCTCCGAGTTCCTGAGAATTCCCTATGTGCTCGAGCCGGAGAAGATCCGCGAGGGCCTGCGCCTGCTGGCGCGGGCGTGGAGCTCCTACGCGCCGGCGGAGCGCAAGGAGCGCGGCGCCCTGGAAGTGCTCGTTTGAGCGGCGGCCCCGGCGAGATCCCGGCGATCGAGGCGCGCGTGCGCGAATCGATCGAAGCCGCCGCCGGCGAGTCCTTCGAGATCCTTCCGTGCGACCCTGCGCTGGCCGACACGGCGGCGTTCTGCGCCCACTACGGGATTCCTCCGGGGGAAAGCGGCAACACGATCGTCGTCGCGACGAAGAAGGAGCCGAAGCGGCACGCCGCCTGCCTCGTCCTGGCGACGACGCGGCTCGACGTCAATCACGCCGTGCGCCAGCTCCTGGGAGGCCAGAAGCTCTCCTTCGCGTCGGGCGAAGAGACCGCCGCCCTGACCGGCATGATGATGGGAGGCGTGACCGTGTTCGGCCTGCCGCCCGATCTGCCGATCTACATCGACGGCGCAGTCCTCAAGGCCCGCTCCGTGGTTGTCGGCGGCGGAAGCCGTTCCTGCAAGATAAGGGTCGCGCCCGAGGTGTTGCGTCGTATCCCCAACGCCGTCATCGTCGAGGATCTCGCCTTCAAGCAGGGTTGAGGTGTCAGGTTCTCAGGGGTCAGGTTAGATGCAGGTGTCAGGTATCAGGGGTCAGGGGTCAGGTATCAGGTTGGGGTGCCAGGCTAGCGTCCCTGGCACCTGATACCTGGCACCTGACACCTGCATTTCCCCTGAAACCTGTTCCCTGAACCCTGACCCTTACTGGAGCACCAGGGCTCGCAACTCGTCCAGCTTGCGGTGGAGCTGCCTGATTGCCAGCTCTGCCTTCACGTTCACTTCGTAATCGAGGTCGGCCTGGAGCCGGTCATGCATCGATTGGCGGTTCTGGCTCATGATGATCGGCGCCTGGATCGCGGCGAGCATGGAGAGCATCAGGTTCAGGAAGATGAAGGGGTAGGGATCGGGCGGGCGGCGCAGGATCCACGTCGTGTTGACCGTCGCCCAGCCGAGAAGAAAAATGAAGAAGAGGATGATGAAGGTCCAGGACCCGCCGAAGCGGCTCACGGCGTCGGCGACCCGTTGTCCGAACGTCAGTTTTTCGTCCATCTCTTCGTTGGGGTTCCGGATCTGGAGCCTCGAGATCATCTCGTCGGCGGCGCGCAGTCTCTGCGTGACCACGCGCAGGAAGTGGCGGGCCGCGGCCGGATCCTCGTCGATCATGCGCGAGATGGCCGCCGCCGGGACGGCGACGAGCCGGGTGTCCGCCGCGGCGCGCGCGGTGGCGTTTCGAGGCTGCTGGTCGAAGAGACCGAGCTCGCCGAAGAACGATCCGGGAGCGAAGGAAGCAAGCACGATCTCCTCTCCCTCGGAGGGAAGCACGATGTCCACGGTTCCCTCTTCCACGACATAGAGCCAGTCGGCCGGGTCTCCGTGGCGGAAAATCGTCTCTCCGGCCGGGAACAGCATGTCCTCCGCGGCGCTCTTGAGCGCCCGCAGATGCTCTTGCGGCAGGTCGCGAAAAAGATGAACCCGGCCGAGGGTTTTCGGATCAGCCATCGTCGCCTCCTGATCAGTCGGGATGAACGAAGCCTATTGTGATGGAGGCGCTGTGTCCCGTCAAAACCTCGGCGAGAGTACAATCCGCCAGTTTCGCCGTTGAAGTCAGGAGGAGACATGGCGCGCGCGGCCATCGCAGCGCTCGTGATTCTTGCGGGAATGCCTCTCGCCGCCACGGGAGCCGGCCGAGACGCCTTCACGGTCGGGACGGCCACCGCGACGGAGGGACACGCGGCCACGGGAACGATCGACGTGCCGGCCGGCGTGGATCCGGCGCTCCACATTCCGGTCGCGCTGTTCCACGGCGCCTGGCCCGGCCCGGTCCTCGCGCTCGTCGCCGGCTCTCACGGCACGGAATACGCCTCGATCCTCGCGCTCGAGCGGCTCATCGAACGCACCGACCCGACCGAGCTGAACGGAACGCTCATCGTCGTTCCACTCGTCAACATCCCCTCCTTCGAGCAGAAGACCGTCCACGTCAACCCGGTGGACGGCAAGAGCATGAACCGTTACTACCCCGGCAAGCCCGACGGGACACAGACGGAGCGCGCGGCCTGGGCGATCACCCGGGAGGTCGTCGAACGGTGCGACTACCTGATCGATCTCCACGGCGGCGATCTCGACGAGAACCTTCGCCCCTACAGCTACTGGGCGAGGACCGGCAACGAAAAGCAGGACGCGGCCTCGCGCGCGATGGTCCTCGCCTTCGGCCTGGACCACATCATCATCGCGACGGACCGGCCGAAGGACCCCAATCTCTCGCGCTACCTCGAGACGACCGCGGCCACGCGCGGCAAGCCCTCGATCACGGTCGAAGCGGGGCGTGCGGGGAGAGTCGAGCCCGCGGATATCGATGCGCTGGTCAATGGCTGTCTGAGCGTGATGCGGCACTTGAAGATCCTCCCGGGGACGGCGACGCCGGTGGAACACCCGGTCTGGATCGAGAAGGTCGTGACGCTCGCAAGCGATCACTCGGGAATCTTCTACCCCGCAGTGGACCGGGGAGACTATGTCGAAGCGGGGATGAAGCTCGGGTACGTAACCGACTATCTCGGCAAGACGGTTCTGGAGGCGCGCTCGCCGGCGACCGGAGTCATCCTCTACGTCGCGGCCCTCCCCTCGATGAAAAAAGGGGAAACGATCGCCAACATCGGCGTCGTCGCTCCCAGAGCCCCTTAGCGCCCGTTCTGTCATCCCTCTTTCTCTGCCATCCCGCAACCCCTCCGTCTTCCTGTCATCTCGCGCCCAGTTCAGGTTCGATAGAGGACTGACCGAGACCTGCAAGGCGACGAGGTGTCTCCGTCGGAGCGAAATTCGGCGAGGAATACGTGGCAAGATAGAAGCGGTTATGCCTATCGAACGCCGATCCGACGGGGTTTTCGGAATGATGCACTTGCACCATGCCCTCGTTGGAGAGGCCCCTCTAGGCTGCTAGCGGAAGAAGAAAAGAAACGATGACCGCCCGCGGAACCGCTCTTGCTCTCGCGATTCTCCTGCTCGCGGCAGGCGCGTCCGCGGCGCCGGGCGCGTGCTGTCCCCCCAGCGGGCGGACGGATCGGGCAATTGGCGCCATGGACTGCTGCGCGACCACGCTGGAATGTCCGGCCGCGCCGCAAGCGGCGCTCACCACGACAGCGCAAGGCGTCGAGACCCTGCCGACGCATCAGGCTCTTCCAGCCGATTCGGCGCTGTTCCCGCTCAGCTTTCCCCGGCTGATCGCCGCCCGGGCTTCCCTTGAGAAGCCGGCGGAAGGTCCGCCCCTCTTCCGCCTCCACGCCCAACTCCTGATCTAAGACCGGTCTCTCCTCAAGGCAGGAAACGGCGGAGCTCTCTCTCCGCCCGTCCGCCCGGGCGTTTCCCGGGCCTGTGGAGGCAAGACCGGTGATCAGAAACAGAATCTCAACTCTAGTCTCGATCGGGCTGTTCGCAGCGGCCTCGATCCTCCGCGCCCAGGAGAATCCCATCGGGGAGTCCGCGCGTGAAGGACGGGCGGCGTCCGTCGACCCTTTTCTCGACGGACTCGTCCTGGAAGCGCTTCAGAAGAACCCCGAGCTAACGGGGGTGCTCTCCTCCGCCGAGGCTGCGCGGTTCCGCATCGAGCCCGCGCGAACTCTGCCGGACCCCTTTCTCTCCTTCAACTACCAGAACGATGGCAAGTCGCTGTCGCTCGGCAAAGAGGAGATGACGTTCCTGGGAGCGATGTTCTCGCAGCCCTTGCCCTGGCCCGGAAAGTTGCGCCTCGCAGGTGAGGAAGCGAACAAACGCGCCGAGGAAGTTAAGGAGGGGACCGTAGGCCGGGCCCTTCTTTCCGTCGAGGCCCGTGTCCGGCGCGCCTACTACGACTACCTGCTCGCAAAGGCACAGCTCGAACTGATCGAGGACCGCAGCCGCTCATGGCGGGAGATTTCCGACATCGTCCGGGAGCGATACGCCGTGGGCATCGGCGTTCAGCAGGACGTGCTCAGAGCGCAAATCGAGGTCCTCCGTTTGGACGAGGCGCGGGCCGAGCAGACGGCGCAGGTCGCGACACGGCGCGCGGAGGTCAATCGCGTGCTTGGACGGCCCCAGGAGACCGAGATCCAGACACCGGCGCGTCTGACCTTTCGGGCGAACCTGCCGGACCTGCCGGCGCTCCTTCAGGCGATCCGCGACAGGAGCCCCGAGCTCGCGGGCGCTTCCCGGGCTATCGAGGCGTCGCGTTTACGGGTTTCGATTGCAAAGAAGAACCTTCTGCCGGATTTCGTAGCGAGCGGCGGCCCGATGTACCGAGGCGGTCTCGATCCGATGTGGCAGGTCGGCCTCGGAGTCACACTCCCCATTTATGCCGGCTCGCGGCAGCGCCCGCTTCTCGCGTCCGCGCAGGCCGACGTGCGCACGGAGGAGGCCCGCGCTTCCTCGACGGGCCAGGAACTCGAGTTCCGGACGCGGGAGCGGTTCGAGAACCTGAGGGCGATCCTGAGGGTCATCCGGCTCTACGATGAGGGCGTTCTGCCGGTGGATCAGCTCTCTCTCGAGTCGGCGATCGCCAACTACCGCACCGGCAAGGTTCCTTTCATCACCGTCCTCGAGGCCCTGAACTCGCTCTACGCGGACCGATCGATCTACCTGACACGTCTCGCCGAGGCCGAGAAAGTGCGCGTCGCAATTGAC
>DATIRW010000172.1:0-6009 GCA_035469365.1 Thermoanaerobaculia bacterium
GGGTCCGCCGAGATCAAGCTGATGCTCGACGACATGAGCTGGTGCCGGGACCCGCTCCCTCGCCTTCCGAGGATGACGCCGGAGATCGCGAAGGCCCTGATCGAGGAAGCGCGCGGGGCCGGCCTCCGCGTCACCGTCCACGCGCCCAACCCCGCCGACGCAAAGGAAGCCGTCATGCGCGGCGCGACGGTGCTCGCGCACGGCGTTCTCGGCCCCTTCGACGAGGGGACCCTCGAGGTGATGAAGAGCCGCCCGGTCTTCTACATCCCGACGATGGACATCTTCGAATTCCTGGCGGACACGCGGGCATTCGTCGAAGGAGTTCTCTCCGACCCGCGCGCGGAAAGAGGGCTTCCACCGTCCGTCGTGACGCGGTACCGGTCGCCCGCATATGCCGAAGGGTACGCGAGCCGCTATCCGAACTTTCGAAATGTGCGCGAGCGCCTGCCGGCGCTTCGTGACAACTTCGCGCGGCTTCACGCGGCCGGAGTTCCCGTCGCGCTCGGCACCGACATGTGGGCCTTCCCGGGACTCGGCGTCTCGATCGAGATGGATCTGTACGTTAAGGCCGGCCTCTCTCCCCTCGAGGCGATCCGCGCGGCGACACAGACCGCCGCCCGCTCACTCGGTCTCGAGAAGGACCGCGGAACACTCGAACCCGGCAAGCGCGCCGACCTGCTCCTCCTCGACGCCGACCCGCTCGCCGACGTGAAAAACGTCCGCGCCATCCGAGACATCTACAAGGCGGGCCGTCGCGTTGGCCCCGATCACCCGATCACCCGATGACCCGATCACCGGATCCCTCCGATCCTCTCCTGCGCTTCCGCCCCGAGTTCCCGATCCTCGAGAAGACGACCTATCTCATCTCCAACTCGCTCGGAGCGATGCCGCGAGCGGCGGGCCGCGCCCTCGCCGAATACGCGGAAACGTGGGCCGAGCGAGGCGTGCGCGCCTGGGTGGACTCCTGGTGGGACATGTCGGTCGCCGTCGGAGATCGGATCGCGCCGCTCCTCGGCGCTCCCGCGGGGAGCGTCTCGATGCTCCCGAACGTGACGACGGCCTCCGCTGTCGTGCTCTCCGCGCTCGAGTACGCGCCGCCGCGCAATCGCATCGTAATGATCGAAGGGGAGTTCCCGTCGGTGCGGTATGTCTATGAGGCGCTCGCGACGCGACTCGGGGCGGAGATCCTGACGGTCCCTTCCCCGCGCGGCGACGGCCTCTCCGCCGACGAGGAGCGGATCGTCGAGGCGATCGACGAACGAACCGCGCTGGTGGCGATCTCCCACGTCCTCTTCAAGAGCGCCTTCGTGCTCGACGCGTCTCCGATCGCGGAGCGCTGCCGCCGGGCAGGAGCCCTGCTCGTTCTGGACGCTTACCAGTCGGTCGGTACCCTGCCGGTCTCGGTGGATGCCCTCGGCGCGGACCTCGTCGTTGGAGGCGTGCTGAAGTGGCTCTGCGGCGGCCCGGGCGGGGCGTTCCTCTACGTCCGCCCGGAGTTGCGGAGAAAGCTCGCGCCTTCTCTTACCGGATGGATGGCTCACCCCGCGCCGTTCGATTTCGAGCCGCCTCCGATGCGCTACCGCGACGACGCCTTCCGGTTCCTCCTCGGGACGCCGAGCATCCCCGCGCTCTACGCCGCGCGAGAGGGACCGCGAATCGTTGCCGAGGCCGGGATCGAAGCGATCCGCGAGAAGTCCCTGCGCCAGACCGGGCGCCTGATCGAGCTCGCCGGGTCGCGCGGGCTCGAGTGCGCGACGCCCCGTGATCCGCTTCGCCGCGGTGGGACCGCCGCCGTCGACTTCGAGAACGCGCTGGAGGTCGCCCGGGAGCTCAATGCCCGGGACGTCGTCGTCGATTACCGTCCTGGCGTCGGGATCCGCATGTCTCCGCACTTCTACACGGCCGACGAAGAGCTCGACCGCGCCTTCGAGGCGATCGACGAGATCCGCTCATCGGACGCCTGGCGACGCTGGCAGGGAAGCCCATCCCTCGTCACGTGAGAGGGGAGCCGCCGCGCACATCTCGCGCGCTCGCGGTGACGGCGTTAGCAACGGTTCTGCTCGCGTCAGGCTTGCTCTTCGCGATCTCGCGCGGCAAGTGGTCCGACGCGATCATCGACTCGGGCCGCGAGTGGATTGTGCCTGACGCGCTGTCGCGCGGCGAGCTTCTCTACCGCGACGTCGTTTACTGGTTCGGACCGTTTACCCCCTACTTCCAGACCACCTTCTTTCTTTTTCTTGGATCGAGCTTCTCGACGCTCGCGCTCTGCGGTCTCATGGGAGCTTGCGGCGTCTTACTGGCGCTTTACTTTGCGCTCACGCGAGTCACGGGCCGGCGCGAGGCCGTCCTGTGGACGGCGCTCGCGATTCCGGCTCTGGTGTTCATGCCCAACTCCGGTGGCGCGATTATTGGCATGGGATACAGGATGTGGCACGCCGCCGGCTTCGCGCTGGCCGGCTGCGGTCTCGCGTCCTTGTCCGAAACCCGCGGAGACACGCTTCGGAGACTCGGCGCGGGGGCGTGCGCTGGCCTGGCGGGCCTTTGCCGGACGGAATGGGGAGTGATCACGCTTGTGTCGGTACTCTGCGCCGAGTGCATGCGCTCGCGAGACACGGCGCGGCTCCGCCGGAGTCTGCTTGTGACGACCGCAGCCGCCTTGTTGACCTTCGGGTCGGTCCTGGGAGGCTTTGCTGCGGCCGCCGGACTCTCGGCGATCCTGCATGACGCCCCGGTGCTGCTGGTGGGAATTCCCCGCGACACCCCGGCGGGATCGGTCCTGGCCGTTTTTCGAGACTGGCGCGGCGGGATTCCCGTCCTTCTCTATTCAGCCGGTCTCTGGACAGGGGTCGTGTCGCTCTGCGGTGTCCTCGGCGCTCGCGGCGTCAATAACAAACGGATGAAACACTGGCTCCGGATTCTCCTGGCCGTTCTCGCGGCGATGGGACTCCTCGCGGCGGCGGGCTTGGGGTCGGGAGCGATTCTCTTCAGCGCGGCGCCACTCGTCTGTCTGGCTGCTCTGGTGGCCGGTCTCCTCCGGCCTCGAGGTCCGCGGGCAGCCGCCCTCGTGGGTTTCGGGTTGCTGGGGCTCCTCGCCTCCCATCGAAAACTGTTTCACATCGCCGATTCGGGCTACGTGGCGCCGCCGATCCTGTTTGCCTTCGTCTGCGCGGCCGGTCTTCTCCGGATGCTGGTCCTGGAAAAACCTCGAGCGCTGCGCCTTCGGTTTCGCGCAATCCTCAATGGCGCGCTCGCCCTGCTCATCGGCATCGCATTCCTGACTCGCGCGATCCAATACTCCTCGGACGCGCGCGTGCCGGTGCCCGGGACCGCAGGAATGCTGTCCGCGCTGCCCGCGACCGCTCGAGACCTCGCTCTCGTTGCGGCAACGATCCGAGAGGAAGCGAGCGAGAAGGACGGGCTCGTCGTTATTCCCGAAGGCGAAGTACTGAACTACCTCTCCGGACGCGTCAACCCCATGCGTCACAAGCTCTCAATCCCGGGTTACCTCGGGGAGTCGAATGAAGAGGACTTCCTCCGCGATCTGGAACGCGCGCGGCCGGCGGCCATCGTCATCCTCAGACGGTCCGCCGGAGAATACGGACGGGGACTCTTCGGGCAGGGGTACGGAGAGCGAACGCGCGACTGGATCAAGAAGCACTATGTCGAGCGCTCGGTGACCGCGTCCGGTACCGAGGTCTACATCGCGGAAGGACGAGGATCGTGAACGCATCCGGCCGAGTCTCCGAATCCCGAAGAAAGGCCCTGCCGCTCCGGCGGAAAGGACTCGTGTTGCTGCTGGTCTGGCTCGGGAGCGCCGCCTACGTCTTTCCTTTTCGCAATCGCGGCTGGATTCCGCACGACGACGGGATTCTCGGCCAGTCCGCCGAACGCGCCTTAAACGGCGCGATTCCGCATCTCGATTTCCCGGAGATCTATACGGGCGGCCTCACGTACTGGCATGCCCTCGCCTTCCGGGTCTTCGGCGTTCGGCTGACATCGATTCGTCTCGCGCTCTTCCTGTTTTTCCTGGCGTGGGTCCCCGCGGTCTTCGCGATCGCCTCGCGGTTCGCCTCTCCGCTCCTCGCCGGGGCCGTGACCTGGCTCGCCGTCGCCTGGAGCGTGCCGAATTACTTTGCCGGCATTCCCTCCTGGTACAACCTCTTCTTCGCGACGTGGGGCGTGCTGGCGCTCCTGCGTCATATCGAGACCGAAGACAGGCGCTGGCTGTTTCTCGCCGGTGCGCTCGCCGCGATTTCCTGCCTGTTCAAAGTCATCGGCGCGTATTTCTTCGCCGCGGCTCTCCTCTTTCTCCTCTATCGGGAGCAGCAGCTCTCCTCTGGTTCCGACGGCCGGCGCTCCCGGCGCGTCACCGGATTCCTCCTCTTCCAGGCGACGGGGCTCGCTCTCTTTCTGGGCGTCCTCTTCCTCACCGTCCGGCAGGAGCTCGGCGAAATGGAGTTTGTCTACTTTCTGGCGCCGGCGGCCACGATCTGCGGCTTTCTCCTCTGGCGTGAATACACGGAGGGAGGAGGCCGCTTCGGCCACCGTCTTTCGGCGTTGATGGGGTTGGTCATCCCGCTCGCGGCCGGCGCCTTTCTTCCGGTCCTTCTCGTCCTCACCCTGCTGGCCGTGCGCGGCGCGCTCCCCGCCTTCACCGGCAGCTTGATGGCCGCTACGAGCGGGCACGTGCGATTCGTCCGAATGTCGCTGCCTCCGCTCTCAACATTCTGGCCGGCTGTTCCCTACACGCTCGTGCTCGGCGCCGGCACTCTCCGAGAGTTCCGGTTTGCCTGGCTCTTGAGGGGTCTGCTGGCCGCCGCGCTTCCGGCGGCTCTCTGGCTGTCGGCTTCCACGACGGAGGTCTATATCGTGATCTGGCAATCCATGCGCTCTCTGGGCGTCGGGGCCGTCGTGGCGGCCTGCCTGCGTCTGGCCGACTCCCATCGCCTGGGCTTCTGGAGTCCGCGCACGCGGCAGATGATCTTCCTTCTCGCCGCCGTCGTGGCGATCACCGGCTTGGTCCAGTTCCCCTTCGCCGCGCCGATCTATTTCTTTTACTTCGCGCCGCTGATCGTCCTCGCCATCGTCGCGCTCGCGGGGAGCGAGTCGCGGCCTCCTCGCTTCCTGCACGCCGCGGTGCTTGTGTTCTACCTTCTCTTCGCCGTGCTTCGGACAAACCGCGGCTACGTTTATACCGTCGGCTCTCGCTTCGAGCGGTACGACCCTCCCGCGATTTTGGACTTGACCCGCGCCGGCGGTCTGCGGGTGACGGCGCAAGACGCCGAGACCTTTGACTCCTTGATCCCGCTCGTCCAGGAGAAGGGCCGGGGCAGGCCGATCTATGCGGGTCAGGACTGCCCGGAGGTCTATTTCCTGTCCGGCCTCGAGGAGGCGTCACCACGCGACGCCGGTTCTCCCAGAGATCCCATGCAACGGCCCGAGGAGCTCTTCAAGTCTCTCGAAGAGACGGGAACGCGTGCGGCGGTTCTGAATCGGCGGCCCCTCTGGGCCGGAAACATCTCCCCGGAGATCGCCGCCCGGTTCGAGCAGCTCTTTCCACACTCGCGCGCGATTGGGAGGTTCGTCCTGCGGTGGAAAGACTGAGGCTGCCGGAGGCCTATAATCGCGGCACTCTTTCCATGATTGAAAGACTTTGGTTCAGTTGAACGGGGCGAGACCGCGTCGCCGCTACGACCCGGGCCTCGGGCTCGTCCAAGGCGCCTTCCTGCTGCTGATTGTTCCCCATCTTGGGTTCGTGCCTCTGTGGGACTCTGCCGAGTACGCGGATCGGTGTCTCTTCCCGGCGCTCCGCAGCCTGAATCCACTGGAACTCTACTGCTTTGGCCATCCCTCCATGGGATATATGGGCGTTCTGGCGGTTCCGCAGATCCTCTTCGGTCCGAGCGCCGTCATTCTCAACCTGACCAACGCGATGCTCGGAGTCGCATCGATATGGGCTGTGTTTGCCATCGTCAGAGCGACCTACCCCGGCTGCCCGCCTCGCGATCG
>DATIRW010000173.1:0-7899 GCA_035469365.1 Thermoanaerobaculia bacterium
TCATGCCGCACCGGGCAGAAGGCGTATTGCGAGAGATTCCCGGCGCGGCAGCAGAGCATCGCGGTGTGGTCCTCGCTTCCGCCGAAGGTGCCCACATCGCGATCACCGGCCAGGGCACCGAATGAGAGGCCGTTCTCGACGGCGCCCAGATAGCCCGCGAGAGTCTCGGGGCTTGCGATGTTCGCACGGTACACGGCGTGTTCCTCGAGGGCGTTGACGTGAGCCAGGGCCGTGAAGATCCCGACGACGAGCGCGCTCCCGCTGGATAAGCCGGCCGAGCGCGGCAGGTCGGAGGCGATGGCGATGTCGGCGCCGCGCAGGGATCCCGGGAAGTCGCGCGCGACCCGGCGGACGACCGCCGCCGGATAGGCCGTCCAGCTCCCCTCCTCCGCTGCGCCGGCGTCGCCGGAAAGCGGCAGAAGGGCTTCGACGTCGAGGACGGCGTCGGCGATGCGGACGATGCGGTCCTCCCGCGCCCGAGCGGCCAGGCACAAGCCGCGCTCGACCGCGCAGAGGAGACTCCGCCCTCCCGCGTAGTCGGTGTGCTTGCCGAGCACCTCGATGCGCCCCGGGATGAACCACCGCCGAATATCGCCGCCCGAGCGGCCTTCCAGCCGCCGCTCCGCCGCTTCGAAAAGTCTGGCCTTCGCCTCCGCTTCCCGATCACTCAAACCGGCTGACGCCAGCTGGTCGGCAATCCTCATTCACAATTCACAGTTCACAGTTCACAATTTCTCACGGCTCCGCGCTGACGCCTCGCAGCCGCTCGGCAACCGCCGCGACATCCGAGCGGCGGGAGAGGTCCAGCACCCCTTCGCGGCTTCGCACGACCTTGAAGCGCACGCCCCGTGCGATCGCCTCGCGCACGGCCATCGGCAGCTCCAGCTCGCCGCGCGGCGACAGAGGCACGCGGCGGCACGCCTCGAAGATCGCCGGAGAGAACCGCCAGCAGTTCATGCTGACGAGAGCTCCCGGGCCGAGAGACACGAGGATCGCCGGGTTCGGCTTCTCGAGGATCTCTTCGAGGTAGCCGTCCGCTCCCACGCGGCAGACGGCGAACGATGCGATCCGTTCGGCCGGAATGTTGCTTTGCGCGATGAGCGTGTCCCGCTCGAAGAGAGCAACACCTGGCTCCGCGAGACCCGCCAGGGCCGACAGCGCCGAGGCCGGAGAGATGTTGTCGGAATTGACGGTCAGGAAATCGTCGCCGGCCGCGAAGGACTCCGCCGCGAGCACCGCATCCGCCGTGCCGCGCGGCTCCGGCTGGATCGCGAAGGAGACGCGCAGCCGGCGCGGCGGCACCATGTTTGTGTAGTAGTCGCGGACGGCGCCGTGCTCGGCCCCGATGACGAGGCAGACCTGCATGATACCGGCGTCGGCGAGAGATGAGAGAACATAGTCGAGAAACGGCCGGCCGAAGGAGATCATCGCCTTCAGGCCCTGACCGGCCGCGGCGGCCTGGCCTGGATCGAGGGTCGCCGCACCGTCCTCCTGGCGCATGCGCGTGCCGAGTCCCCGCGCGAGAACGACGGCCTTCACAACCCTGCCGGTCACGACTCGCGGGCGGGCCAGAGGGCGGGCACCAGGCGCGCCAGCCAGACGCCGCTGACGACGAAGAGGGCGATCCAGACCGCGGCCTGGGCGGTCTTGCCGTACAGTACGCTGCCGGTCCCGAAGAGCGCAGCATAGACGAACACGCAGCCGAGGACCCAGCCGAGGAGGTTCTGGGGAAGGCTGTCGGGCGACGGACCCACGCCCGCCTCGCGGCGGATCTCGCGCCAGCCGGGGCCCGCCGGCCGCACGAGGCGGTAGAACACGACGAGGGTCGGCCGGTCCACAGGCCGGGTCGCGTAAGTGACCGCGATCCAGACGACCGTCGTCGCCGCCACCGTGACGATCAGGGCGAGGTGCGGCGCGACCGGGTGTCCGGCCTTTCGCGCGACAAAGAAACCCACCGCGACCAGGAAGGAGCTTGCCATGGCCGAGACCTCGCTCCAGGCGTTGATGCGCCACCAGAACCAGCGCAGCAGGTAGATCAACCCCGTCCCGGCGCCCACCGACAGGATCAGGTCGAAGCTCTCCTTCGCCGTGTCGAGCGCGAAGGTCAGGAGCGCCGCGCAGATCATCAGGAGCGCCGTGACGACGCGCCCCATGAAAACGTAGTGCCGCTCGGTGGCGTCGCGCCTGAAGAAGCGGCGGTAGAAGTCGTGAACGAGGTACGACGTGCCCCAGTTCAGGTGGGTCTCGATCGTCGAGCGGTAGGCCGCCAGCATCCCCGCGACCATGAGTCCCAGGAACCCCGCCGGCAGGAACCGCAACATCGCCGGGTAGGCCATGTCATTGCCGATCAAACGCTCCTCCACGTACGGGAAGACCCGGTGAATGTCGGCGAGCTGCGGGTAGACCAGGATCGAGGAGAGCGCCACGATGATCCAGGGCCAGGGACGCAGGGCGTAGTGCATCGCGTTGAAGAGCAGAGTTCCCGTCAGCGCGTCCTTCTCGGTGCGGGAAGCGAGCATCCGCTGGGCGATGTAGCTGCCGCCGCCGGGCTCCGCTCCCGGGTACCAGACCGACCACCACTGGATCGTGATCGGGATCAGGAAGACCGAGAGGGCGATGCTCCAGTCCCCGAAGTCGGGCAGGAAGTTCAACATCTTCGGATCGAGCCGGTGCACGAGCCCCGAGAGTCCGCCGACCTGCGGCTGCTTGACGGCGAAGTAGGCCATCGCGAAGGTCCCGGTCATCGTGATCGAGAACTGGATCGAGTCCGTGACGAGCACGCCCCAGAGCCCGGAAACCGACGCGAAAAAAATCGTGACCACCGAGCAGAGGACGAGGGTCTTCGCCATCGGCCATCCGAACAGGATGTTGCCGATCTTGGCCGCCGCGAGGTTGACCGTCGCCATGATGACGCAGTTGAAGAAGAGGCCGAGATAGACCGCCCGGAAGCCGCGCACGAAGCTCGCCGCCCTGCCCGAATAACGCCGTTCGTAGAACTCGAGGTCCGTCAGGACTCCCGAGCGCCGCCACATCCGCGCGTAGAAGAAGACCGTCAGCATCCCGGTCAAGAGGAACGACCACCAGAGCCAGTTGTCCGAGACGCCGTGCTCGCGAACCATGTTCGTGACGAGGTTGGGCGTGTCGGTCGAAAAGGTCGTCGCGACCATGGAGACTCCGACGAGCCACCAGGGCGCGGCCCGCCCCGACGTGAAGAACTCCGTGGTGCTCTTGCTCGCGCGCCGGAAGAAGAAGATGGCCGGCAGGAACGATACGACGACCGAGGCCGCGACGATCCCCCAGTCGAGCCGCGTCAGATGCATCCGCGAACCTTCCGCGTCGGAGAGGCGTCGGGAATCAGGCGGCCGTCTCGAACTTCGCCTGGTTCCAGGCTGTCATTCC
Source organism: Thermoanaerobaculia bacterium (assembly GCA_035469365.1). GTDB lineage: Bacteria > Acidobacteriota > Thermoanaerobaculia > UBA5066 > Gp7-AA6 > JAWOLE01. The sequence continues at coordinate 3,400 of DATIRW010000173.1, forward strand.
CCCGACGACGTTGATGATCCGCGCGCAGCCCTGCTGCTCGAGGAGGGACGTGGCGATCGAGGAACGGTAGCCGCCGGCGCAGATGGCGGTGACGGGCTTGCCGCGGTCGAGCTCGGTGGCGCGGGCGGCGAGCTCGTTCAAGGGCAGGTTCCGGGCCTGCGCGATGTGGCCGGCCTGCCACTCCGCCGGACGCCGCACGTCCACGAGCTGCCCGACCTCACCCTGCGCGATCCGGTGACGCAACTCGTCCACGCTGATCTGCTCCATCGCCACGAGGGGACGCCCCGCTTCATGCCAGGCGAGGAGACCTCCCGCGAGATAGCCCGCCACGTTCTCCAGCCCGACGCGCGCCAGGCGGGTGCGCGCCTCTTCGACCTGCTCCTCGTCTTCGGTGACGAGGACGATCGGCTTCTCGGCCGGGATCAGGGCTCCGGCCCAGGAAGCGAACTGGCCGCCGAGACCGATGTTCAGGGAGCCCGGAATATGGCCCGTCCCGAACTGCGAGGCAGGCCGCGTGTCGAGCACGACGGCTCCCGACCGCCGCATCTCGTCCACGGCGGCGGGGGCAAGTCCGGGAGGTTTCGGAAGCTCCGACAGATTCGCCGGCCCCTCGCGGTTCAACTGGACGTCGCGCGAGAAATACGCGGGCGCCTCCGGCAGGTCCGTCGTCATCATCCGGATGAAGTCCTCCCGCGGCATCGGCTGGAGGGCGTAGTTGAAGCGGCGCTGCTGGCCGATCGTCGAGGAGGTCTCGCTCGAGATGTTGCGGCCGCAGAGCGAGCCCGCTCCGTGCGCCGGGTAGACGGCGACGGAGTCGGGCAGCTTCAGGAGCTTCTCGTGAAGAGAGTCGTAGAGCATCCCGGCGAGCTCCTGCGCGCTCATCCTCGCGCCCAGCAAGTCCGGCCGCCCGACATCTCCGATGAAGAGCGTGTCGCCGGTCAGAACCGCCTCGGGTTCCTCCGACCTGGCGCGGTCGATGACCAGAATCGAGAGGGATTCCGGCGTGTGGCCGGGCGTCTCGAGGAAACGCAGCGCGACGTCGCCGAGAACGATCTGGTCTCCTTCGCGGACCGGGACGTGCTCGAACCCGGCCTTGGCCTTCGCCCCGAAATAGATCTTCGCGCCGGTGCGGGCCGCGAGCTCCCGGTGCCCCGACACGAAGTCCGCATGCAGGTGCGTCTCGATGACGTGCCGGATCGTGAGCCCCTCGCGCTCGGCTTCCTCGAGGTACGTCTCGACGTCGCGCCTGGGGTCCACGACGGCCGCTTCCCCCTTCGATCCGATCATGTAGGAGGCCTGCGCCAGGCACCCGAGATAGAACTGTTTGAAGTACATGGCGGCTATTCTGCCCGATTCCCGTACTCCAGTTCGAGCGGGCTGTTCAGGATCTGTCGCATTTGCATGAGTCGCTCGCGTGTCTCGGCAATGCGGGAACGCCAGACGCTGGCGCGCGCCTGCCACGAGGCGTATTCGCGGGAGTGCGCCGTGTAGGCGGCGTCCCAGGCCTCTGCCTCTTGTGAGAGCGCCGCCAGCACCGGCTCGACGCGGCCGCATTCGCCGGCGGCTTCGAAGAGAGCGCGCGCGACGTCAAACCGCGATCCGAACGGGAGCCGGAGACCCGCCTCGAGCGCCAGCGCTCCCAGCCGCGACCGGGAGAGGAAGAACCCGGATGCCGCCGGCGCGAGCAGGAATCTCACCACCCGGGAGAGGCCGACTTCTTCCTCGGTCTCGTATCCCTCTTCCAGAACCGGCGCGAGATCCTCGGGAGCGACGGCGCCCGGGGACGCGAGCGCGAAGAGGCTCTCGCGCGTCGCCGCCGCGAGGTCGCGAAAGAACGGATGCGCGAAGGGTTGACGCTCGACAGCGAGCGCGCAGACCGGAAGCCAGTCCAGAGTCCACGCCAGAAACCCCGGGTCTTCCCGTCCTTGCGCCGCCAGATGCGCGAGAAAACCCAGGCACAGGCCGGCGTGGTCGGGCGCTCCGGTTCCGGCAAGTTCCCGCGGCCGGTATCCAGCGGCTTCGTACCGGCGCGACGCGGCGGCGGCGGCCGGGCCGTTCAACTCCCCGGAGATGTCCGTGAAGGCGGTGCCGTAGGGGTACACGTTCAGGAGGAAGAGGTCGGTCCACGCGGCGGCAAGGTCGGAGGGCTTGCCGCCCGCCAGACCCGCCTCGGCGGCGCGGGCCACCGCCTCCGCGTCCGGCTCGGCGAGCCAGAGTCGCGAGAGGAGACAGAGCGGAGGCGCGTTCACGGGTTCTCGCTCCCGGGAAGGCGGAAGGCGCTCTCGGCGGGGCGGAAGGGGCGCAGCATCCAGTACGGACGCCGCCAGTCCCCGCGCGGCGGGCGCGCGAGCGCGAGCCACCGCTTGTACACGTCATGGGACTTGTTCGTGTCCACGCTCACGTCGCCGTAACGATCTTCCGGCCGAGCGCGCGTGATCCTGACCTTCTGGTGCCAGCAGTGGCAGCCGCTGACCGGATCGGGCTGGACTGGAAACGTCAGGTTCTGATGCACGCCGCTCTCCGTCCACCAGATCCGCCTCGTGTCGGGATCGGCGGAGTCGTACGGCTCGATGCCGCGGAGCTGCGTGAGCTTCCACTGCCCGCGATCCTCCCTGACGTCCACGAGAGCGGAGGCGAGCCGGCTCGTCCCCTCCCCTGCCGCGAGACGCCACCGTCCCAGGTGGTGCGAGCACGCGACGACGCCCGGGCGGATCCCCTCCGTGACCCAGACCCGGTCCACGAAGTGCCCGATCTCCGTCTCGATCCGCACGAGATCGCCGGTCGCGACGCCCAGGCGCTGCGCGTCGGAGGTATGGATCCAGGTCGGGTTCGTGTGGGAGATCTCGAGGAGCCACTTCGCGTTGCCGCTCCTCGTGTGGATCAGCGTCGGAAGCCGGTACGTCGAGAGCAGGACGAATTCGCTGGCCGCGCGGTCCACGTTGTCAGGATGGACGTGGCTCCGGATGTATGTCGGAATCGCCAGCTCCGGCCAGCCGAAATCCGCGAGCGTCGAGGAGAAGAATTCCAGGCGCCGAGAAGGGGTGCGAAATCCGAAGCGCGCCTCTCCGTCCACGAGGACCCCGATCGGGCGTCCGCGCTCGCCGGAGGGGGCGACAGGGCTCGGCACGATGTTCTTCGGCGGCGTCGCGGCCGCCTGCGTGTAGAGGATTCCGGTCCCTTCGTCCTTCGTGGCTTCGAGAGTCTCTTCGGGCGAAAGCGCGCGCTCGAACTCCGCCGCGGCGCCGGAGCGGATCTCGTAGGCGCCGTATCGCCGCATGTAAGCCAGCGGCTTCAATCCTTCGCGCGCCGCCGCTTCCGGCAGGCCGGGGACGGAGCGTTCGAACATCCATCCGAAGTAGTCGTCCACGGTGATCCGCTCACCCGGCCGGTACGGCGACTCGAAGTAGCGGCGGATCCCGAGCGAGCCGTCCGGATCGATCTCCCAGGAGAGGTCAATCCAGAACTCCGTCTCCTCCCAGACCTGCCCCGGGTTGGCCTCGTAGGTGCGCGCGACAGGCTTTCCGGCGCGCTCGAGGGCGACACGGCGGACCGGCTGCCGGAAGGCGATCCACTGTCCCGCGTGCGTCTCCTGGCTCATGACGTCGTGCCGCTCCGAGCCGTGCCCCATCGGCAGCACGTAGTCCGCCCACCACGCCGTCTCGCTCCAGGTCGGCGTCAGCGCGATGTGAAGCCCGATCTTCGATTCGTCGCGAAGCACCTCGAGCCAGGTGAACCCGTCGGGGTTTGTCCACATCGGGTTGTAGACCCGGGTGAAGTAGACGTCGAGCTTGCCGCGCCCCTCCTTCAGGAAGTGGGGGAGCAGGAAGCTCATCTCGAAATAGGAGAGCGGGTACTCGCGCGGCCAGGAGAGCTCGTTCCAGCGTTGGACGTGCGGAGCCAGGTGGGGTGGGCGCGGGACCCACTTGTCCCAGCCGTTGGCGGAGGTGCCGCCCTCCCGGCCCACGGAACCCGTCAGGACGTTCAAGAGCCAGAGGCAGCGCGCGACCTGCCAGCCGCCGAGGTTGCCGGAGCCGGCGCTCCTCCAGTTGTGCGCGGCGAGGCGACCGCCGCAGTTGGCGACGTCTTCGGCGATGCCTTCGATCACGCGCGCTTCGACGCCCGATTCGCGCGCGGCGAAGTCGAAGGTGAATTCCTTGTAGGTTTCGAGGAACGCTTCTTCGAAGATTGAATATTCGGTCGGTGCCTGCGGCCGCTCGCGGCGCAGATATTCCTCCCAGTTGACCCAGCGGCGGACGAAGTCGCGGTCGTAGCGTTTCGTCGTGACGAGGTGCCGCGCGATCGCGAGCAGGATCGCCGCCTCGGAGCCGGGCCAGGGAGAGATCCAGGTGTCGGCCATGGACGCCGTGTTGGAGAGGCGCGTGTCCCAGACGATCAGCTTCGCTCCGGCGGCCTTCCCCTCCACGATCCGCTGCGCATGCGGGTTGAAGTAATGCCCCGTCTCCAGGTGGCTGCTGATGAGGAGAATCACGCTGGCCTTCG
>DATIRW010000174.1:0-5257 GCA_035469365.1 Thermoanaerobaculia bacterium
GGGTGATCGAGGAAGAACTCCGTTTAGGGGCCGATCACCCCGTCGCAAGTCATCCGATTCTTACGTGAGCTCGGTGGCGTGGTGCTTCACCCAACGGGCCTCGGCCATGTAGATCGTGTCCTCGCAGATGTTGGACGCGAGGTCTCCCACCCGCTCGAGGTTCTTCGAGATCGAGATCAACTCGAGGCAGTAGGTGATGAGGTTCGGGTACTCGGCCATGTAGGTCAGGAGCTCCCGGATGATCGAGATGTTCTTGTCGTCGAGGATGTCGTCCTTCTTGATGACCTGCTTGGCGAGGTTCGCATCCCGGTTGACGAAGGCGTCCAGGGACTGCTTGAGCATGGTCATCGCGACCTCCGCCATGTAGTTGATGTCGATGAAGGGCTTGAATGGCTTCTGGCCCGCCAGCCGCTCCGCGCCTTCCGCGATGTTGACCGCGTGGTCGCCGATCCGCTCCAGGTCGTTGTTGATCTTCAAGGCGGCGACGAGGAATCGCAGGTCCACGGCGACCGGCTGCTGCAGCGCCAGGAGCTGGACTGCCTGCTCTTCGACCACCATCTCCATGCGGTCGATCTCGGCGTCGGCGGCGATGACGTCGGCCGCTTTCTTCTCATCGACCTCCGTCAGCGCCTCGATCGCGTGCTGGATCTGGCGCTCGACCTCTCCCCCCATCAGGATGAGGTTGCGCCTCAGGTCCTCGAGTTTCTCGGAAAAGTGTTCTTTCACAGGATGTCTCCAATCTCGATCGCTAGCTGAAGAGGGCCTCGGCCGAGATGATCTCGAGGTCTCGCTGAAGAACTGTCTCGTCCCTTCCCGCCGGAACTGCGCGGAAGGCGGGCTCGCGGTCGAAGACCCGCTCGAACAGGTTCGCCTTGCTGCGCGCGGCATCGAGCTCCGCCTCGCAGTCGCCGCGAGCGACGGCGTCGAGTTCAACCCGTCGCGGCCGGACGCGGCAGACGACGTCGGTCACGAGCTGGCGGTGGCTGCGATCGAGGCCGTCGGCAATCCGTAGGAGAGCCGCGAGCTTCTCGACGACCGGCCGCATGTACGGGTCCAGGCGCTTCCAGTTCTCGTGCGACCCCTTCGGGCCTCTCCCCTTGTGGTAGCGCGCGACCGAAGCGATGACCTCGATCTCCTCGGCGGAGAAGCCCGTCAGGTCGCCGTGCGTGATCAGGTAGTAGGAATGCTGCTGGTGCCGGGAGAATCCAATGGAGCAGCCCACGTCGTGCAGGAGCGCCCCGTACTGGAGCCACTCCCGCTCGGCCGCGGTCAGCTGGTGGAGGGCGTGCGTCTGATCGAAGAGCTCGAGTGCCAGCCGCGAGACGTGCGTGGCATGGACGAGCTCTGCGCTTGTGCGGCGCAGGAGGCGGTCCACGCTCCGCGCCCGGACGTCCCGGTCTCCGGCGCGCTTCTTCCCGTGCCGCGAGGCGTAGTCGAGGATGATCCCCTCCCGCAGCCCCCGGTCACCGACGACGATGCCATCGGCCCCCGTCCTCTTGAGGATCCAGGCCAGCAGGATGCCTCCCGGGACCGCGATGTCCCGGCGGCGCGGGTCGAGGCCGGGCACGCGCAGCTTCTCCTTCTGTGTCGTCTTTCGCAGGATCCGGTTGACCCTCTTCAAGCCGGCACGCGTCAGGGTCCGGTGCCCCGAAGGGATCGGCTCGCGCCCCAGGATCGCCGCCTCGTGGACGAGCGAGAGGGACTGGATCGTGCCGGCCGATCCGACGCAGGTCTTGAATCCCGTCTTGCGGACGGCCTCTGCCGCTCTCCGGGCGACAGCGCGGATCGCCTTCTTGACGGCCTTCCGGTCCCTGTCGCTCGGCGGGTCGTCGTGAACGAGGTCGGCCAGCCGCACCGCTCCGAGCGGCAAGCTCTCTGTCAGGAGGACCCGCGACCCGTTGGAGACGACGAATTCCGTCGAGCCCCCGCCGATGTCCACGAGGAAAAGGGGATCCAGACGCGAGGAAAACTCGCTGCGGGCGGCCAGGTGGATCAGCCTCGCCTCCTCCTCGCCCGAGATGACGTCCACCTCGACGCCGGTCCTCCGTCGGACGGCCTCGAGAAACTCCTGCGAGTTCTCCGCCTCGCGCACCGCGCAGGTTGCGACCGCTCGCACGAGCTCGGCCTGCTGCGCCTCGACCGACCGGAGGAACTGCTCGATCGCGCAGACCCCCGCCTCGATCGATTCCGGCGACAGGCGTCCCGAGGCGAGTGTGTGGCTCCCCAGCCGCACCGGGGACTTCTCCGGCGAGACGACCTCCAGCACACCCCCCTCGTCCGCCGCGGCCACGAGCAGCTTGATGGAGTTCGTGCCGATGTCGATCGCGGCCAGCTTCTTCATGCGGGGCCGATTGTCGGCAAGCCCCCGGGGGACTGCTTGAACTTCGCGTGAAGACGGCGTGAAATCGGACACTTCTATGTCTCTCTATAATAGCGCCCCCGTGTCGGAAATCCTCTGGTCTCTTCGCGCCCGCTCCCTCTCGAAGGCGAGGAAATCGTTCCTGGGATCCGAGCCCGAAGGACTGCATGACTTGCGAGTGGCGCTGCGGCGGGTGGAGGAGACGGCGGCGGCGCTCGGGAAGAAGAAGATCGAGCGGAGATCCCGGTCGCTCGCCCGCTCGCTCTCGCCCCTGCGGCAACTCGAGGTGGACCGTCGACTGCTCTCGCGCCTGCGTGAGATGGGTCAGATGCCGGAGAGCTTCGCGGCGGGCCTCGAGGCGCGGTGGGGTGCCGAATACGCGGAGCGCGTCGAGAAGGCGGCACGCGTCGCGCGGAGCGGAAAGTGGCGCCGACTGGAGCGCCGCCTGCGGCGCGCGGCGCGCCGCACTCAGGACGACATCCCGCTCCGGCTGGAGATCGCGCGGAGGCGCCTCGAAACGCGCCTCTCCCCTCCGGCCGAGGACGCGACCGACAAGCGGCTCCACCGTTATCGCATCGCGGTCAAGCGCGCGCGCTACCTGGCCGAGGACCTCGCCGCGTGCGGTGTCCCGGGGCTCGAAGGCCGGATCGCGCGCGAAAAGGAGCTTCAGGAGGCGCTCGGCCGCTGGAACGACATCGATCTCTTCCGCGAACGCTTGAAGGAGACCCGCGAGGAATCGGAAGTGAGGGGATCGGTCGGTCTCGTCCTGGAGCTCGATCACCTGATCGCAGCGCTCGAAGGGACGGTCGCGTGGGCACGCCGCGAGGCCCTCGCCGCCTCCGGCCGCTTCGCCCGGGTGCTCCCGTTTCTCGAGCGAAGCGCGTAGAGCGCGGCGCGCGGCCCGGCCGGAGAGGGAGGGACGCCATCGGCGCTGAGGTGGGGCAAGCGCCGGACCGGGATCGGGCCTGGAGCCGGCCACTCGCTCTTCTTCTCCTGTCGACCCTGGCGGCCAGGGTCTGGCTGGCCTGGCGGTACGAGGGGTTCCTGACCGGAGACGACCTGGAGATCGTGCAGTCGGCCGCGAAGTACGCCCTCGGCGTCACGTATCAGCCCTGGTCCCTGCGGTGCCTCTTTCATCCGATCGTTCTCGTCGCCCCCGCCATGAAGCTCGCCGCACTCTTCGGAGCGCGCGACCCCGGAATTCTGCGCTGGGTCGCCACGCTCCCGACGGCGGCCTTCGCGACCGCGGCCATCGGCCTGACGGCGGCGCTCGCCCGCCGCTGGGGGTGGCCGCCGCGGGCGGCCGCCGCTGCCGCCTTCTTCTACGCGTTGGCGTGGCTGCCGCTGGCCTACGGAGCGACTCCGTTCCCGCGCCCCATCTCGACGGCGATGCTGTTGGCCGCCTTTCTCCTCGCGGCCGACCCCGGCGACCGGGCCGCGGCTCCGCTGGCAGCGGGACTCCTGGCCGGCACCGCGTTCGCGGTGCGCTGGAGCGAGGGGGTCGTTCTGATCCCTCTCTGCGCCTGGACGGCATGGAGGTTTCGCGGCGCCCGGAGAGTCCTCCTGATCCTTGCGGGGTTCGCCGCCGGCACGCTGCTCTCCGCGGGGGTCACGGACTGGCTGACCTGGGGCACACCGCTCAAGAGCCTCGCAGAGTACTTTCGGATCATGTACCTCGAACGCCCCGAAGTGGACGATCAGCCGCTCTACGAGTATTTCTACGACATCTTCCACTGGGCCGGGCCGCTCCTCATCCTTCTCCTGATTCCGGCCTGGAAGGAGCGCCGGGCCCGGCCGGCGATCGCCGTCTTCGCGTCCATCGTCACGCTCCTGTCCCTCTTCAGTCACAAGGAGTGGCGGTATCTGCAGGCCGGGATTCCGTTCCTCGCGCTCGCCGCCGGAGCCGGGTGGGAGAGGCTCCGGGCGCGGGGCAGGCGATTCCTGGCCGCTTCGGCTCTCGTTCTGGCGGTCCCGTACGGTTTCGAGCGGACCGTGGCTCTCCTGTCCCACGCTTCCACTGCCGGGATCGACGCTTCTCGATTCATCAACAGGCTCCGCCCGCAGCCGCGCGTCCTCGCCATCGAACAGATCTGGGCGTACGGCGAGCACCTCTACCTCGGCAACGGCGTCGAGATCCGCGAGATCGAACTCGACCGCCCTCTTCGGCCGCCGGCAATCCGAGCGGCCGCTTCGGGCGCCGACATCGCGGCCGTCTATGCCATGCACCTGGACGAAGCCGGCCGGCGCGAACTCGAGAGCCTCGGGTTCCGGCAGATCGCCGACTTCAAGAAACGGAGAGCCTACGAATGCCTCGTCTTCGGGCGAGGCCCGTTTGCCGGGGGCGCCGTGGGCCGGCCGGGTGGAACGTCGGAAACGCGTCCGCCGGAGGCGCCTGCCCCCGCCGCTGCCGCTCCTCCCCGCTTCTGACTCCTCAGGGATTGAGCGAGAGGCGACCCTCGGGAAGGCCGGGGGCGAGAAACCAGTTCTGGTCCGACTCGAGGACGAGCGTTCCCCGGCGCCTCGCGTCTTCGATGAGGAGGTCGCGTAAGGCCTTCGAGGATTCGGCCACGCGGGGACAGCCCCTCCACACGCCGTATCCGCTGGAGCCGGCGGCACGGTAGGAATTCATGGCGACGGTAAACGAGTCGTCGTCTCGGACGGCTTGCCCTCCCCGCTTGAGAAAGAGCACGCGGCTCCCCTCCGGGCGCATCGGGTCGAGCGCGTATTCCGCGCCTTCCAGCGTGTCGCAGTTGTATGCCCACAGGGCGGGGTTGCGCTGCCAGACGGGCTTACCCTCCACGACCGAGACGCCCGACACGCAGCGGGCGGCCGCCTCGAGCCCCTCGCGGATCTGCCGCCCGGTCGCCCGCACAGTCACGAGCGTGTTCTCGTAGGGAT
>DATIRW010000175.1:0-3986 GCA_035469365.1 Thermoanaerobaculia bacterium
ACTGTCTTGCCGGCCTCGAGCAACCGTTCCATCCGCGTGTAGACGCCTTCCTGCTCGAGCGGCTCGCCTCCGGTGACCTCGACGTGGTCCGCGCCGAGCGCGAGGACCCTATCGGCGGCCTCCGATACCGGCATCTCCCGCCCGCCGTGAAACGCATACGCCGTGTCGCACCAGACGCACCGCAGCGAGCACCCCGTCAGACGGATGAACGCGCAGGGAAATCCCGCCCGCGTGCCCTCCCCCTGGATGGAAAGGAAGATCTCGGTGACACGGATCGTCTCGTGCACGGCATGATTCTAGGTCCCCGAGGCTCGGTCCATGAGGATCGGGTCATCTGCGATCGGGTGATCGGGTGATCGGGTGATGGAGGCCCCGATCGATCGCCCGATGGCTCGATCACCCGATCACTCGATTCTCTGTCTACGGGACTACTTTGATCTTGCCGTGCAGCATGTTCATGCCGCAGGAGAAGGGGAATTCGCCTTCGCGCTGGGGCGTGATCTCGATGGTGGTCTTCTGGTGAGCGGGAAGGGCCAGGCGGATCTCGAACTCCGGAATGACGATTTCATCGCTGCAGGGGTTCGATTCCCGGCGGTCGAAGACGAGCTTCAACGGCATTCCTTTCCTCGCCACGATGAAGTCGGGCTTGTAGCCTCCTGCCACGGCGACCGTGATTTCCTGCGGGCCGGCGGGGACGGGCCTGGCCACGACGCGGCGTTTTCCGAAGAAGAAGACGTAGAGAAACACGATGAGAGCGAGACCGGTAACCACAGCGGCCACACGATCGGCGGTCCAGGCGAAGGCGAGGAGATTCAAGTCAGCCTTCGGCGCGCCAGGCGGAGGCTGTTGGTCACGACCGAGACGGAGGAAGCGGCCATCGCGGCCGAGGCGATCATCGGCGAGAGGAGCCATCCTGTCAGTGGGTAGAGAACGCCGGCCGCCACGGGAATGCCGATGACGTTGTAGAGGAAGGCGAAGAAGAGGTTCTGGCGGATCGTCGCGAGGGTCGCGCGGGAGAGGGCGATCGCGTCGGCGACGGACTCGAGGTTCCCCCCCACGAGCGTGATGTCCGCCGCCTCGATCGCGACATCGGCGCCGGCCCCGATCGCGATCCCGACATCCGCCTGCGCAAGGGCAGGCGCGTCGTTGACGCCGTCTCCGACCATTGCGACGGTCTCGCCGCGGCTCTGGAGCTCCTTGACCTTGGCGGCCTTGTCGGCTGGGAGAACCTCGGCGAACACCTCCTCGATGCCGACTCTTGCGGCGACCGCCCGCGCCGTCTTCGCGCGGTCGCCCGTGACCATGGCGGCCTTCAAGCCGAGCGCCCGGATCTTTCGCACGGCCTCCCGGGAGGTCGACTTCTCCTTGTCCGCCACGGCGAGGAGGCCGATCGTCCGGCCTCCCGACGCGACGAGAAGCGGCGTCTTGCCCTCCGCGGCGAAGCGCTCGGATTCTTCGCGCACGGACGCAAAATCGACCCCTTCTTCTTCGAAGAGGTGCGGACTACCGACAACCACGCGGTGCCCGGCGACCGAGCCGACGACGCCGCGGCCGGTCTTCGACTCGAAGCTCTCGACCTCGGGAAGAGGAATCCCCTTCTCGCTGGCCGCAACCACGAGCGCCTCGGCGAGAGGATGGGCGGAGCCCTTCTCGATCGCCGCGGCGAGCCCGAGCATCTCTTCGCCGGTGCCGGCGACCACGACCCGGTCGGTCAGGCGCGGCTTGCCTTCCGTCACCGTGCCGGTCTTGTCCAGGAGAACGATCGTCAGGGCCCTGGCGCGCTCGAGGGCGTCCGCGTTGCGGAAGAGGATTCCGGAACCGGCTCCGCGGCCCGTCCCCACGAGGATCGCCGTCGGGGTCGCGAGGCCCAGCGCGCACGGGCAGGCGATGAGCAGCACCGAGGCCAGCACGACCGTGGCGAAGAGAGCCCGCGGCTCGGGGCCCGCGACGTACCACACGACCCAGCAGGCGACCCCGATGGCGAGGACGACGGGCACGAAGACCCCGGCGATCCGGTCCGCGAGCTTCTGGATCGGCGGCTTGGAGGCCTGCGCCTGGCCGACCAGCCGGACGATCTGGGCCAGTGCGGTGTCGCTCCCGACGGCCGTCGCTTCGATCTCCAGGACGCCTCGCTGGTTGAGTGTGCCGCCGATGACGCGGTCTCCTGCCTTCTTCTCGGACGGGACCGACTCTCCCGTCACGAGGGACTCGTCCACGGAGGAGGTACCCGAACGCACCGTGCCGTCCACCGGCACGGCGTCTCCGGGCTTGACCCGGAGCAGATCTCCGACGTCGACCTCCGAGAGATCCACCTCCGTCTCGACGCCGTTGCGTAGCAGGCGCGCCTTCTTGGGCGTCAGATCCAGGAGCTTGCGGATGGCCGCCGAGGTCCGGCCGCGGGCGCGCGTTTCGAGATAGCGGCCAAGCAGGACGAGCGTCACGATGACGCCGACGGCCTCGTAATAGACATGCGCGGCGCCCGCCGGGACGAACGTCCGCGGAAAGAGGGTCGCGGCGGCGGAGAGGAAGAAGGCCGCCGAGGTTCCGAGGCCGACGAGCGTGTCCATGTTGGCGGCGCGGTGCCGGAGCGTCCGGACCATGCCGGAGAGGAACGGCCAGCCGGCGTAGAGATACACGGGCAGGGTGAGGAGGAGCAGCGCGAGGTCGCGCCCCGGGAAGTGAATCTCCGCCATCGAGACCACGAGCACGGGCAGCGTCAACGCGGCGGCAATGAGCGTGCGCCGCAGGACCCGGCGCAACTCGAGCGCCGTTGCGTCCTCGGCCGCTCCCGATTCTTGCGTCTCGGCCGGTTTCGCTTCGTAGCCGCTCGAGCGCACGGCCTCGATCAGCCTGCGGGGGTTCAGGCCTCTTCCGGTGACGTCCGCGCGTGCCGTCGCGAGGTTGACGGCAGCCTCCGAGACTCCGACGACCGCCGACAGGGCGTCTTCGATGGTCGCGACGCAGGAGGCGCAGTGCATCCCCTCGATGGCGAGAGCGACGCGAGACAACGGAGGTGGCGCCGGCGCCAGGGGTGCGCCGGGAGGGGGGGAGACCGGCGGCTTGCGCAGAAACGCCGACTTGGGCCCCTTGATCTCGAAGAGAGGGGTCTGTCGACTCCCTCTTCCGCCGGGAGAGGGCGGGGGTGAGGGCGCAACCCTCGCCGGGGGTGATCCTTTCGGTGACGGGCTCAGATACTTCTTCGGATCCTTCTCGAATCTGTCCGCGCAACCCGTCGCGCAGAAATAGTAAGTGCGCCCCTTGTACTCACGCTCCGCTGCCGCCGAGGAGGGCTCGACGGTCATGCCGCACACAGGATCTCTCGCCACGGTTTTTGTCGCCGGGCTCAACCTTAACCCAACCCGGAATGCCCGGCTGCTTCAACCGGGAAGTTGGGCGTGGGCAAGCTCCGGCCGGCGCGGGGCTCCAACCAGGCGCGAGACGAGCGACATCGAGGCCGTGTAGGCGAATCCGTTGAAGAAGATCAGCAGAAACGGCACACCGACCCAGTAGCGCTCCTTCACGGCGAAGACGATCGCCCCGAAAAAGTAGCTCCCGAGAAGGACCTCGGCGGCGAGAGAAAAGTTGCCGGGCGTTCGGTACTTCTTGCTCCTCCACTCGCCGCCGCCGCCTTCGATTCCGAACTTCGGCGTCCTCGTGAAATCCGTCTCGCGACTCGAAACCGCTTCGAGCACCGCGTGGACGTTGTTGAGAGACAGCCCGATTCCGAGCGACAGCAGGAGAGGCATCGACTTCAAGGTCTCCATCCAGTCCCGCCCGATCTCCCTCTGCGAGCAGACGTAGAACGCGATGAAGGAGAACGTCGCGCCGAAGAAGAGGGGAAAATCCAGAACGGCCAGACGCCTCCAGCCGATCTGCTCCCGGATGATGATCGACGGCACGATCAGGAGAGCCAGCAGAACGACGAGGAGGTGGGAGAGATTGTTGGTGAGGTGGAAGAAGGCCTCGGCCTTGACCGTCCAGGGGTA
>DATIRW010000176.1:0-10352 GCA_035469365.1 Thermoanaerobaculia bacterium
GCAGGGACCGGAGCGGATCGCAAAACTGCGAGCCTCGGCCGATTTCGCGATCTATACGCCCGGGTCCTCGGCGGGGCTCCCGGTCTCGATCCTGAAGTCCTTCGCCTCTCCGGGGGAGGCCGTGCGCGAGGACGAGGAAGCTTTGCGCGAGCGGGCCGCGACGACGACGACAGGCCTGCTGGCTCTTCTCGGCATCGAGGCGGACCCGGTCAAGAGCCGCGAGCACATCCTGGTCGCCACGATCCTCGGCGGGGCCTGGAGCCGGGGAGAGGACGTGGACCTGCCGGGGCTCCTCTCGCGGATCCAGGCGCCCCCATTCTCGAAAATCGGCGTGATCGACCTGGAGGCCTTCTTCCCTTCGAAGGAGCGGTTCGCGCTCGCCATGAAGCTGAACAACCTGCTCGCGGCGCCGGGGTTCTCCGTCTGGCTCGCAGGGGAGCCCCTGGAGGTCGGGAGTCTGCTTCGCACGGCGCAGGGTAAGCCGCGCGTGTCCATCTTCTCGATCGCCCACCTCTCCGACGCCGAGAGGATGTTCTTCGTGACCCTGCTCTTGAATGAAGTGGTCGGCTGGATGCGCGGGCAGCCGGGCACCACGAGCCTGAGGGCCCTGCTCTACATGGACGAGATCGCTGGCTACTTTCCGCCGGTTGCCACGCCCCCGGCGAAGGCGCCGCTCTTGACGCTCTTAAAGCAGGCGCGAGCGTTCGGCGTCGGAATCGTGCTCGCAACGCAGAACCCAGTGGACCTCGACTACAAGGGGCTCTCCAACTGCGGCACCTGGTTCCTGGGGCGGCTTCAGACGGAGCGCGACAAGGCCCGCGTCCTCGAAGGTCTCGAGGGGGCCGCCGCCGGGGCGAAGGGATTCGATCGCGGCAGAATGGAGAAGACGCTCGCCGGCCTTGGCAGCCGCGTCTTCCTGATGAACAACGTCCACGAGGACGCTCCCGAGGTCTTCGAGACGCGCTGGAGTCTCTGCTATTTGCGCGGCCCGCTGACCCGCGCCCAGATCAAGACTCTGATGGACCCGGCGCGCAAGGAGCGGGACGCAGGGAGGCCGGGTCAGACGCCCCCGGCCGCGCCGGCCTCAGCGGCCGCGGCACGACCGGTCCTTGCCCCCGACGTCGCGCAGCATTTCGTCCCGGTAAGGGGGAGCGCTTCGCCGGGCGCGGCGCTCCTCTACCGGCCCGCGATCCTCGGTTCCGCCGAGGTCCATTTCGACGACCGCAAGGCGGGCGTCTCCTCGAGCGAAGAGGTCGTCCTGCTCGCCCCGGTGGCCGGCGGCCCGGAGGCCGTGCGCTGGGAGGAGGCGAAAGAGGCTCGTCTTTCAGTATCCGATCTCGAGAAGGAACCCGCGGCCGGAGCCGTCTTCGAAGACCTCCCCTCCGCCGCCGCCCGGGGCAAGAGCTACGAGGCCTGGGGGAGAGACCTCGCGGCGTTTCTCTATCGTAACCGCACCCTTCTGGTACTGCGCAGCCCTTCGTCGAAGGAGATCTCGCGGCCCCTCGAATCCGAGGCGGACTTCCGGGCGCGGCTGCAGCAGGCGTGGCGCGAACGGCGCGACGAGGCCGCCGGCAAGCTCCGGCAGAAGTACGCCGCGAGGCTCGCATCGCTCGAATCGAGGCTCAGCGCGGCCGAGCAGAGAGTGGATCGGGAGAAGCAGGAGACGACCTTCGCCGGCGTCCAGACGGCGATCTCCGTCGGCGCGGCCGTGCTCGGGGCCTTCCTCGGCCGCAAGGCGATCTCGGCGACTACGATCGGCCGGGCAACGACCGCGGCCCGGGGCGCCGGGCGCACCGCGCAGCAGGCGGGCGACGTCGCGCGGGCGAAGGAGACGGCCGGGGCGATCCGGCAGCAGATCGCCGACCTGGAGGGAGAGCTTCAGTCGGAGATCGACGAGTCCGTCTCGGCCGCCGACCCGGTGACCGAGAAACTCGAGCCGATAACGCTGCGCCCGAAGAAGACCGACATCGCCGTGCGCCTGACCGCGCTCGTCTGGCTTCCCCACTGGAAGGACGAGAACGGCAACCTCGTCGCCGCCTGGGAATAGACGAAAAGCCGGACCTCTTTCAGATCCCTGTCTCGGACCGGTTCTCGCTGAGGGTGTCACGCCTGCAGGCGCTCGCGCCTATCCTTGGTGCAAGCGCCGGCATGGCGCCGGGGACTTGAACCTGGAGGATGGGCGATGCGCAAATTGACCTGGCTGGCGGTTCTGGTGGTGGCGGCTCTGTCGGTGGGAGCGGTGTGGGCGGAGAGCCGCAGCTGCAATCCGCCGACCTGCGATCCGAGTACCTGCGTCCCGAGCAACTGCGCGAAGTGAGGCCTGAGAGCGTGTTCGAGTATCGACGTCCTGGCCCCGGTCGCGGCGCGAGGAGTCTCCCAGAGGGGAGGAGCCTCGCGCCGCGGGAGCGGAGCGCCGGAGCGGGATCACGCCGTCAGGCGTAGATCCCGCGGAGCGCGCGGAGCGACGGTGAATCCAGCCGGACGTTCCGCGCTCCAGGAAGAGCTGACGGCCCTCGCGCGCGGCGAGCGCGCGGCGTTCGATCCGCTCTTCCGGCGGCTCTGGCCCCTCCTGCGCGGCTTCGCACGGCGCCTCCTGCCCGCAGACGAGGCCGACGACGCCGCGCAGGAGGCGCTCCTTCGGATCTTCCGCCGGGCGAGCGAGTTCGATCCCGCGCGCGACGCTCTCGCGTGGACCTTTGGAATCGCCGCGTGGCAGGTGCGCACCCACCGGACGAATGCGCGCCGGCGGCGCGAGGAAGGCGCGGGAGCGCTGCCAGAACGGGAAGACCCGGCGGGCTCGCCCGAAGAGCAGGCGGCGGCGGGGGAGCTCGCCGCGGCCCTGGAACGGGCGCTGGTCGAGTTGCCGCCGGGCGATGCCGCCACGCTCCTCGCCTATGCCCGCGGCGAGCGGCCGGACCTGCCCGGCGCCACCTTTCGCAAGCGCGTCGAGCGGGCGCTCGGCCGGCTGCGAGCGCTCTGGAGGATTCGACATGACCATTTCTGAGATTTCCGAGACCAACCTGCGCCTGGCCGCGCGTCGTGCGTACGAGGTCGGACGCCTCGAGGGCGCGCTCTGGCGCGGGGCTGTTGCCGCCCTATTCGCGCTCCCGGCGTTCCTGATGTGCGGCAGAACTCCTCTTTCCGCGTTCTGTCTCGGTGGCTTCGCTCTCGTGGTCCTGGCGGGCCGGATCCGCGGCGTGGCCTGGGAGGAAGGCGCGCACGCGGGCGCCGTCGCCGGAATCGCGCCCTGCCTGCTCCCCGCCCTGGTGAGCAAGCTCGATCCGGCTCTCTGCGCGGCCCACGTGGCCGGAGTTCCCTGGCCCTGCGCGCTCGGCGGCCTCATCGCCGGTGCGATCCTGGTACTACGCGGCCGCACGTCCGCTGGCCTGCCGTTCTGGGCGCCCGCGCTCGCCGCGCTGGGTTTCGCCGCCTCCCTCGGCTGCATCCCCGCCGGCGCCATGGGCTTCGCCGGCCTCCTTATCGGCGTCCTCGCCGGCGGCGCCCCGGCCCTCGTCGTCCGAAGAGCGCTCAGCTAGACATGGCCTGACACCCGACACTCAGCGCTACGCGAGAGTTCGAGGTAAATCAAGGAGCACTCAAGCCAGCGCAGAAACGGGGCTTGTATACTCGCGTCAATCGGCGTGTTGCACAACGCGACCTGGACGACTCGCTGGCTTCGCTGGGGTTGTGTTTTCGCGGCGTTCGCTTTCGTCGTCGTCCTCGCGCTCGGGATGCACAGGGGACTGCTGCTCTCGAGCGACGTCAAGTCGCGATGCTGGCCCTGGAAGCCCTTTCTTACGGCCGTCCATCTGCACACGCCGATACTGACGGATCCGGTCTGGCAGTTCGTGCCCTGGCTTCGATTCGCCCACGAAGAGGTGTGGGCCGGCCGGTTGCCAATCTGGAACCCCCACCAGGACGGCGGCGAGCCGCTCCTCGGCAATTCGCAAAGCGCTCTCGGTTCCCCGCTTGTCTGGCCGGCTCTCTTGCTGGGAGTCGAGCGGGGCTGGAATTTATCTCTACTCTTACGCATCCTCCTCGCAGCAGCGGCCGCTTTCTTCTGGCTGCGCGATCTGGGCCGCTCGCGGCTGGCCGCCTCGCTCGGGGCGGTCGGGTTCTCCCTCTCGGGCGCCTTCGTCGCCTGGCTCCAGCATCCGCACACCCTCGTCGCCGCCGCGGTGCCGCTTCTCTTGCTTTTCGCACGCCGGGCCGCCCGAAGCGGCAGCCGCGCGAGCGTGGCGGCGGTTGCCGGAGCGACGTTCCTTGTTCTCTCCGGAGGGCATCCCGAAAGCCAGCTGATGGGGGCGATCCTGACCGCGGCCATCGTGACGCGCGAAGCCATCGTCGGCAGGAACCTTCGAGCGCTCCTTGCGCCCGTCCTCGGGGCTGTCCTGGGAGTGGGGCTTGCCGCGCCGCTTCTTCTTCCGTTCGTCGAGTACTACCGGTTGAGCGCCGCGCGCCTGGGACGCGGAAGGCTTCCGTCGACGCTGCCGCCGCACGATTTGATCCGTTTCCTTCTTCCAAGCGCCTCAGGTTCGCACCCGATCGAGGCTGCCGCTTCTGTTTCGATCGTCCTGTTGCTGCTCGTCCCCATCGGTCTCGTGCTCTCGCGCGATGGCGAGACGCGGTTCTGGGCCGTTGCCGCCGCCGCGATGCTCGTCGTCATCTACGAGAATCCGGTCTCCCGCGCCCTCGCCAACTCGACAGCGGTTCTCTGGACGCGCTTCCTGCTGTTCGTCCCGCTCGCCTTCGGCGCCATTGCCTCAGCGGGTCTGGACGCGCTTTCCAATCGGATCGCGGCCCGAGAGACGCCGCGGGGCGCCGTTCGGCTCGCGGCGATTCTAATCGTGCTCGCATCAGCCGAGCTCGCCTTGCACGCCCGCGGCGTCCACGCGGTAACGCCCGTGGCCACGCTCGCACCCACAACTCCAATCCTGGAGAAGCTTCGCGCCGATCGTGACGTCTTCCGGATTCTGCCGCTTCACACTTTTTTGCCTCCCAACAGCGCCACCGACTACGCCCTGGACGACGTGCGCGGCTACGACGCACTCGGTCCGGAAGGATGGATCGAGGCGCGGAGTGCGATGGGCCGCTTCGGCCAGACCCGCACGATGTCGGACGGTCTCGAACCGTGGGATCTGAAGCCAGGCGGCCAGGCCCTCGATTCCTGGAACGTCCGCTACCTGCTGCTCGATCCTCGATTCCCGTTTTCGGCAGCCGAACTCAACGAGCGGCTTGGGCTGGATCTGGAGGAGATCTATCGGGGTCCCGATGGCCGGATCCTGCGTAACCGTCGCTCGAAGCCCCGGGCTCGCCTCTCCGTCGCCGGCTCTATTGTGCTGCGGCAGCGTCTGCCAACCCGCTGGGATTTTGAGATCTCTCCTGCGAGCGCCGGCGAATTCCTTCTCGCCAATCCGTACTTCCCCGGCTGGCGGGTGTCGGTGGACGGCAATCCGGTCCACCTGGACCTGCCTGCCGGCGCCCCGATCGCCTTTCCAGTTCCGGCCGGCCAACACCGTGTAAGGATCGACTATCGCCCCCAATCGCTCGATTGGGGGATGGCAGCAATGTTCTGCTCTCTGGCAGCCCTTCTGGCGCTTCTGCGACGGCCGCATCGCTCGGCAGAAGCCCTGGGGTCGGGCTCCGCGTCCGCCAGCAATCCCATTTCGAAAGACTGACACCACTAACCATTGCCTTCTCCCCGCCCTGGTGAGCAAGCTCGATCCGGCCCTCTGCGCGGCCTGCGTTGGCCGGAGTCAAAAGAGCCTGCGGGGCTCTACGGTCAGGCGAAGCCAGGGAAGAAATCGCTTTTGATCCGGCTCTCCGGGACGCCGATAGTCTTCAACACTTCCTGGAAACCAACTACAAGCGGGCGCGGCCCGGAAAGATAAAACGTCCTCTCGCGGTAATCCGGAACTGTCCTGGCGATCATTTCCGCATCCACACGCCCGGTCGCGCCCACCCAACCAGGTGGAACACGATTCGCATCGGTGAGCGTGTACACAGTCTTGATTCCTAACCGTTCACGCGCCTCCTCGAGCACGTCCGTATAAACAATTTCCGGCGCGATCTTGTTGGAATAGAGAACAGCGATCGGGCGCTCCTCGTTACGATCCAAAAGATACTTGATCATGCTTCTGAACGGCGTGATCCCGATTCCGCCGGCCATGAAGACGAGCTTCTCCCGTTTGTCGGTCGGCAACACGAATTCACCGGCAAGCCGCGAAGCGGCGATCTCACTTCCCGGCTTCATCGCCAGAAGCGCCTTCTTGAAACTGCTGGCGGCCGGGTAGAACTTCACCCCGAGCCGCACCTCCGGCTCGTCCACTGAGGAAGCTATGGTGAAGTACCGCCTGTTTCCACGGCTATCAGGACGCGAGTGCCCCAATGTCCACTCCAGGTATTGCCCGGGTCGAAAGCGCAACCCCCCGGCGCCGCCAAACCGGAATTCATATATGTCGGGGGCAAGTTGCGTTACGCCCTTGAGCTTCAGTCGGTAGCCGGCCGTCGGGCTCACCAGATAAGAGAATACGTTTCCCGCCAGAAGAGCGAGCTCTGGCGTGGAATACAGGTGGCCGACATGCAGGAAGGGCGCAAGCAGGAGCCCGACCATGACGCCGTACATGATCCGGTGCGATCTCGCAGGCGGCGTAGTGGAAGGCTCCGTGAGCATCACAAACGCAAAGAAGAGGACCGGGGAATCGGCGAGCAGTTGACCCGTGGCGGCCAGGACACCTGCTCCCTTTGCGAGCGTGGTTCCGAGGGTAACCGCGCACGCGGCGGCCAGGAAGCCGAAGATCAAATCAAACCGCGCTATCTTTCTTGCCACGAGCACTCCGCCCAACAGGACCAAGGGCATCATGGCAAGCGTTCCAACCCACCAGCTTGCCGCCTGATTCAATGTGAATGCGGCGACCGCCACCGCCAGCGCCGCGGGATTGAAAATGTGCTTCCTGCGGATCGCGAGGACGTATTTCGACGCCATTGACCATACCCCGGCCCAGAGGAAGATCGCAGAACCCGCGGAGAGATATCGCGAGGGCGATCTCGGCGTGATGATCAAGGCCAGAATGAACGCGGTGATATAGACGGACTCGGTATTGGCCGGAACGCGAAATACCTTCGCGAAGATGCCGTTTGCGATCCAGCACACGAGTACCAGAACCGAAAGCGAGGCTACGAGATCAAGCGGCTGAAACGGGAGAAGTCCAAAGAAAGACAACGCGACCCCTGCCACCACGAGGAAGATGAGGTAGTAGAGAATGAGACGATACATCGTGATTCGGTTCAGGAAATTGTCGATCAGATTAATCATGAGCCTACGATCCCTTCCGAGAACTCTCGGCGAAGCTGCTTCGCCTTTCCTCTCCACGAATATCGGGGCCGATTTCGGTTAGACCTGCGTCGTCCGTGAGGCATCTTCGCCTCCGGCGGCTGGTGCTGGCGACGCCACCGCGCCACCGGTAACGGAGTTCTTGAAACCCAGGATCGCTTCACCCAACCCTTTGCCAAGCTCCGGGAGCCTTCTCGGCCCAAAGACGAGCAGCGCGATCCCCACGATCACGACCAGGTGCATCGGCTGAAAGAGACCTTCAAACATGACGAATCACCTCCCTTCGGGGATGCTGTGTTCTCAATGCGGGTGCGACTCTCGGCGGACCGGGGGGATTCGCGAAGGCAACGCTACTTGTCAAGACGCACCAGCCCGGCCTCTTCGGACACGTCGACGAGCCGGCGACTCCACCAACGCGCGCCGTATTCGGACGCCCTGCCGATTTCGAGGCCGACCAGCTCGCGATAGAGACCGAGCGTCTTCAAGACTCCGACCTCGTACCTCTTGACCAGAGACGTATCACCGCGGTTAGGCGCCGCTTCGCTCGTCGCATCGAGCATCTCTGTCCTGAGTCCGCCGGAGCCTGGGCCGTCGATGACGGCCGGTGCGACGACGCGCGGGCAACTTCCGCCGCACGAACCAGAAGAACAAGCCGTATCGAGCATCTTCGTCACCGCAAACCTCCTCGTGCACTGACGCGGGGACATCCCGCGTTCGACATGAAGTTCACCGGCGGGTGAGGAATGGATGTCCTCGGTCTCCGGTCTTAATCGCGTCTTGAGAAACGCGCTATCTCGAAGGCCGGAGTGATCGGCCCGCCAAAGGCAAACGGGATCGCAAGCCAGAGTAGGTCCTGAATCGATGGACTCGGAATTTGGTGGCGGTGCGGGATTTGAACCCCTTCCGTCACGAGTCCAGGCAATCGCGTCTCTGAATCCCCCGCGCTCGAAGGCGAGCCAGGACAGCATCCAGAGACCACGGTCCCGGGCCCACGATGCCCAGGAAGAGGACGCTCATCATTTGAGCGTATTCGGAGCGTACCTCATGCAAGACGGCCCATATCCCGACCTTGGGGGGCGCGGGAGGAAGAGGCAACGGCGACGTCCCCAGGTACAGAGCGATCTTCGTCGAGGCGATCGCGACCAGCATCTCAATCACAAAAGGGACAGCGATGAGCCGCGTCAGAAAGCCGCTGAGCAAGAGCACTCCTCCAAGGACTTCGAGACCGCCGACGAAGGCGGCCGTGGCATGGGGAAAGGGAATCCCGATCTTGGTGAAACGGCCAACCCCCTGATTCGTGTAGACGAACTTGAGAATTCCCTCCCAGAGAAACACGCCGCCCGCCATCAGCCGAACCAGGATGGTTGCCTTCGGCGCGGAATCGGGGGAATCGAGAAGCCAGGCAAAGAGTCTTTTCATGACCAGTCCTCCTCAGTACTGAAGCGGGGACATCCCGCGTTCGGCAAGGAGTTCACCGGCGGACGAGGAACAGATCTCGTCGGTCTCCTTCCTAATCTCGTCTTGAGAACCGCGTTGACTCGAAACGCCCGGGTCATCAGCCCGCCGAAGGTGAACATGCCTTCCTCCTGCCCGGCGTGAATCTGAACGATTCATTAAGAAGCCCGGCGGCCTCAATCCAGGCAGGCGCGGCGGTGTATTTCCCCCCGAACCACGGATATGCCGGGTTCGATTTTGAAAAGGAGTTGCCATGAAGAAGAAGCTCGGTGCTCTCGTCCTGACTCTTTCGTCGCTCGTGATCTCCGCCGCCTGCGCGTCCTCAAGCGCTTCATCCAAGCCGACGTCGCCGGCGACGGATCCCGGGGAGACCTGGTCCAAGGCCGGGCCATCTGTGCTGAGCCGGTCTACCAAGGCGCCCGCTGTTCCTACGGCGAGCCTCGCCTCACGGTGACAGGCGCGAATTCAGACGAATAACCCCCAAACCCGGTCGCGCCGCCCAACGGGCGTCGCTACCAAGGAGGAAAGAATGAAAGACCCTGTCAACAGAAGAACGTTCATGAAGATCGCAGGCACCTCGATCGGCGTCGGCGCGCTCTTCCACGTGGCCCCGCTCCTGGGCGCCACCCCCGGCGGCCGGCGGATCGCGTCGCTGCTCGGCAAGGAGAATGGAGAGGCCCCTACCCCCTTCTCCTTTGTTCAACTCTCCGACACGCACGTGGGTTTCTCGGGCCCGCCCAACCCCCTCGGCACCCAAGCGTTCGAGAACGCGGTGGACATGATCAACGGCCTGAAGGAGCGCCCCGATCTGGTTCTCTTCACCGGGGACCTGACGCACGACAGCGAGAACCCGGGAGAGCACGCCGATCGGATGAGGCTCTTTCAGAAGATCGCCAGCCGCTTGAAGGTCCCTCTCATCAAGTCCGTTCCCGGCGAGCACGACGCGGGCTTAGACGGCGGCAAGCTCTTCCGGGAGACCTTTGGCGAAACGCACTATTCCTTCGACCACCGCGGCGTGCACTTCATCGCGCTCGACAACGTCTCGCTGGCACGCCCCAATGTCGGCCCCGAGCAGATCGCGTGGCTCAAAAAGGACCTCGCGCGCTTCCCGATGACCGCGCCGATTGTCGTCTTCACCCACCGACCACTCTTCGACCTGCGCCCCGACTGGGAGTGGTTCACCGGAGACGGAGACGAGGTGATGAACGCGCTCGCCCCCTACGAGAACGTGACCGTGCTGTACGGCCACATCCACCGCGAGCACACGCACACGGAGGGGCACTCCACTCACATCGCGGCGCGCTCCCTGATTTTCGCGTTCCCCGACCCCGAAACGGGCGTCCCCAAGAAGCCGATTCCGTTTGACCCCAAGAAGCCGTTCCAGAACCTGGGCCTGCGCGTTGTCAATGAGCCCGGAGCTCGGGCCGGAGGCCCGCCCCGAATCCAAGACGTCGAACTGACGCTGCGCGAATTCTCGGGCACCGTCGGCATCCAGCAACTGATGAAAGAAGGAGGTTCTCTGTGAAGACCACCCGTATCCTCGCCCTTCTCCTGCTTCTCGCCC
>DATIRW010000177.1:0-4499 GCA_035469365.1 Thermoanaerobaculia bacterium
CGGGCGATTACACGCTCCGCACCCTCGTGCGCGACAACGAGACGGGACGCTTCGGCGTTAGCGTGACTCCGATCAAGGTGGCGGCCGGCTCCGAGCCTCACTCCCTGCCTCCGCTGTTCCTGGAGGAGGGCCGGCAGTGGATCATGATCAAGGGCAAGCCTCGCCGCGAGGCGGACGCGACTGCCGAGTACCCCTTTGCCATCAGCGGAGATTCCTTCGTTCCGACGGCGCTGGCGGGAATCAAGAACGGCGAGAAGACCCGGGTGTGCCTGATCGCCTACAACTTCCCCCCTTCGCCTGACGCCATCTCCTACAGTGGACGGATCCTGGGCGTGGACGGGCAGCAGCACGGGAAGCTGGACCTGAAGCTCCTGGAGGCCTCCGACCGGGAGCGCGAGGCGGCCCGTAAGCTTCTCCTCGAGTTCCGCCCCTCCGGACTCGACCCGGGCCGCTACGCCCTGATCGTCAAACTCCACGACGCGGCCACGGGCAAGACATCGGAGTCCTCTTCCACTTTCGACGTTCCTTAGGGGCGACGTCCGGTCAGCTCTTTGTCATTCCGAGGAGCGAAGCGACGAAGAATCTGCTCCGAGCATAAGGATCAGAGCAGATTCCTCGCTGCGCCCGGAATGACAGGAGAGTGGAGTCTTACTTCTCCCTGAGGTCCCGGCCGGTCATCTCTTTGGGAACCGGCAATCCCTGAAGACCCAGGATCGTGGGAGCGACGTCGGCCAATGTGCCGCCGGAGCGCAGGGAATCCGTGCCGCTGTTGACGAGGATCGCCGGGACGGGATTCGTCGTGTGGGCCGTGTGGGGCTGCCCGGTCGACGGATCGAGCATCTGCTCGGCGTTTCCGTGGTCGGCGGTCATGAGCAGCACCGCTCCCGCCTGCGCGCAACTGGCTTCGAGCCTGGCGAAGCACGCGTCGAGAGTCTCGATCGCCTTCACCGTTTCGGGGATCTTCCCCGTGTGCCCGACCATGTCGGCGTTGGCGAAGTTGACGACGAGCGCGTCGAACGTGTTCCCCTGGATGGCGGCGACGGCCTCCCGGGTGATCTCTCCGGCGCTCATCTCCGGATGAAGGTCGTAGGTCGCCCCGCGCCAGGAGGGAACCAGCACGCGCTCCTCGCCGTTGAATGCTTTTTCGACCCCTCCGTTGAAGAAGTAGGTCACATGGGCGTACTTCTCCGTCTCCGCGAGCCGCAGGTTCCGGACGCCGTGCTCGGCCCAGGCCACCGCCAGGATGCCGTCGAGGACGAGCGGAGGGAAGGCGACAGGGAGCGTGAATTCCTTCTTGTATCGCGTGAAGCAGACGAGCTTCAGGGAGAGGCCATCGCCCCGGTCGAACTCCGAAAAGCCCGTCTCGGTCAGAGCCCGCGTCAGCTGTCTCGCCCGGTCGGCGCGGAAGTTGAAGAAGACGGCGGCGTCTCCGTCTGAAATCAAGCGTGACGGCTTCTCCGGGCGCCCGACGACGGTCGGTTGGATGAACTCGTCGTTCTCCCCCCGGGAGTAGGCGTTCTCCACCGCCTGGCGCGCGCTCGCCGCCCTCTCACCGCTTCCGGAGACGAGAGCCGCGTAGGCCCTGGACACGCGGTCCCAGCGCGCGTCCCGGTCCATCGCGTAGTAGCGGCCCGTCACCGTGCCGATCTCTCCGCCCGTCTTGCCCAGGACGTCCTCGAGGTTCTGGATGTACCGCAGCGCGGACCGCGGCGGGGTGTCGCGCCCGTCGGTGAAGGCGTGCACGACGACGCGCGGGACGCCGCGCCTCTCCGCCATCGCGAGAAGGCCGAAGAGGTGGCGCTCGTGCGAGTGCACGCCGCCGTCGGAGAGGAGACCCAGCAGATGCAACGCGGCGCCTGGTCTCCGGGCATGCTCCATCGCCTCGAGGAGCGCCGGGTTCTCGAAGAAGGACCCGCCGGCGAGAGCCTGATCGATCCGGAGCAGGTCCTGCGGAACCATCCTGCCCGCCCCCAGATTCAGGTGACCCACTTCCGAGTTGCCCATGAGTCCCGCCGGGAGCCCGACCGCTTCTCCCGACGCTTCGAGGGTCGTTCGCGGACACCGCCGGCGCCACCGATCGAACGTCGGAGCGTCGGCGAGCGTGATGGCGTTGCCCGGCGAGGCCGGCGCTTCCCCCCAGCCGTCGCAGATCAGGAGGACGACGGTCTTGCGCTGCACGGGAGAAAACTACCTCAAATGAGACTCCGGGCCATGATGCATAACGGACGGAGTTCGTCGCAAAGAATGATTCAGGTTAAGCTAATCCCGTGCATCGAATCGATCGTCATCCCCGGCTCACACTGGGTCTCGCTCTCGCGCTGGCGTCCGCTCCCGCGTTCGCTCAAAAGAACGCGGGCGTCGTCCAGGAGAAGGCGTCCGTCACCGTCATCGAGGTCCCCGTCAACGTCCTCGGGAAGGATGGCAAGCCGCTTGCGGGCCTGACGGCGGCCGACTTCGAGCTTTACGACAACGGAAAGAAACAGGAGATCACCGGCTTCGATGTCGCGGATCTGCGCCCTCCGGCGGCCGAGGCTGTCAACCCCTTTCTCGAACCGCCGCCGGCCGCGGCGCGCCGGCACTGGTTTCTGATCTTCGACCTCTCCTACGCAAGCCCGACGGCCCTGATCCGCGCCCGGGAGGGAGCGCGCTCTTTCGTGGAGAAGGAGATGGGGCCGAGCGACCTGGCCGGAGTCGGGACCATCTCGATCGAGAAGGGGTGGAAGCTCGTGGAGAACTTCACGAGCGATCGCGTGCAGCTACGCCATGCCATCGACACCCTCGGGCTGGTCAAGTCGGGAGTTCGCACAAGCGACCCGCTCTCTTTTGCCCTGCTGCAGCCCGGCGAGTTGCTGGAGGCCGCCGCTCAATCGGAGAGGGATGCGGCCATCAGGGAGTACTTCGCCGACACCGCGCGGATGGTGCAGGGCGCCACTGACCAGCTCGAGCGCGGGCGGATCGCGACGCACATGGGCTCGCTCGGCCAGATCGCCCAGGTCCTGGACTCCGTGCGGGGCCGCAAGTACGTTCTCCTCTTCTCCGAGGGGTTCGAGAGCCGGTTGCTGATGGGCAACGCCGGCCAGACCGCAAAGCCTCTGGGCCAGATCGACTCGACCCAGGACATTTCCGCCGAGTCCTCGATTTCCGGGCAGACCTGGAAGATCGACAGCGACGCCCGCTTCGGCAGCTCCGCGACGCGGGGGTTCATCGAGAACGCCCTGTCGGGGTTCCGGAAGGCGGACGTCGTCCTGGACACGATCGACATCAGCGGGTTGCGCGCCGAGGGCGAGGTCACCCGCCGCGCCGGGAGCGGAGCCGACGCGCTCTTCACGATGGCCAGGGAGACCAACGGGGATTTCATCCGCAATGCAAACCAGCTCTCCGGCGATCTCAAGCAGCTCATCGAGCGCACGGACATCGTGTATGTTCTGGCGTTCCAGCCGAAGGAGCTCTCCAAGCCAGGCGCCTATCATGAGTTGAAGGTCAAGGTCAGGGTGCCGGCGTCGAAGATCTCCGCGCGCTCCGGCTATTACGAGCCCAGGCCCTACCGGAACCTCACGCCGATGGAGCGGGTTCTCGCTTCCGGGGATCTCCTGTCAGGGGGCGGCGGCTCTCAATTGCCGGTCAGCATGCTGGCGGCTCCGTTCGCGACGACAGAGAAAGTAGCGCAGGTCCCCGTGATCCTGGAGATCCCGGGCAAGGCGCTCCTCGAAGGAGACACGAGCTCGGTCACGGGGGTCCTGATTTACGCGTACGCGAGCGATTCCCGGGGAGTCCTGACGGATTACCTGACGCAGGAGATCACGCTCGACCTGAAGCTCGCGCGCGCGAAGCTCGAAACCGGAGGAATCAAGTACTACGGGACTCTCTTCCTCCCTCCGGGCCAGTACACGCTGCGCGCGCTCGTGCGCAACGCCTTCACGGGGCGCTCCGCTCTTTCCACGGCCGCCCTGACTGTTCCCTCGACGCCCGGCGGGGCTCCGACCGTCAATTCCTTCTTCTTCCAGGACCCGGCCGCCCCCTGGGCGATGGTCAAGCCGAACCCGCGCCCCAGCCCTTCCGCGGGCTCTCTCGAGTATCCGTTTGCCATCGGAGGAGATGCTTTCATTCCCGCGGCGCTGCCCGTCCTCGCCAGCGGATCCGCAGCGCAAGTCGCCGTCGTGACGTACAACTTCGCCCCGGGATCGGACCCGCTCCAGGTCCTTCCGGAGATCATCGGGCCGGGTGGAAAGACGCTCAACGCCGACATCCAGGTTGTGCGCCGCTCGGACCGGGAACGCGGCGGCGCCCGAGCCCTGCTGCTCTCCTTCAAGCCGGAGGGACTCGAGCCCGGCCGCTACTCTCTACGCGTGCGTATCTCGGATCGAGCCCAGAAGACCGCCGAGGCATCCGGCGGGTTCGAGGTCAGGAACCCGTAGGTTCACCCTCGCGGGAGGAGCCATGCTGGCCCGCGCCGCCGCCGCGCCGAGCGCGAACCGGCGTTCGGCTCTCTCCAGATCCTC
>DATIRW010000178.1:0-5075 GCA_035469365.1 Thermoanaerobaculia bacterium
GCCTCTTCCTCGCTTTCGGCCAGAAAGAAGCGAAGTGAGTCGACGAAGCCGTAGCCGAAGTTGTTTGCGACGACCGGCAGCCCGGCCTCGTAGAGGACCTGATGCCCCAGCGACCAGGGGGCGAGGACGGATTCTGCACCGGCCAACTCCGGCGGAAAACGGCCGGCCGAGAGGAAGCGTGAATCGTAAGGATCGACGGCGCGTGGAATGTTGTGTCCCATCCAGTCGAGCGTGGCGAAAAGGTCGGCGTCAGGTACGTGAACGGTGCGAAACTCCACCGGGATGGAGCGGGCGAAGGGCGCCGCGAGGATCAGGCCGATCGCGGCCGCGGCGACCCGACCGCTCGTCGCCGGCGCCCGGCGTCGAGCGACGGCCGTCCGCGCGATCTCCACGAGCGTGACGCCCGCCAGAGGGGCGGCATAGTACGTGTTCATCTGCTGGGACAAGACGAGGAGCAGCGTCACGCATCCCCAGATCGCAAGCGCGATGTGCACCCTCGGCCGCTCGTTCCGCCAGGCCCGCGAGATCCACAGCAGAATTGCGAGCGGGGAGAGAAAGAAGGCCAACGAGAGCAGATCGACCGCGAGTCCCGGACCCTTGGCGAAGAGCGGGCGTGCCTCGAAAATGCCCTTCAACCAGTTCTTCGGATAAGACATGTAGCCGTAGGCAGTCGCGATCTCTCCCGACGTCTCCCTGGCAACGTAGCCGAGACCGCGCGCCAGGCCGAGCACGAGCGGGCGGGCGAAGGGAACTGTCGCCACGGCCACGATCGCGAGGGCCCCGAGCCGGATCGCCAGCGTGCGGCGATCGCGCTCGCCGGCACGCAACCAGAGCAGCGTGTCCAGAGCGATCGTGCCTCCCGCAAGCGCGGCGAGAAAAAGCGGCTGGAAGAGGCCGAAGCAGATATAGGTGAGGGGTGGGCGAAAGCCGTCGAGCCACCAGAGCGTACCCAGAAAAACGAGAAGCGCGGGAAGGCCAAGGACAAGAAGCGACGCGCGCAAGACGCTCCGCCTGGTTCGAGCCGCTTCGACCGTCAGCGACAGCGCGAAGATCGCGCCCCAGTAGATCGCGCCCTGCCAGGCAAGGGTCGCCGCGGCCAGCGCGACGCCGGCCGTGATCTCGGAGACGGGGGTTCTGCGGACACGGCTCCGGACGAAGAGCCAGAGCGCGAGCAGACCGAAAAAGGACTCCGCCGCATGTTGATCGGTGTGGCCATATTGCGTCCATATGATGTGACCGGGACAAACGGCCACGAAGAGGGCGACCACCACCCCTCCGATGTCTCCGAAGATCTGCTGGCCGAGGAATCCCGCGAAGAGGATCGCCCCCGCCCCGAGAAAGAGGGGAACCCACGCCGCAGCACGCTCGATCCCGTCCGGTGTCGCGGAGGAGCCCTCCAGGACCCGCGCCGGCGTGGCGAGCAACACGTCGAAGAGCGGAGGCCAGATGGGAACGCCTCCGGTCGGAAAATTCATCAGCGGATCGAACAGGATCGTGCGCGGATAGTGGGAGACGGCGAAGCGGGCGCGGCGCAGATGGTAGTTGTCGTCGGGCGTCATGGCCCGGACGCGGGGACCGTCGGTGAGCTGCGCGCGTGTGGCGAGACGAAGGAAGCCGCCGAAAAGAACCGCCGCGGCCAGTCCAAGAAGGAATCCCCCGCGCCGCATGAGGCGAGGTTATCAGCCTGAACAAGAACGAATGTAACACCAGGCCTTTCTTGGGCTACGGGGCCGCAAGAGTCAGGCCTGGCCCGACTTAGGTAGCCCGCTCCGCGTAACACCGATCCCGCTTCCTGGATCGGGGACAGCAGGCGCCTTAGAACTCGGTGAAATCCCGCATCGAATCGAGATTGTTCGCGACCTTCTTCTGCAGGAAATGAAGATTCCAGGCCGCGAAATGGGATTGCTTGTAAGGGATCGGCAGCCGCCGGACCGCGGAGCCAAACGTGTAGAAGTCTCTCCGTATCCTGGCCACGCGGCGAACGAGCTCCTCCGGGCCGTAGCGCAGTGGCCGGAAGTGGCACGAGAGTCCGGGCCATCTCTCCATGTTCTCCTCGTCGATCAAGCGGCCTTCGGCCTTGAGGCGCTCGTGCAAAGCGGTGCCGCGCAGCGGGACGAGAATGTTGAAATAGGCCGTTTCGGCCTTCTGCTCGGCGAGGAAGCGCAGCGTCGTGTCGAAGACGTCTTCTTCCTCGGTATCGGAACCGAACACGAAGTTCAAGGAATAGCTGATCCCGCGAACGGTCAGGTTCCGCAGGACCTCTTCGTACTGCTTGACCCGGTTGAACCCCTTGTGCATCGCCTGCAGAGTCTTCTGCTCGATACTCTCGATCCCGGTGTTGACGTGCAGGAGGCCGGACCTGCGGGCGAGGTCCAGGAATTTCGTGTCCAGGCAGAAGTGAGCCGAGAGCAGCGTGGACCAGCGAATGTCGAGCGGGACGAGGGCTTCCATCAATTCCATCGCATGGGCCTTGTCGCCCGCAAACTGGCTGGCCGCAAAAAAGATGTGGCGGCTCCCGCACCTCTTGATGTCCGCGACCACCTCCTCGACCGGCCGGCAACGGTACCCGTAGTCTCCGTTCAAACGCCGCTCGGCGCAGAAGTCGCAAACGTAGGTGCACCCTCGCGAATACTGGATGACATAGGGCTTGTAGAAGACGTACTTTGACGAATCGAGGAGGTCCCACCGCGGGACCGGCATGCCGTCTAAGGGGGCCGGAGAGTCCCGGCGGTAGAACTTCTTCAGCCGGCCCGCCGCGGCATCCTCGAGCATTCGAGGGAAGACGCCCTCGGCCTCGCCGATGCACACCGCGTCGGCGTGCTCGGCGACCTCCTCGGCGTGGAAGGTGGCATGGGGGCCGCCCATGAGCACCGGGATATTCCGGTCCCGAAATCTCCGCGCGATTTCGTATCCCCTCAGGGAGGTCACGGTCCGGATCGTGATCGCGACGGCGTCCACGTCGGCCTCGTAGTCCACCTTCTCCGTCGCGTCGTCGAGCAGTCTCACGTCCCATTCCTTCGGCGCGAGCGCGGCCAGATAGGGAAGGACCGCGCCGACGAGCTTGCGCTTGCGAAGCTTGTAGGGCACGCGGGTATCGCGGAACCGGTAGCCCGTCGCCTGGATGATCAACAGCCTCGGCATCTCACTCTCGCGAGGGAGCCTGCCGGGAGGGCCCGGCCTATTTCAAGATGCACCTGAATCACCTCCCTCGCTTCCGAGGGAGTCCGCAAGCCGGATGCACCCGGAGAGCCGGACTGGCTACCAGGCGCCTCGGCCGGGCAATGTGCGCGTGTGGTTGAACGTGTATTCGCCGAGCAGACGCTCACCGCCGGCTTCATCGACGGCGACCAGACGCGCGCGGCCGCCCCGACGGCTCAGCCCTTCGTAGGGCCGGATCAGGCAGCGCTCGAGCAGATGTTGAAGCAGATGACAGAGGTGGCCTAGGAAATCCGGCCGCTCGAACGACTCCCTGTGAGGTGGGCCGGTGCGCGTTACGCGTCCGGGACGCGACAGAAGTCCTCGGGGTCCGCCCGCGAGCCGTCCCCGAAGACCTCGGTGTTTTGCACGTGCACGACGACGAAGCTGTCGTCGATGCGTTCAACGACGCCGTTGCGCTCACAGATGGAGCAGCAGACGACCGTTCCTTGCATCGGGACCTGCGCACCGGGCGGGAGCCCCACGAAGCTCTCCTGGCTGATGAAGCGGCCGTCTTCGTGGGAGCACTCGGGTCTTCGGCCCGGGCAATCCAGGATCCGGCACATGAATCCGCGGCCCTTGGTCTCGCTCATTTACGATCGAAATCCTACACCGGCTCCCGGCAAGATCAACAGGAGCGAAAGCTGTCGAAGAATTCGCGATGTCGGGCGAGGACCCGCTCCCTGGCCGCCGGGTCCGGCTCGAGGGACCATACGCCGGTCTCATGCGTGCCGCCGAGCAGGATCCCGTCCGACCTCGGAAACATGTAGTTCTCCCCGTTCAAGACCGCGTACCCGATCTCCGGCTGCGGCAGCAGGAACGTCAGCTGCCCCTTGACCGGGACGAGCTCCTCGTCTCCGAAGAGCGCCCGGGAGCCGAGCCCGGTGCAGTTGAGGACAATCCGCTCGGGAAGGGCGGCGAGCGTCTCGCTGCCGGCCAGTTCCGTGACGCGGACCGCGGCGCCGGCTGCACGAACTTCGTCGAGCATCGCCTCGAGATAGATCGGCGGCTCGATGAGCATCCCGTCGAACTGCCGGACGTACCTGTAGCCCTGGAAGGGATGCTCCGAGGGCGAGAGATCCCGGAAGTTGGGGAGCATCGCTCGGAACGGCGATTCACGGCCGAGGAGCCCCTGCTCCCGCCACGGCTCGTTGCCGACGGCGAAGTTGCGCATCCAGCGAATCCCGTAGCGGGGCCCCGCCATCGTCTGATACCGGCGATACGCGAAGTCCGACGCCGCGACGAACTGCCGGAAGAACTCCGGCGTGCGCCTCACCGAATCGAAGACCAGGAACGGGAACCACTGGCCCCCCGCGATGTTGGAGGTCGTGTTGGGAGGGAGATCCTTCGCGTAGATCGTCACCGGGCGGCCGGTCTCCTGGAGGAGCCGCGCCGTCGCGAGCCCGACCGCCCCGCAGCCGAGCACCGCGACGGGCCCGCGGGCATCCGGCGGCACCATCTCGACCGCGAGCCGTGCCGTGCCCCAGGAGAGTGTGATTCCGCCGCCGCCGTGGCCGTAGTTGTGGATGACGAGCTGATCCCCGATCCGCTCCGGCCGGACGACGAACCCGGACGGGCGGTAGGGACGCAGCCCGGCCACGGTGCGAATCTCCCGCTCCGGCCGGACACGGACCGGCGGCAGCGCGCAGCCGGACTCGGGAAGCCCGCCCGGGAACTGGTCCACGAAACGCGACCGGCGACAGCCGGCGAGCGCCAGCGCCGCCGAGACGCCGGACCGGAGGAAGGCGCGGCGGTTCAAAGTGTATGGACCTGACCCCATGACGTTCAAGGCGCGGCAACGGCCCGAGCCAGGGCGGCGGCCACCTTCCCGTCCGGAGCAATGATGAACCAGCGCCCGCGCGCCGTGAAGTAAAGCGGGC
>DATIRW010000179.1:0-4169 GCA_035469365.1 Thermoanaerobaculia bacterium
CGAGGTCGCTTCCGTCCTCGACGAGGAGCGAGAATCGCAGGGTGATGCGGCGAGAGGGATCGATTCGAACGGCCACGGCATCGCGGTCCGCCGCCCCGGCCAGCGACGGTGGCGTCGTCTCCACATACCGGATTGTGCTCATGCCAGGCCGCGGCAGGATTATACGCGCCCGCCGGAGCGGCCACGCGGCCCCGCCGGGGGAATCGATCGCGGCGCCGGTCAAGCGGGGCCCTGGCGCCGGCTCGTGTCGGACCTCGCGCCCCTGCCGCGTCCCGGATGATGCAATTGAATCTAGGGCGTATACGTTTCGCGGGAGACCTTTCCCGGGCGCGGCAGAAGCCGCCGCTCGGCTCGCCGACGGGCCATAATCACGGCTTTTCGAGAGGTTGAGAACCTGAGGCGCAATCGCAATGTCGGGAAGACTCTCTTTGAGCCCGGGGGCTTTGCGAGCCGGCGGCTGCGAATGTCCCGACGGAGGAGCCATGAAAACTGAAACCTCGACCATTCAATGGACTCTGACCGACGAGGCCCCGGCGCTGGCCACCTATTCGTTCCTGCCGATCGTTCGCGCCTTCCTCAAGGGCACGGGTGTCCAGGTCGAGTCGCGCGACATCTCGCTCGCGGGCCGCATCCTCGCCAACTTCCCCGACAACCTCGCCGACGCGCAGAAGATCTCGGATGATCTGGCCCTCCTGGGCGAGCTGACACAGAGCCCCGAAGCCATCATCATCAAGTTGCCCAACATCTCGGCCTCGGTTCCGCAGATCAAGGAGGCGGTCAAAGAGCTCCGGGCGCACGGCTACACGGTTCCGGAATACCCCGAGAACCCGAGCAGCGACGCCGACAAGAAGCTTCAGGAGCGCTTCACCAGGGTCCTGGGCAGTGCCGTCAACCCGGTGCTGCGCGAAGGCAACTCGGACCGACGATCGCCGCTCTCGGTCAAGGCATTCTGCAGGAAGCATCCGCACAAGCTGGCAGCCTGGGCTCCGGACTCCAGGTCGCACGTCGCCCACATGACCTCCGGCGACTTCTACGGCAGTGAGGTATCCACCACCGTCAAAGAGGCCACGGAAGTCCGCATCGAGTTTGTGAGCCCGGATGGAGCGGCCACGGTGCTCAAGCAGAAGCTCGGGCTTATCGAAGGCGAAATCCTCGACGCCTCTGTAATGAACGTGAAAGCGCTGCGGACATTTTTTGCCTCGCAGATCGCGGACGCTAAAGCCAAAGGCCTGCTCCTGTCGCTGCACCTCAAGGCCACCATGATGAAGGTCTCGGATCCAGTCATGTTCGGCCATGCCGTGGCCGTGTTCTTCGAGCCGGTGTTCACCAAACACGCCGACGCCTTCAAACAGCTGGGGATCAACCCCAACAACGGGCTCGGCGACGTCTACGCCAAGATCAAGAGCCTCCCGGCGGACAAACAGGCAGAGATCGAAAATGACATCAAGGGCGTCTATGCCACCCGGCCGGCCCTGGCCATGGTCGACTCCGACAAGGGCATCACCAACCTGCACGTACCGAACGACATCATCGTCGACGCATCCATGCCGGTCGTCGTGCGCGAAGGCGGCAAGATGTGGGGGCCGGACGGCAAGCTGCACGATACCAAGGCCATGATTCCCGACCGCTGCTACGCCACCATCTACCAGACCATCATCGAGGACTGCCAGAAGAACGGCGCCTTGAATCCGGCGACAATGGGCAGCGTGCCCAACGTCGGCCTCATGGCGCAAAAAGCGGAAGAATACGGCTCGCACGACAAGACATTCATTGCCGGGGACACGGGCACGATTCGAGTGGTCGTCAAATCCTCAGGCGAGACGCTTCTCGCGCAACGAGTGGAGCCAGGTGACATCTTCCGCTGCTGTCAAACGAAGGACATCGCGGTCCGCGATTGGGTCAAGCTGGCCGTACGACGAGCCAGGGCCACCGGCGCGCCCGCCGTCTTCTGGTTGGACAAGAACCGGGGCCACGATGCAGAAGTGATTGCCAAAGTCGAAACCTACCTCGAGGATCACGACATCAGGGGGCTCGAGATCCGAATCTTGCCGCCGATCGAGGCCATGAAGTACTCGCTCGAGCGGATTCGCAAGGGCCTGGATACCATCTCGGTCACGGGAAACGTCTTGCGCGACTATCTCACGGATCTGTTCCCCATCCTCGAAATCGGCACCTCGGCCAAGATGTTGTCGATCGTGCCGCTGTTGGCGGGCGGCGGTCTCTTTGAGACCGGCGCCGGCGGCTCGGCCCCCAAGCACGTGCAGCAATTCGTCAAAGAAGGTTATCTCCGCTGGGACTCGCTCGGCGAATTCTCGGCTCTGGCCGCGGCGTTCGAGCACATCGGCAGCTCATTCCAGAATCCGCGGGCCACCTTGCTGGCCGAGACGCTGGACCAGGCCATCGGCAAGTTCCTGGACAACAACAAGTCGCCGGCCCGCAAGGTGGGCGAGATCGACAACC
This sequence comes from Thermoanaerobaculia bacterium, assembly GCA_035469365.1. GTDB lineage: Bacteria > Acidobacteriota > Thermoanaerobaculia > UBA5066 > Gp7-AA6 > JAWOLE01. The sequence goes on from DATIRW010000179.1 coordinate 2,461, forward strand.
GCGGCAGTCACTTCTACCTGGCCCTGTACTGGGCCGAGGCCCTGGCGGCGCAATCCAGGGATCCGGAGCTCAGGACCCGGTTCACCGGAATAGCCCAGAATCTTTCGGCCAACGAGGCCAGGATCAATACCGAACTGCTCGGTGCCCAGGGTCGACCCGTAGACCTGGGCGGTTACTATCAGCCGGACGCGGCAAGAGTGGCCAAAGCGATGCGGCCGAGCCCAACACTGAACGCCATTATCGAAAGCATGTTGTAGGAGGCTCAATGTCGCTCCGGCTTGCGCGGGATCTGCACCCGTCGGGCGCACCGGCGAGCGGCTCGGCCGGATGCGGCCTCGACCGCTCGCCTGATTCCGCGCAAACGCTACGCTCCCGCGGCGCGAGGCTCCTCCCCTCTGGGAGACTCCTCGCACCGCGTGCAACGGCGGCATCGTGGTGGTCTATTGGATTTGTCGCTGCGGACATGTCGAGCTCTCCCGTTCCCCTGTCATCCTGAGCGAAGCGAAGGATCTGCTCTCGTCGCTTCGCGCTGAGTCCTGAGGGTGATCGTCACGGTTTGACCCGACCGGAAGACGCGGGCGTCGCGGAACACGAGGGTCAGGCCTTTCTCGGAGAGCCTTACGGCGCCGTCTGACTCTTCAATTCGAGGTGCGGACGAAAGACCAGTGACCGTGGCGCGGCGGACGCCTTCGAAGAGAGGGTGCTTCCCGGCCGACTCGGTCAGGCATCGGCGGCCGAGTACTTCGAGGGCACCGGAAGCGTTGCCGAGCTTGATCCATCGCGTGTGGAGGACCTCCGACGGGGAGAGACGTTCGACGTTCAGCGGATCGAAGTTCTGCGGAAACAGAGGGCCCCCCGCCTCGACGACGAGCTTCCAGCCGGGGGCCTCGAGGAACTCTCTTCGGAGCAAGGCCAGCCGGGCGATCTCGGCGGCCACGTCCCGCCGCGCCCGGCGTGCGGCCCGCACAGTCTCGCCGGCGCGAAAATCGTTCGGGGACACGCCGGAGACGGCGCGGCCGAGGAGCTCATCCAGAGCGACGTCGTCCTTCTCTTCGAGCCTCGGCTTCCATCCATGGTTGAGGCGGTCGAGCAGAAGCGCCATGGCACAGCCGGAGACATACGCGCGATCGCGGATAGCGCCCGAAGGGAACTCGGCCCGGGGAAAGAGGATCGATCCAGGTCCGGCGGCCTGCGCTTCGATGTACCGCGCGAGACCTTCCTTGAGCTCGGAGCCCCGCTCGTAAGCGGCGGCCGCCGCCGGGAGAAGCCGGAATCGCTCCCGCCGGATCTCGAGGGCCCGCGCCGCCCACGCCGCCGCCCCCGGGCCGCTTCCCGCGGCGAGAGCGCACTCGAGCGCCGCGGACTCGAGGCGCCGCAGACCCAGAGCTTCCGCATCCTCGACCGGGTAGAGGAAGAGGTCCACCTCGTTGCCTCCCCACTTCGGGTGCCGCCGCGCCTGGAAGACGTGAAAGGCCTCGTGAAAGAGCAGAGCGGCCAGTTGGGGCGCGTCTTCCGAGCGCCCCTCGAACGACGCGGTCGCCGTCGGGACTCCGTCGAGCTCGATGGACGTGTTCGACCGCATGCTCGCATGGCGCCCCTCGACGAAACGGGTGTTCGCCCTCTCGGAAGACACCCTGAATTCCGAAGGCGGGGCAGGATGCCGAACGAGCCAGGTGCGGCGGCCGTCGAAGATCTCGAGCGGGATCCCC
>DATIRW010000180.1:0-9054 GCA_035469365.1 Thermoanaerobaculia bacterium
AACTGCCCTGATGGCTGACCCGATAGCGCGCTTCGCGAAGGCGATCAAGGACGGAACCCGCCAGCCCGACCCCCTGCTCTGCCGGCATCTGCGCACGAAGACCTGGTACGTGCCCGACTCCTACACCGAACGGGACATATCCCGCTCCTCTTCGACGGCGCAGTACTGGTGCCTGAAGACGATGCGCCCGGACGGTCCCGATGGCGTCCTCGCGCTGCCGGAGGACTGCACGGACGAGCGCGCCTGCTTCGAGCCGGCCTCCGCGCCCGGGCGCGCCGACAGTTAACCGTCGTCGCTCCGCGCTTGCGCGGGATCTGCGCCTTTCGGCGCACCGTGCAAACGCTACGCTCCCGCGGCGCGAGGCTCCTCCCTCCGGTTACTCGGCTCCTCGCGCCGCGACCGGGACTGAGCACGACGGGCCCAGCCAAACGGCGATTGACCTGGACACACTCCTGGTCGGTCATTTCTTTCGCAACTCCGACAGGGCCTGGCGGGCGGATTCCTTCAGCGTTTCGAAGACGCCAAACCCGGTCGTCGCGGTCGCCGCGAAGGTCGGCTCTCCCCTGATGTTCAACAGGCGGTGCATCTCCCGCAACGGGACGGCGGTCGGCAGGTCCCGCTTGTTGAACTGGAGGACGTAGGGGATCGTGGCGAAATCGTATCCCTGCTCCCTCAGGTTCTTGTCGAGGTTCCGGAGCGATTCGACATTGGCGTCCATCCGGGCCTCCTGCGAGTCCGCGACGAAGACGACGCCGTCCACTCCCCTCAGGATGAGCGCGCGCGAAGCATCGTAGATGTCCTGCCCCGGCACCGTGTAGAGGTGAAAGCGCGCCCTGAAGCCGCGGATCTCGCCGAAGTCGAGCGGCAGAAAGTCGAAGAAAAGTGTCCGTTCCGTTTCCGTCGCGAGCGAGACGAGCTTACCCTTCGAGGCGGCTGCGGCGTGGTCGTAGATGAATTGCAGGTTCGTCGTCTTGCCGCCGAGTCCGGGCCCGTAATAGACGATCTTGCAGTTGATTTCCCGCTGCGAGTAGTTGATGAACGTCATCAGCCGGAATGGACGCGCCGAGGCTACTCGGAGAAGAGGCGGTCGATGTCCTCGTCGGTGATCTCGGAGAAGCGGGTTTCCAGCACCCCCGCAGGGGAGAGTCTCCCGCTCTCGTGCTTCCGGGCGATCTCCTCGAACACGGTCTCCAGCTCCGCCGTGGCGCGCCGCACGCGCAGCCGGACAAGGCCGAGGGAGGCCCGATTGTCGAAGAGGACCACCAGGATCACCCGCCGCGCCACGATCGAGATATGGAGGTTGTCCTTCTCCCCTTCGTGAAAAAGGACCGAGAATTCCTTCTCTCCGATGAGCCGCGCGAGGCCGTCGGTGGCCGCGACGTTGCCGGCCGTCAGCGATGCGAGCGAGGTCGCATCGAGAGACTTCATGTCTCCGACCGCCGCGATCTGCTGGCCGCTCTTGTCCACCAGGAAAACAAGATTGGCGTTCGCATCCAGAAGAAGACGCTGCAGGGTCTGACGGATCTTCTGAAAGTCCTCGTCGTAGAGAACGAGGTCGTGGGAGCTCATACAGCTATTTGTTCTCCTATTAGGATTAACTTTAGCAGAGCGGATTGGCGACCAAGGAATATGAAATGATCGGGTGAGAGAGCCATCGGGTAATCGACGAGGGCGAATTACCCGATCACACGATCGGAGATCACCCGATTTCCTTATAGGTCCCGTCGGTTCTCCAAGGATCGCGCCATCGTAACCTCGTCGGCGTATTCGATATCTCCGCCCACCGGCAGACCGAAGGCAATCCGCGTCACGCGCACTCCGGTCGGTTTCAACTTCCTGGCGATGTAGAGGGCGGTCGCCTCCCCTTCGACATTCGGATTCGTCGCGAGGATGACCTCCCGGACCTCCGAGGTGACACGGCGCAGCAATCCTTCCCCGTCGATCTCGTCGGGGCCGATGCCCTTCAACGGCGAAAGAGCGCCCCAGAGCACGTGGTAGCGGCCGCGAAACTCCCGGGTCTTCTCGATCGCGGCGACGTTGCCTGGCTCCTCGACGACGCAGAGGAGCGAAGGGTCGCGCTCCGGATCGGAGCAGACGTCGCACGGGTCCTCCTCCGTCAGGGTGTTGCAGATCGAGCAGCGCCGAACAGCGGCCCGCGACTCGGAGATCGCCTGCGCGAGGCGCTCGGCGTCCTCCTTCGGAGCGCGCAGCAGGTAGTAGGCCAGCCGCGCCGCGCTCTTGCCGCCGATTCCGGGAAGCCGCTGCAACTCCATGGCGAGACGCTCGAATGACTTCGGGACGCCCCTCATGAGAAGACCCCGGCCAGGGTCATCGCATCCCGGGCATCATGCCGCCGAGCATCGCGGAGGTCTTCTTCTGGACGGTCTCGTCCACCTGGCGCGCCGCCTCCCGGCAAGCCGCCAGGACCAGATCCTGAAGCGTCTCGACGTCTTTGGGGTCCACGCAGGTCGGATCGATTCTGACCGAGAGGATCTCCTTGGTTCCCGACATCGCGACGGTAACCATGCCGCCGCCGGAGGAGGCCTCGATCCGTAGAGCCTCGAGCTCCTGCTGCATCTTTGATTGCATGGCCTGGGCCTGCTGCATCATCTTTTGAATATTCATTGTGCTTTGCAGATCGGGTGATCGGGTGATCGGGTCATCGGGTGATCTGGGGCGCCTCAATCGCTCGATCACACGATCGCAGATCACCCGATTCCTTCACTCTTCCTCCTTCACTTCCGTCAGCTCGGCTCGAAAGAGCTCCATGGCGCTCCGGACGACCGGGTCGGTCTCGGCGCGATTGCTTGCTCGCTCGCGGGAAATCGCTTCCCGGGGCACCTCGCGCGCGGCCTGGCCCAGGTCTCCATCGGCGGGAGGGCCGGTCTTCAACACGATGCGCAAGGGGCGCCCGAACGCCTCCCGCGCCACCTCCGCCAGCAACTTTCGGACCGGCGGCTCCTCCAGAGCCTCCTTGGCGGCGGCCTTGTCGATTCCAAAACGAAGGACGAGGTCGTCGCCGTCCACACCAATGGACTCGGCCAGGCTCACCTGGGCTCCCGTGACCCTCCGGCGGGCGTCCAGCAGATCGGAGAAACGGGAAAGCGCGTCAGCGGGAGAGGCAGGCGTGGAAGCCGGCGCCGCCCTCTCGGCCTCGACCGGCACCAGGGAGAGGATGCGCGGACCGTGCGTGTCGGACCGGGGAGGCGCGGCGGAAGCCGCGGGAGCGGTCGGCGCGGCGGCTCCGGAAAGCACGTCCTCGATCGACTTCAGGCGCGGAAGCTCGGCGAGCTTCAGAACGAGCATCTGGAGGACGATTCCCGCATCGTCGCCTCTCCGCACGAGAGCGTCCGACTCGATCGCCAGGGAAACGGCGCGAAGCAGATTCTCGTACGGCATCGCGCGGGACAGGGCGGTCAGACGCTTCTGGTCGGCCTCGGGCACGTCCCCCCGGGCTCCCGCCGCGAGCATCAGGAGGCGTCGAAGGAGCGACAGGAACTCCTTGCCCACGCGGCGGGGATCCTCGCCGGCGTCGAAGAGCTTGCCGAGCGTCGCGACCGCGGCGCCCCGGTCTCCCGAGGCCGCGGCCGAGAAGACCCCTTCCAGAAGCTCGCGGTCCACGAGCGCGAGGATCTCCGCACAGCCGGCCTCGTCCACCGAGCCTCCCGACAGAGTGGCCGCCTGGTCGAGCAGCGAAAGCCCGTCTCGCAGGCTCCCTTCCGCGGCGGCGGCGAGCATCCCGAGGGCTCCCGGAGTCACACGGATCTTCTCCTCGGCGGCGACCTTCTGGAGCTGCTCGGCGATCTCGGCCACCGTCAGCGCCCGGAACCCGAAGCGCTGGCAGCGCGACACGATCGTCGGGGGAATCTTGTGCAGCTCGGTGGAGGCCAGGATGAAGCGCGCGTGGGGCGGAGGCTCCTCAAGCGTTTTCAAGAGGGCGTTGAAGGCCTCCGTCGTGAGCATATGGACTTCGTCGATGATGGCGATCCGGAAGCGGTCGCGCTGCGGGGCGTATCGGACCGTCTCGATCAACTCCCGGGCGTTCTCGATCTTCCGGTTCGACGCGCCGTCCATCTCGTGGACGTCGAGGGACTCGCCGCGAGCCAGGATCTCGCGGCAGGAGGCGCACTCGTCGCAGGGGTGGACCGTCGGCCCGCGCTCGCAATTCAAGGCGCGCGCGAGGATGCGGGCGGTCGAGGTCTTGCCGACACCGCGCGGCCCCGTCAGGAGATAGGCGGAGGCGACGCGGCCTTCCGCGATCGCGTTGGACAGGGTCCGCGCGACGCCCTCCTGGCCGACGAGGTCGTCGAAGACGCGGGGACGCCATTTTCTCGGAAGCGCGAGGTGCATGAGTGGTCCGCCCGTAGCCCGGAATTCAGAAACCGGCGGCTGAAGATGAGTTCAGGTTTGCCTGCGGCGCACGGGGTCGCCTCCTGATCGCTGCTTCCTTCCGGACCTGACGAGGTTCGGAGGCTTCCGTCGCACAGGGCCCGAACCCATCTTCCGCCGCCGGAAATGGGATTCTATCTCACCGGCGATCTTTGCTGTCGCACCGTCTTTGGCGTTCTTCCCGTGGGTGCGACCAGGGTTACGAAGCCTTGCCGGGGTCGCGGCGAAGCAACAGGAAGAGAAGGAGGACTCCGGCAGCCAGTCCCGCCCACAGATCCGTGTCGTGGAGAGCGCCCGGCGGAAGGCGGGGCCACCAATCGTACCAGGCGGCCATCGAAAAGAGCGCCGAGAAGAGGATGAGGGCGAGGCCGCAGAGGATCACCAGCCTCGCCGGTCTTCCGACCGTCATCCCTTTTCCCGGCGGGCGCGCACGAAGGCCATCACGGTCGATGCCAGGGTAGGAGGAATCTCCGTGGGCTTCAACATCTTGAGCGTCTTCCCCGTTGCCCGGTAGGTCGAGAGGAAATTCATGCAGGGAGGGCACATATCGAAGTGCAGCTGCAACTCCCGCCGCTCCTGCTCCGGCATCGCGCCCTCTTCGAACTCGAGAAGGCAATCGAGAATGAGCTGCTGGCAGGTTATCCCGTCTTTCATCCCGCGGCCTCCGCTCGGGTGTGCGGGCCGGCGACCTCCGCCAGCCTCTGACGCACGGAAAGTCGAGCCCGGTGGAGCCGGGACTTGAAGGCGGGGATCGAGATGTCGAGGGTCTCGGCGATCTCCCCGGCCGTCATTCCCTCCACGTCGCTCATCCAGATCACGTCGCGGTAGGCGGGCGGTAGCTCCGCGATGAACTCTCCCGCGCGCGCGGCGAGCTCCCGGGCAACTGCCTGGTCCTCGATCGCGACGCTCCAGTCGGGGACATCCGCGGCGAAGTGCCCGTCGCCGGAGAACCTCGGGAGGCGATCCTCGATCGCCACGGTCGGGAGCGACGTCCGGCGCCGCGCCCGGCTGTAGGCGCTGTTCAACGCGACACGGTAGAACCAGGAAAAGAACTTCCGGGATTCATCGAACGTGCCGATCTTCCGGTAGAGCGTCAGAAAGGCGTCTTGCGTGGCTTCCTCGGCGTCCTGCGAGTTTCGCAGGACACCATAAGAAAGAGAATAGACGCGCGCGTGGTATCGGCTCACCATCTCCTCGAACGCCCGATCGTCCCCCGCCTTAATGCGGCGAACCAGATCCAGATCCGCAGCGGCGGCATCCGTCGTGGCCATGCTAACTACGCCTATTCTTTCTCGATCGGTTCATCGGTTCATCGGGTCAAGTACCCCGGATCACCCGATCACCCTATCGCTGATCACCCGATTCTTCCTGGCGGAGAGGGGGGGATTCGAACCCCCGGTACCTTTTGGGCACACACGCTTTCCAAGCGTGCTCCTTAAGCCACTCGGACACCTCTCCGGGGGCGCCGAGAATAACAAATAATCGGGTGATCGGGTCATCGAGCGATCGGGTGATTGACCGGGGCTCCCCAGATCATCTGATCACCCGATCGCAGATCACCCGATTCCCGTCAGGTGTCACCCTCCGCTAACTGCCGCAGCGTCTCCCAGGAATAGATGCCGTCGTTGTGCCGGTCCGCCCAGTCGATCTGGAGCGCGTAGCCGCCGACACGGCGGTGGCCGGAGACCTGGAAAGAGGCGGGCGTGTAGGGGCGCTCCTTTCCCTTGTAGACGTTGCCGAAGATGTCCTTCTCCCCCTTGCACATCGCGCAGGGGCAGTTGCGCCTCAGCTTCTCCAGAGGGATGTAGTGCTCCCGCCCGTCTTCCCAGACGATCGCCAGCTCCCTGCCCACGACCATCACTTCTCTTGGAACAGTTCCGGCCACCGTCAATCCAAAATCCAAAATCCAAAATCACCTGACTCCCTCGACCAGGTAGAGATCCGAGAGGTTTCGCGCATAGGTGTACGCATACGACCGCCCATCGGCCGAGAAGTATGCGCCGAAGATCGCGAGCAGGCCGGCCGAGTCGGAAGGCATGAGCTCCTTCCAGGGCTCCCGCCGGCCGGTCTCCCGCTCCACCCGGGAGATTCTCGCCGGCACACCGGTCAGGTTCCGCACATAGAGAAAACGCCCATCGGGAGTCCATTGCGTCACCACTTCGCCGGGCTCGAGTCCGGGGACCCTGGCAGGCTGGCCCCCCTCCACGGGATAGAGCGAGACCTGCTCGTCGGGCCCTACCGCGGAGGCCCACTTGCCGTCCGGCGAAACAGTTACCGGGAAGCCGCGGACTCCTTCCGGCGAAACCGGGCGGGGCGGGCCTCCGGAGAGGTCCTGGACGTACAGGCGAAGACCATGCTTCGGCTCGTCGCCCGCGAACAGGATCCGCCTGCCGTCGGGGAAGAACCTCGTCCAGTTGTGATTGATCGAGTCACCGGAGAGGCGCCTGGGCTCTCCGGGCCCCGTTGGGAGAAGCAGGAGTTGCCGGGGAGCGGGACCCGGCGGGCTCGAAGCCACCCACCTTCCGTCCGGCGAGAGCGCGAACGCGGCGCCGTCTCCCAGCCGCACCGCCGGCGAACCATCTGTCTTGCGGAGGTAGATGCTGTAGTTGGTCCCTCCTCCCTGGCCGCTCTCGTCGAAGAGGAGCGTCTTTCCGTCGGCGGAGAGATCCCTCATCAGAGACCAGTCGAGCCATGAAAGGTCGCGCTCCTTTGTCTCGCCCGGGGCGAGCCCGAGGATGCCCAGCCGCACAGAATCGTGACTGATGAGGACGCGGCCGTCGGGAGCCACGTCGTTGAGAGTCAGGATGCCAGGCGCCTTCGCCAGGAGGCGCTCGTGGCCGCCCAGGGAGACCGCCCAGAGCGACCGGTTGCCGCCCGAGCGCGTCGCGGTAAACCAGATCTCGCGCCCGCGCGGCGCCCAGGAGAGGCCGAGCACGCTGTGCCACCCGTCCGAAAGCGTTTTCTTTCGGCCGGTGCCGTCCACGACCGCGACCGAGCCTCCGTCGTCTCCCTGGCTTGGATGATCGAGAAAGCCCACGAGGTCGCCCCCGGGTGAGACGCGGGGGTGCGTGATGAAGCCGGCCGTTTCGTACAGGGACTTCCCGATCGGGAATTCGAGGCGACACTTTCCGCCGACGAAGCGAACGGTCGCGAGGCTCTTGCCATCAGGGGACCAGTCCGCCCACTCCACGCTTTCGAGCAACTCCCTCGGCGCGCCGCCTGCGAGCGGAGCCTCCGCGAGCGTTCCCAGCCAGGCGAACGCCGTGGCTGTCGGCCGAAGAGCGACGGCCATTTTTCCGGAAGAGGAAACGGCCAGGAGTGACGCGTCCGCCGGCGCGAGCGGCGTGGCCTCGGCACTCCCGGGCCGGCCGACGAAGATCTGCGCGGGCTGGCCTTCCCACGACGCCGAGTAGACGAGCGACTGTCCGTCCGGGGCAAACCGCGCCTCGTGAATGTAACCGCGCCGGAACGTGAGTTGGGAGAACGTCGGCAGCGGGCGGTCCCCCGCTTTCCGGCCGGAGAGATAGCCGAAGAGACCGACGGCGGCTGCGAGAACGAGAGCCGCCGCCGCCGCGGGCCAGAGCCGCCGGCCTCGGGCCGCCGGAAACGTGGAAGGACGCGCGCCCGGCGCCGAAAGGCCCGAGAGGGTCTCGAGGTCGAATGCCACGTCGTGCGCCGAATGGAATCGCTCCTCCGGGTTCTTCTCGAGGCAATGCCGCACGATGCGCTCGAGACCGGGTGAGATCGCCTGGTTCGTCACCGCGAGGTCCGGCGGCTCCTTCATCAAAATGGCGCTCATCGTGTCGGCCGCCGTTGCCCCGGAGAAGGGGCGCTGCCCGGAGAGCATCTCGTGGAGGATCGCGCCGAAGGCGAAAATGTCAGACCGGACATCGGCCGGGAGTCCCCGGACCTGCTCCGGAGACATGTAGCTGAGCGTCCCCATGACGACCCCCGGCTCGGTGGCCGTGGGAAGCTCCGTCTCCCGGCCCCGCTCCTCGGGCTGGACGAGCTTGGCAAGGCCGAAGTCGAGGATCTTGACGCGTCCGTCCTTCGTGACGAAGACGTTCTCCGGCTTCAAGTCCCGGTGGACGATCCCTTTCTCGTGCGCCGCCGCGAGGCCGTGCGCGATCTGGAGGGCGTAGTCGATGGCCTTGCGCGGCGGAAGGGCTCCGCCCGCGAGCCGCCCTCGCAGCGTCTCTCCCTCGAGCAGCTCCGAGACGATGTAGGGGGCGCCCTCGTGCGTCCCGATGTCGTAGACCGCCGTGATGTTGGGGTGATTGAGGACTCCGGCCGCCCGGGCCTCCTGCTCGAACCGCTTCAGCCGGTCCGCGTCCTGCGAGAATGTCGCCGGCAGGACCTTGATCGCGACCTCGCGCCCGAGCCGTGGGTCCCTCGCCCGGTACACCTCCCCCATCCCTCCCGCTCCCAGCGGAGCGAGAATCTCGTACGGGCCCAGACGCACGCCGACAGAGAGAGTCATTCGAACCCGCGGAATCTTACAGGCACTCCGAGCCTCGCGCCGCGCAAGCGCGCAGCGACGTCACTCGTAGCGGAGGGCTTCGATGGGATCGAGGCGCGAGGCCTTCACAGCGGGATAGAGGCCGAAGAAGAGGCCGACCGACATGGAGACCAGGAGCCCCACGAGGATGGACCAGGCGGGCACGG
>DATIRW010000181.1:0-7751 GCA_035469365.1 Thermoanaerobaculia bacterium
CCCCTCCGCCGTAGTCCCCCATGAAAGGAACTATCTCTTGAACCCCGCCCAACCCCTCTTCGGAGAAATCCGTGTTGGAAAACCCGAGCCCATCTCCCTCGACTCCCGAATGTGGAAACCCTGAGCCGACATTCATCCCAATCCCAGTTCCTTGTCATCCCGAGAGAGACGAGGGATCTGCTCCCGTCTCGCTGTTGATGCAAACACTTTCAATAGGCGAAACTGCGAGCCGATGCGCCTCAACATCGGGATCAGCTCGACCTGCACCTCACGGGTGCAAGGCTAGCCGAGGCAGATCGTCCGGCTGAACTTACCGGGGCGGGAGCGGATAGGAGGGGACGCCCAGCCGGGCGGCAGCTGCTGAGAGCCGATCGTCATAGCTCGCGAGCGCGATATCCTGCCCGCGCGAGCGAAGAAATTCGATCGACGCCAAGTGGAGCGCGTCGAGCGTTCGAACAGGCGCCGGGAAAGGCTCCAGGGCCCGCGCGAGGACAGGCGGCGCCAGCTCGAGGAGCGACACACGGCCGATGAGCGCTCGCACGGCCTCCCCATGCGACGCGGCAAGTCGCCGGGCGTGGACTCTGGTCCAGACCTCGTACTCCAGCAGACGGCTCGAAACGAGGGTCTCGGCCCAAAGCCCCTTCGGAGGAACCCGGTCCTCGGCGAGCAGCTGCGCGAGCGCGACAGACGTATCGAGGTAGATCAACGATCCCGTCGATCCGCTTCGAGCTCTGTCAAAATCTTCTTGAGACGGGCAACGGGCAGGTTGGGTGGAGGCTGTCCGGGAGGCAGGAGAGCGGGGGTGATCCACCCTCCGCGCACAGCCTCTGCGAGCAGGGCATCCGAGAGCAACGGACTGCGGTTCTCCCTGGGCGGCACGAGTTCCGCGACCACGCGCTCGCGGTCGGTGACGAGGACGGTCTCGCCCTGAGCCGCCAGACGGACGTATTCGGAGAGCTTGTTCTTCAGGGTCTTCAAGCCAACTGAGCGCACCACGACAAAGTAGCTTCTAGAAGCTCCTTTGTCAAGGCCGCGGGCAGTCGGTGGCCCGAACGAGACATCGGCCGTCGCGACGGATCGGAGTAACGAAGTGGGGTAGCCGGGCGGGGCAAGGCCCGCCCCTACGGCGCAGGGCGCGGTCGTGGGATCCGGGGGGCGCGGGCGGGACATCGGTCGTCTCGATGTGTCGGCGAGACGAAGAGGGGTGGGCGGCCCAAGGGACCGCCCCTACGTAGCGGGGGGGCGGCCTTCGAGGAGGTGGAGAAGGCGAGTGTGGCCTTCTCGGCTTACGGGGATTCGGGAGCCGTCAGCGAGGATTGCGATGTGGCTGTTCTTGGCGTAGAGCTCGACTCGCTGGAGGCGGTCGAGGTTGATCACGTAGGAGCGGTGCACGCGGGGGAAGCGGGCGGGGTCGAGTGTCGCGGCCAGGCTCGCGAGCGTTTGAGGCTTTCGGTACTTCTTTCCTTCGGTTTTGAACAGGACGTCGTCGTCCTGCGCCTCGGCGAACTCGAGCTTCTCGACGGGGATGACTCGGATGTTCGGACCGTCGCGCACGACGATGCGGGAGAGAAACTGGCCGGGCGGACGGGAGGCCGCCGCCAGCGCGCCGGCGTCCGGTCTCCCCCTCTCTCGCACGCGCTCCCGCGCCCGCTCGAGCGCCTCGGCGAGCCTCGCTTCGCTGAAGGGCTTCAGGACGTAGTCCACGGCGCGGACTTCGAAGGCCTTGACGGCGTAATTGTCGTAGGCGGTGACGAAAACGACGGCGATCGCAGGATCCAGGAGCCCCATGGCCTCGAAGCCGTCGAGCCTCGGCATCTGGATGTCGAGAAAGACGGCGTCCGGCTTGAGCTGCCCGGCGGCCTTGACGGCTTCCATCCCGTCGCCGCACTCACCCACGATGGAGACTCCCGGAATTCGGCCGAGCATCTCGCGCAGGACTGCCCGCGCGGGCTCCTCGTCATCCACGATGAGCACTCGGATGGAGTCGACCATGTGGGAATCGTAACGGAGCCTAGGTGTCAGGGAACAAGTGTCAGGGGAAATGCAGGTGTCAGGTATGAGAGGCCAGGTGTGAGGTTAGGCGCCAGGTTCCGGTCCCTGATACCTGGCACCTGACACCTGCATTCATCGGATTGTCGGCCGCTTCGGGATGTATTTCACTCCCGGGACATCCTTGAAATCCGCATCCTGGGTCCAAAACAAGGCATCCTGTTCTCGGGCCGTAGCCAGCATCACGCTGTCGGCCATGGGGACTCTCAGTTCCAGCGACAGCCGAGCGGCCGCAAGAGCGATTGATGGAGTCAGATCCACGACGGCGCCCCCCTGCTGCATCAGGGCTACCGCGGCGAGCGCGGCATCCTCGCCCCGCTGCTCGAACACTCGCTTGAATACCTCGTAGAGGCTGAGCGTGGGAACGAGCAATTCGGACGAGGCCTGGAGCGGCGGCGCGAAGAACTTCGCGTTCAGTCCGTCGGCGAAATACTCGAGCCAGCCGGAGGAATCCACGACGTTCACAGCTCTCGATCCCGTTCGCGCCGCACGCGAGTTTCAATCCCCTTCAGAAAGCCGCGCATCCGTTTCAGCGTCCTGACGGGGACCAGCTCGATCCGGCCACCGTAAGCGATGACCTGGACCTTCTGGCCGGGCTGGATCTTCAGAGACTCCCGGATCTCCTTCGGGATGACGACCTGGTACTTGGGCGAAACCGTGACGGCGGACATAGGATCTCCTATCGATAACGAGATTGTAATACGACTTGCTTATCGATCGTAACCGGGTTCCAGGTGTCAGGGAACAGGTGCCAGGTGAAATGCAGGTGTCAGGTATCAGGTGCCAGGTGTCAGGTTGGGCGCCAGCCTCCCGTCCCTGATACCTGATGCCTGGCACCTGACACCTGCATTTTCCCTGACACCTTCAAACCTGACGCCTGCTCCTCGGCTCAGGCCCTCGCAGGGATTGAGATAACTGCCAAATGACGCCCCTCAAGCCTTCTCGCCGCGAACATCGCATCCGGGCCGTAGAGGGCGGCGAGCCGGTCGCGCACCATCTTCAGGCCGAGGCCGCTGCTGCGGCGAGAGGGCGCGTCGGGATCGAACGGGTTTTCGATGACGATCCGGAGGCGGTTGCCGGAGCGGCTGGCTTCCAGGCGCACGGCGCCCCCTTCCGCAAGCGTCGCAATCCCGTGCACGACCGCGTTCTCGACGAGCGGCTGCAGCAGGAGCGGCGGCACCATGCAGTCCTCTCCCGACGGCTCGACCGACTCCTCGACGGCGAGCCTCTTCCCGAAGCGGATCCGCTCGACGTCCAGGTAGCTTCGGGCGAGCGACAGCTCCTCTCCGACGGGGATGCTCGCCCTTTCGCCGACCGCGAGGCTCTGCCGGAGGAAGCTCGCGAGACCCAGGCACATCTCCCTCGCGCGCGCCGGATCGCTTCCGGCGAGCGCGCTGATCGAGTTCAGGCAGTTGAAGAGGAAGTGAGGCTGCACCTGCGATTTCAGGGCCTTCAGCTCCGCCTCCCGGGCCAGCAGCCGCAGCTGCGCCTCCCGCCGCTCCGCCTCCCTCGCCGCCTCGAAGGCGAGGAGCACGTAGTGCAGGGCGACCGACAGGAGGTAGAGGAGAACGCCGACCGCGAAGAGCGGCGGGACCTGAGCCGCGTAACCGTCTGCCATGCCCGAGAGCGCCGGGACCTGTTCGAGGAGACGTCCGATCCCGGCTCCGAGCAGGACCCACGCGGCGCTCGTGACGAGGGCGGCGCCGCCGTGCGACGCGAGCAGGACCGGCGCCTTCGCGCGACTCAGCGGAAGACTGCGGCACGGATACCAGGCCGAGAGACCGAGGAACGCGTGGACGACCGCGAGAGGAAATGCAACCGCGGCCGCCTGCGCCAGCGAATACGCGCCCGGGCGGGCGAGCAGCACGGTCAGCAGCGCGCCGAGCGGCAGCGATGCCGCCAGATACGGCAGCAATCTTCTCTTGCGCGCGAGGATCGGATGCATCTTCTAAGGGGTCAGTTCTTCACCTCGACGCCCCCCATGATCGCGACCCCTTTGACGACGAGCGTCTTCGCCGCCGGGTCCCCCTGCCGCACCGCGTGCGCGGAATTGGTGAAGACGCCGAGGAGCGGCACGCCGGACACCGCCACGTTCCAGTCCTCGGGGACCTTCAGGTCCACGCCGCCCCAGAGCGTGAAGATGTTGACCGTCGCGGAGTCTCCGGCGATCGCCGCGCCGCGCAGGTCGATGCCGAAGCCCCCCATGATGGCGGTGATGTCTCCTCCGCGGAAGTCCTGAGCCCGCACGACGCGGTCTCCGCCACCCATGAAGGCGAACTCGTTCAGGACCGAGCCCAGCTCTATCCTTCTGTCCCGCGAGGCCGCGAGTCCCTCCCGGGCGTTCTCCAGGACGCGCTCGTCCGGGCTCTTTTCGCTCTCCCCGCCGGCGGGCGCGTGGCGGCGTGTCAGCGCCTGCCAGACGAGGAATCCTCCAACCAGGAGAAAGACGGCCGGCCACACGTCCCGCGAGTGGAACCAGACGAGGTGAAGAGACCGGAGGAGGAAGACGCCTCCGATCGCGACCAGGATGAAGCCTCCCGTCCGCTGAGACGACAAACGAGCCTGCGAGATCTTCGTGACGCCGATCCCGATGAGGATCAGCGGCCAGTACTGGAGGATGTCGCCGGCGGTGAGAACGCCGAAGGCGTCGAGCGCGTAAACGACGCCGAGCAGGATCAGGATCCCGCCCCAGACGACCCGGCCGTCAGCGTGATAACCGCGCCGTTCGTTCATGCCCCACCTCCCGGGCCGGCCTGCGAGGAGGGTGTGATCCCGGCCCCTCCGCGCCTGCGGGAGATCAGCGAGTCCGCGATCAACCCGAAGCCGACGGCGATCAGGAGAATCGGCCAGAACTGGCGCATCGGAACCCAGATCACGTCCAGCCGGTCGAGCTGGAAGAAGACGCCGAGGGCAAAGATGACGAGCCCCGATGCGAAGTGCCGCGCCCGCGCGGGCCCGATCATCCGGGAGAGGCCGATCCAGACGAGAAACAGCGGCCAGTAATCTCCGAACTGCCCGGCCCGCACGTATCCGAGATTCTGCAGGACGAACAGGGCGCCGACGAACAGCAAGAGTCCTCCGGCGATCAGTCTCGAGACCCGCCGCCCTTCACTGACGTAACTCATGTTGGCTCCACCTCCTCGCCATGAAGTTACGCGCGCGGCGGCGTCATGTCCCGCCTTCTTCGGCCAATGGTGGCGCCGCGCCGGTCAACGGTGGAGGGCGAGCGGCGGGCGCAGGTGCTATCCTCTTCTCCGTCATCCTGAGCGGAGCGAAGGATCTGCTCCCACGACGCCGGATGCGAGATTTTTCGGCGCTGCGCGCCTCAGGATGACATGAACGAAACAAAGAGGAGGCGTATGGCAACCGACGTCATCATGCCGCAGATGGGCGAGTCCATTGCTGAGGGGACGATCACCAAGTGGCTGAAGAAGGTTGGAGAGACCGTCAAGCGGGACGAGCCCATCTTCGAGATCTCCACCGACAAGGTGGATGCCGAGATCCCCTCCCCGGTTGCCGGAACACTGCTGGAGATCAAGGTGCCCGAGGGGCAGACGGTGGCCATTAATACGGTCGTGGCCTCGATCGGCGAGGCTGCCGAGCAGCCCGCGCCGCCCTCGGCTCCCGCGCAGGCAGCTCCGCCGCCGAAACCCGCCGCTCCGGCTCCGGCGGCTCAGGCGCCTCCGGCTCCCGCCGAGGTTCCAAAGGAGGCCGCCGAAAAACCGGCGGAGAAGCCCGCGCCCGCGGCTCCCGTCCCGCAACCGCCGCCAGCAGCCGCCGCCCCAAAGGGCTTGCCTTCCGAAGTTTCAGCGAAGGAGGGGGGACGCATCGAGTCCATCGAGGAGCGGATCCGCCGGCGCTCTTCCCCGCTGGTGCGGAAGATCGCGTCCGAGCACTCGGTGGACATCACGCAGCTCGAAGGAACGGGGATCCACAACCGCGTCACGAAGAACGACATTCTCTCGTACATCGAGAACCGCAAGGTCGCGGCCGCGCCCGCCTCCGCCAGGGCCGCGGCGGGCGGGCAGGCGCAGGCCGTGGAAATCGGCAGGGCGGAGCCGCAAGCGGCGCCGGCCCCGCGCCCGGCGATGGCGATCACGGACCGCGACGAAGTCGTGGCGATGACCAGAATCCGCCGGATCACGGCCGAGAACATGACGCTCTCCAAGCGGACCTCGGCCCACGTCGCGACGGTATTCCAGGTGGACTACTCGGCCCTCGCGCGCCTGCGGGCGGAGCACAAGGACGCGTTCCTCCAGAAGAACGGCGTCAAGCTGACCTATCTCCCCTTCATCTTTCGCGCCTGCGTCCAGGCCTTGAAGGAATTCCCGCAGGTCAACGCCTCGATCGACGGCGAGAACATCGTCTACCACAAGGACGTCCACCTCGGCATGGCGGTGGCGCTCGACTGGGGCCTGATCGTGCCGGTCATCAAGAACGCCGACGAGAAGTCGATCCTGGGCCTGGCGCGGGCTGCGCAGGACCTGGCCGAACGCGCGCGCGCCAAGAAGCTGAAGCCGGAGGAGATCCACGGCGGGACATTTACGATCACGAACCCGGGTGTTTTTGGCTCGCTCTTCGGCACGCCCATCATTCCGCAGCCGCAGGTCGCGATCCTGGGCGTCGGCGTGATCGAGAAGCGCCCGGTCGTCGTCACCGACGAAGGCGGCAACGACGCGCTCGGCATCCGCACCGTCGGCTACCTCGCTCTCTCCTTCGACCATCGCCTGATCGACGGCGCCGACGCGGACAAGTTCCTGGGCTCGGTGAAGAAGACGCTGGAGAAGGGGGAATTCGATCTGGGGTGAAGGTGTCAGGGAAAAGGCCGGTGTCAGGTATCAGGTGCCAGGTTCCAGGTTAGGACCACAGCTCCCACCCCTGACACCTGATACCTGGCACCTGACACCTGCATTTGACCCGACACCTTAGACTTCCCACTTTGTCAGACTCTTCCATAGGCCCTGACACCTTGCCCTCGACCCCTCGTATCGGCCGACGCGCCGGACTCGCCATCTTTGCAATTGCCTTAGCCGTACGCCTGGCGGCGATCGCCGTCGTCGGTTTCCAGACGCTTCGCTTTGGGGATGCGCGGGCCTACCTTTTCGCGGCGCGAGAACTCGTCCGCACCGGCCATTACCCGCTGGCGACGGAGCCGTTCTACTTCCGGGCGCCGGGCTATCCCGTGTTCCTGGTCGCCGCCACGCTCGGGCAGCCTGACCGGATCGCCCTTGCCAAGATCGCCAATGCCGCGATGGGCGCGCTCGCGGCGGTCGGGCTCGCCTCCCTCTCGGCGCGGATCTTCCGCCGCCGGGGCGTGGCGCTGGCGACCGGCGCCGCTGCCACGATCCATCCCGGCTTCGTCTTTCTCTCGACCGACATCCAGAGCGAGCCGCTCTTTCTTCTTCTGCTGCTGGCGGCGGGCTGGTTGCTGCTCGTTTCGACCGATCGCCCCTCCTCGAACCTCGCGCTCCTGGCCGGCGGGGTCATCGCCCTCGCAGCCCTGACCCGTCCCTCCGCGCTCATCCTCGCGCCGCTTTTGGCCGCCCCGCTCTTCGACCACCGGCACCCGTTTCGGGTACGGTCACACATCGCGGCCGCCGCGCTCCTTGGATTTCTCTTCACGCTCGCGCCCTGGACGCTGCGCAACGCCGTCGTGTATCGCGAGCTCGTGCCGGTCAACGACGCGGGCGGCAGCGCGTTTT
>DATIRW010000182.1:0-14691 GCA_035469365.1 Thermoanaerobaculia bacterium
AGGTCGAGAAGCGCTGGAAGTGCTCGTGGATGAAGAAGAACTGGAGAAATCCGGGGGTTCGGCGTTCGGCGAGCAGGAACCAGGGCGCGGCTGCGAGGAGGAACACGGGGAGAGCGGGGCCGAAGAGGAGCGAGGTGAGAAATCGCATCCGCCGTGTCGCCAGGCACCAGAGAAAGAGGATCGCACCCGGCAGCACGATGGCGACGAGCCCCTTGCTCAGAAATCCTCCGGCGGCGGCGAGTCCGGCTGAGGCGGCCAGCGCCTTCCACCGCAGGCGCGCCTCGTAGCGGACAAGCGTCGCCCGGGCGAGAAAGAGCGTCAGCGTGAAGAAGAAAGTCAGAGGAGCGTCGGTCAGGTTCACGCGCGAGAAGGCGAAGCCGAGCGGCGCCGCGAGATACAGGATCGCCGCCGCGAGCCCCGACTGCGTCCCCCAGACCGCGGCCGTCCCGAAGAGGAGTGTCAGGATCGTGCCGAGCCCGAAGAGGCGAGTCGGCAGCCGCGCCGCCCAAGGAGTCAGGCCGAAGAGGCGCAGCGAGGCGGCATTGGCCCAGTACAGGAGAGGCGGCTTCTCGAGGTAGGGCACGCCGTTCAACCTCGGCGTCACGAAGTCGCCGGAGGCGAGCATCTCGCGCGGGATCTCCGCGTAGCGCGCCTCGTCCGGCTCCGCGAGCCAGGAGCCAGCCGGCTCGACCCAGACCGCCGCTACCAGAGCGAGCAGGGCTCCGACGAGAAGCCATCGATCACGCGGAATCACGTGACGCGAGAGTCTAGATCACCTGATGGCCCGATCACGCGATCACCCGATGGTAAGATTCGCGCCGCTTTGTCCACAGAGATCCGTTCCCGCTGGGCCGTCGTTCTGGGCGCTTCCTCAGGCTTCGGGGAGGCGTGCTCGCTCGCGCTCGCGAGGGCGGGCTGGAATGTTTTCGGGGTCCACCTGGACCGGAAGGCCACGCAGGCCAACGCAGACAGGATCGTGGCGGAGATCGCTTCCATGGGGCGCCGCGCGGAGTTCTTCAACGTCAACGCGGCCGACGACGGCAAGCGCGGAGAAGTCGTGGCGGCGATCGCCGAGAAATGCGGCGGCGACCCGCCGGGGTCTCGCGTCTCGGTTCTTCTCCACTCCCTCGCCTTCGGGACCCTGAAGCCGTTCTTCGCGGAGTCGCGGGAGGCTTCGATCGCGAAGCCCCAGCTCGAGATGACGCTCGACGTCATGGCCAACTCGCTCGTCTACTGGGTGCAGGACCTCCACTTCGCGGGACTGCTCTCGCCGGGCGCGCGCGTCTTCGCGATGACGTCGGCCGGCGATCACATCGTCTGGCCCTCCTACGGAGCCGTCTCGGCGGCCAAGTCGGCGCTCGAGTCCTACGTCCGGCAGCTCGCGGTCGAGCTCGCGCCGCACCGGGTCGCGGTCAATGCGCTCCGGGCCGGTGTCACCGACACCCCGGCGTTGCGCAAAATCCCGGGCAACGAGGCGATGATCGAGCGGATCGGCAAGATCCATCCGGCAGGACGGATGACGAAGCCCGCCGACGTCGCCGGCGCCCTCGTCGCCCTCTGCTCCGAAGGCGCCGGGTGGGTCAGCGGCAACGTCATCGGCGTGGACGGAGCCGAAGACGTCGCCGGTGGACGATAAACGGTGAGGTCCAAAGTCCAAGGTCCAAAGTCCAAAGTAGCCACTCCAAAATTCAAGACGCGAAGTCGCAAGACCCGAACACCGCGCAAACGAACCCGAACACCGAACCTCGACCACCGCCCGGCTCCCGTCGCCTACGACTTCGTCAAGGAGAAGGCCGGCATCCGCGAGTTCCGCCTGAAGGCGAACGGACTCCGGCTTCTGCTGCTCCAGAACCGGATCGCCCCCGTCGCGACGTTCGCGGTCGTGTACTGCGTGGGCAGCCGCAACGAGGCGGTCGGCTACACCGGCGCGACGCACCTGCTCGAGCACCTGATGTTCAAGGGGACGCCGCGTTACAACCGCGAGAAGGGAACGGCGATCGCGGCCGTGCTCGAGGCCCTGGGAGCCCGCTTCAACGCCACGACCTGGTTCGACCGGACGAATTACTACGAGACCCTCCCCTCGGCGCAGCTGGAAGTGGCGATCCGGATCGAGGCGTCGCGCATGCGCGGCTCGCTCATCCGGGACGAGGACCGGCAGCCGGAGATGACGGTCGTCCGCAACGAGTTCGAGCGGGGAGAGAACTCGCCCTTCCAGGTCCTCTACAAGCACACGTTCGCGGCGGCCTTTCGCGAGCACCCCTACCACCATCCGACGATCGGGTGGAGGAGCGACATCGAGGGGGTCACGACGGCCCGTTTGAAGGAGTTCTACGACGTCTTCTACCACCCCAACAACGCGATCGCGATGGTGATCGGGGACTTCGAAGAGAAGGAGGCGCTGGCGAAGGTCGCGCGCCACTTCGGCTCGATCCCCGCGTCCGCGCGCCCGATCCCGGCCGTTCACACCGTGGAGCCGCCCCAGGAAGGGGAGCGGCGTTTCACCGTCAGGCGGTCCGGGCAGGTCGCCTGGTGCGGGCTTGCGTGGCGGACCGTCGAAGCGCTTCATCCCGACACGCACGCGCTCGCGGTGCTCGGCAACATCCTGGGAGGCGGCGTAACCTCGCGTCTCTACCAGGCGCTCGTCGAAAAGAGTCTCGCGCTTTCCGTCACCGCCGTGCCATGGCAGCTGCGCGACCCGGCTTTGCTCTCGATCTTCGCGCCGGTCCGGCCGGGAGTCGAGCCGGCCTCCGTGGAATCGGCGATCCGCGAGGGGGTCTCGCGGATCGCGCGGGAAGGCGTGACGCTGGCGGAGACGGAAAAGGCCCGGACGCAGATCGAAGCGGAGGTGATCTTCGACCGCGATTCGACCGATCAGGTCGCGGCTTCCCTTTCTGAGGCGATCGCCGCGGCTGACTGGGATTGGTACGCGGACTATCCGGCGGCGATCCGGCGCGTCACGCCGGAGGACGTCCAGCGCGTCGCTCAGGCGTATTTGAACGACGATGACCTGACCGTCGGGATCTTCCTTCCGAAGCCCGAGGGCGGCGAGGAGCCGGCTCCTCCGCCGGGCCCCGAAGACCAGCAGGCTCCCGACCGGGAGACGGCCTGATGGCGCGCGCGGGCAGAGTCCGGCCTTCGCCTCGCCGCCGCGTGCCCGTCGCGGAGGCGGTGCGGCGGCGCGTTCTCGGCAACGGAACGGAGTTGCTCGTTCTCGAGAACCATTTCAATCCCACGGTTGCGGTTTCGGGCTCGCTTCACGCGGGGTCCGTCTTCGCTCCGCCCGGCCGCCGGCTCATCGCCTCGATGACCGCGGGAGAGCTCGCCAAGGGGACCGAGAAGCGAACAAAGCTCCAGATCGCGGAAGACCTGGAGAGCCGGGGCGCGTCTCTTTCGTTTTCCTCCGACTCCTCCGATCCCGTCGGCGTGGACATCGGAGGCGCCGCCCTCTCGCGCGACGTGGACCTGCTGCTCGACCGGCTGGTCGAGATCCTGCGCTCGCCCGTCTTTCCCTCCGAGGAGCTCGAGAAGGAGAAGAAGCGCGTCGTGGGAGCGATCCGCCAACAACAGGATCAGCCGAGCGTGCGCGCCTACGAAGAGGCGGCGCGGCGCGTCTATCCGCCGGAGCATCCGCTCCATCGGCGCACGGGGCAGGCGCGCATCGCGCTCGTCGAGGCGCTGACACGCGAGGACCTGGTCGCGTTCTACCGGCAGCGCTACGGCGCCGGGACCCTGCAGCTCGTCGTCGTGGGCGACGTTTCCGCCGACCGGATCCTGGACGGTCTCGAGAAGCGCCTCTCGTCCTGGGCGCGCGGCCCGGAGGCCGGGTTCCCCGCGCTTGCCGTGCCGGAGCCCTCCCCCGGTCGGGACACGATTCTCATGCCGGACAAGGCGAGCGCCGACGTCGTGATGCTCGAGCCCTCGACGCTCCGGCGAAACGACCCGGCCTACCTCGCCTGCACTCTCGCCAATTCCGCTCTGGGCCAGTCGTCGCTGACTTCGCGCCTGGGCGTGCGCGTCCGGGACATCGAGGGCCTGACCTACGGGATTCACTCGAGCTTGCACGCCACCCACGTCGCCGGGCCTTTCGTCGTCAGCGTGACCGTCAAGCCCGAGAGCCGCGACGCCGCGGTCGCCTCGACGCTCGACGAGGTCGCGCGGTTCCTGAAGACCGGCCTGACGGCCAAGGAGCTCAGGGAGGAGAAGAGCTCGCGGATCGGGAAGTTCCAGGTGGATCTCGCCTCCAACTCGGGAATCGCCCAGGCGCTGGACGCCGCCGTCTACTACGGCCTCGGTCTCGACTACCTGGACCGCTTTCCCGCCCTCGTGGCCTCCGTCACCAAGGAGCAGGCCGACGCGGAGTTCCGAAGGAGGGTGCATCCGGATCGTTTCACGATCATTTCCGCTGGCTCGTTCGCAAGTTCCTGACTGGGAGTCGTTTTCCTGATGGTCCTGCTTCAGGAAAACATGACAGAATGGAACGGACAGAGGAGGCATCATTCCGAGACGTCCCCAGTACCGCAAACCCATGCGCCGCCGTCCGGGCGAGGCGGCTCCCACACACCGGGTCTATCTCTCCAACGAGCAGCCCATAAGGGAAGGTCCCGCGCCGGATGGCCGGACTTACTTCCGCGCGCGCCTGGATTCAGAGCCCTCGCCCGAGTGGATGCGCGCCTACCGCGCCGGCATGCTGGGCCTCCTGCCGGAAGACCGGGATGCCGTGCTCCGCTTCGAGTTCCAGGGGGACAGCGTGCGCTTCGCCGCCCAGGACGCCGAAGTCGGGCGGATGCGTCGGGTCCTCCAGAGCCGCGTGGACGCCGTCAACGGGATCCTCTCCGGCGGCCGCGGCTGAAAAAGCCAGGTTTCCGGTTCCGAGTTTCAGATTTCAGGTTCCAGGACGCCCAGTGAGAACTTGAATCCTGAAACTTGAAACGCCTTGTCGTCAGCTTGGAGTTCCGTCCCACTGCAGTTTCTTGTAATCAAACCCCTGGACCTCACCGGTGTTGAATTTCACGATGTCGAAATAGGGGGAGAGGTCGAAATCGCGCGGGACGCAGAGCGTCGGATGCCGCGCGCGAAGGAGTCCGCTGTAGGCGCGGCGCGTGGGGCGGCCGAGGACCATCTGCTTGAACCTCTCGCCCGTGGTTTCCGGCTTCCAGGGCAGGTGCGCCGGCAGAATCGGAAATCCCACCTTCGCGAAGGCCTCGGCCAGGAGAGTCGAGCAGATCGTCTCGGTCTCGACGCCGCTGCCGAAGTGGAGAGCATCCTCCTTCAACTTCAGCGGGATCAGGTGGAAGGGGAGGAGGTATCGGGCGAGCTCCAGGAAATTACGGCGGTCGTAGGTGTGGCCGATCCGAGAAATCACGTGCTCCAGGATGACCTCGAGGTCCTCGGGGCGCAGGCCAATGGGCCGGCAGATCCGGAGATTCAGATCCATGTACTTCACGGCCGGCGAGGCAATGACGCCTTTCTCGACGAGCGCCTCGACGATCAGGAACCGCGCCTCGCGCCCGAACTGGCGATGGAGCCGGGCGCGCAACTCGGGCTTGTGCCGCAGCAGAGCGTCTCCGATGTAGAGCGCGCTGTGCGACCAGGTGGAAGTCGTCAAGTACTTGACGGCCTGGGAAACGACCTGGTCTCCGTCGACGAGGAGAACGTCGCCGGCCCGGAGCGTAGCTTTGAGCTTGACCGGGTCGTTGTAGACGAAGCGGTGGTAACGCCTGCGGCGCCGGGTGATCTGATCGAGGAACCAGTCGGAGAGGACTCGACGCGGTGAACGCATTTTCCGGGAGACCTTCAACCTGACACCTGTTCCTATGGCTTTTCCCGCTTGTACAGGTACGCGGACTCCAGAAGCCGGGCTCCGGAAGCATCGGCCACCGCGTAGTGCCCCCCGGACCAGAGCGCGGCGCCCGCGTGCTCCCCCTTCTTGTTGACGACATAGAAGTTGATGTTGAAATCGGTCTTCAGCCGGCCGCGCGCGTCATGATTCTCCCTGGCGAGCGCCGAGATCCGCTCGAGCGTTTTCAAGGCGGCTTCCTCCGGCGACTTGCCCTGGCGCAGGAACTCGACAACGGTATGGGAGCCGCAGGAACGCAGGTTCCCCTCGCCCCAGCCGGTTGAGCCGCAGGCGCCGACCTCCCCGTCCACGTAGAGACCCGCCCCGATCACGGGGGAGTCACCCAGGCGCCCCGGGACCTTGAAGAAGAGGCCGGACGTCGTCGTCGTCCCGACGATGTCTCCTTCCTTCGTCACCGCGTTGCAGTTGATCGTGCCCTGGGGCCGGAAGTCGGACGCTCCGAACTTCTGGATAAACCAGCGGATGTCGGGGTCCTTTTCCTCCTCGTTCCCGGCCTCGATCCAGTCGTCGTGTCCGGAGAGCTTCTCCTTCCAGTAGAGCCAGATTTTCCGGCTCCTTTCGGTCAGGAGGTTGTCTTCCTTGAAGCCGTGAGCCCTGGCGAACTTGAGCGCGCCCGGTCCGACGAGGAAGACGCGGTTGGTCCGCTCCATGACGAGGCGAGCCACTTTCGAGGGGTTCTTGATGTTCTCCAGCGCACCGACCGCTCCCGCCTTCATGATGCGGCCGTCCATGACGGAGGCGTCGAGCTGGACGACCCCTTCTTCGTTGGGGATTCCGCCGTACCCGACCGTGACGTCTTCGGGGTCGTCCTCGACGATATTGACCCCGGAAATGACGGCGTCCAGCGGATCGCCTCCCGACGCGAGCACGGAATAGGCCTTTTCCACCGCTCTCAAACCATTGGCCGAGGAAACGACCACGGGCCGCGAAGCCTTCGAGGGCCGAGCCGTCTTGATCTGGGCGGCCAAGGGAAGCGCCACGGCGCCTTTGAGCAATTCCCTTCGAGTGGTTCCCGCCACGACGGCTCCTCCCTCGATCGTGCGATCGTGCGATCGGGTGAACGGGTGAACGGGTGATCTGAGGCTATGCGGTCACTTCACCCGATGGCTCGATCGCACGATCACCCGATTCCTTACTCGTCCGGCAGCTCCGGCTCCTCCTGGATCTCCCTCCTGGTTCCCGGAGCGAGCAGGTCCATCATCAGGTCGGGAAGCCTCTCGGAGAACTCGCTGCGCGGCATGACGCGCGTCACGCCGGAGGACTCGGCGCGCAGCGCCAGATCGCGATCCACGTGGGAGAGGAACCCGATGATGGGCAGATCCCGTGTCGCCGCGTCCGCGCGCAGCTCCGTCACCGCGTCGAGCGGGTTGCCGTTGGCCGACAGGTCGAGAAGCACTGCGGCGGTCTTTCCGTCCCGGCAGGTCTTCGCGAGGTCGCCGGCCCCGGTGAAACGCAGCGGGACGTTCAGGTGACGTGCCGTCGCCTCGATCTTCGAACGGAAGAAGAGGTCGTCCAGACAGGCTACGAGTGTCTTACCCATGAGTGGAGTGATTCTAGTACGACATTGGATGTCGCAAGCCAGCCGTGTTCAGAACATCTTGACGAGATCGACAATGACCCGGTTCAGAGTGTTCTGCAGATCGAGCCTCTTCTGAAATACGACCGTGGCCTGGACGAAAATCCGCGGGAGAATCGTGACACCGACGCCCGCCCGGCTGCCGCGGTGCCAGGAGTGAAACCACCAGTCGTCGGTCGTGTAGGCGCCGAGCACGGCGTCTCGCTCGACGTACTGGTACGTGTAGAAGACGCGCCAGTCTCCGGGGTTGCCGAGCCGGCCGGCGGACACGGTGCCTTCGAAGGCCGACTTCTCGTCGCTCGCCTCATCGGCAACCCCGAGGTTGACGGCCCCATCGAGGCCCACGGCCATGGGGAACCTCCCGAGGGCGAATCGCAACCGAACGAGAGCATCCACGATGCGGAACCGCGAGACGTAGACCCGCTCGCCGGCGACGATCTTCGAATAGTTCTGGCGGATATAGGCCGGCTGGAGATCGTCCGGATCGAAGTGCCAGTACGATCCCGCGGCTTCCAGGGCGAGCCTGCCGGGGTCTCCGGTTCGGTACACGACCTGTCCCACGCCGATGCGGGTATGGTCCCCGTCTCGCTGCGGGCCGTAAAAGCCCGCCGCGGCGAGAGTGAGGGTGGAGGTCCCGCCGGCCTTGATCTCCCATGCCGCGGCCACGCCCGGGGTCTGGATGTCGCGGTCCCAGATCATCTCGGTTGAAACGAGCGGCATCCCGAAAGCGCCGGCCAGGACGCTGAGCTGGCCGGGTTTCCCCTCCAGGTAATACCGCTCGATCGAGGCTCCGCGCGAGCGATAGTTGTCGAAGTTCTTGGGGTTGTCCTCGTTGTGGTCCGATCCGAGGTCGCCGATGGCGCGGACACCGATCTTGAAGCGGTCGGAAAAGACCAGGTCGAGCTCCGGCCGGACCTCGAGCCGGATCCTCTCGATTTCGGGACGAAAATGCAGGTGATCGATGAGGTCATAGCGCGCGAGCGCGTCCCACAAGAAGGCGACTTGCGGCTTTTCCGAGGGGGGCGGGAAGTACTGTTCCTCCTGCGCGGCAGCCGGGCCGGCGGAAGAAAGGAATGCCGTAGCGAGCAGGAGGGGGAAGACCCGTACGATGGCGGGCAGCGTCAATCCAACCAAGATCCGGAGCCCGAAATCGCTAGGCCGTCACTTTCGTCAGCGCCTCGTAGAGCTGATTGACACTCTGGAAACGAGCGGCGGGGTCCTTCTGCATGCATTTCAGGATGATAGCCGCAATCTTGGGGTCGATCTTCGGATTCTTCGCCTGCGGGGAAGGCGGGTTGTCCTGCACGTGCTTCAGGACGACCGCGAGCGGCGTGTCCCCCTCGAAGGGGAGCATGCCTGTGAACAGCTCGTAGAGAACGACGCCCGTCGAGTAGATGTCGGACCGGAAGTCGAGCGTCGCGCCGCGGGACTGCTCGGGCGACATGTAATCGGGTGTTCCGACGACCGTGCCGGTGGATGTCATTCCCCGATCCTGCGTCAGGCGCGCGATGCCGAAATCCATCACCTTCAAGCCGCCGGTCGGTTCGATGATGATGTTCTGCGGCTTGATGTCGCGGTGGATGACCCCGACCTCGTGCGCCGCCGCCAGGCCAGCGCAGATCTGCTTGGCGATGCGCAGCGCCACGGGCGTGGGAATGAGCTGGTCCTGTTCGACGAGACGCTTCAGCGTGATCCCCTTGACGAACTCCATCGAGAGGTAGCGCAGGCCGTTTGTTTCCCCGAGGTCGTGCGTGCGCAGAATGTTGGGGTGCGTGATTTTCCGCGCCAGGCGGATCTCCTGCTTGAAGCGGTCGAGCAGCGTCGGGTCGGCCGAGAGCGCGTCGCCGCGCAGCGTCTTGATCGCGACGACGTCGTCGAGGTCCCGGTCATGAGCCTTGTACACGACGCCCATGCCCCCCTGGCCGAGGATCGACTGGATCTCGTAGCGGGAGGCGAAGAGCTGGCCGACCTGGGGCTCGTAGCCCTTCGTCGGGCCGGAGACGCCGCCCGCTCCGAGGGTTGCCCCGACGCGCCCGGCCATGACGGTCTCGGCATCGGTGCGAGCGTTCAACGACAGTGACCGGACGTACTCCTCCAGCGCCGCCTTCTCCTTCAACTCCTCGAGCATGGCGTTGAAGGAGCGGGCGAGGATGCCGATCTCGTCCTTGGACTCCACGGGCAGGTCCACCGCGTCCAGGTTCCCCACGCGGACTTCTTCGGTCGCGCGCACGAGCCGGTCCACGGGACCCGTGATGCGCCGCGCCAGCACGAAGGAGAGGACGAACGCGATGAGCAGCGCCAACAGGCCCACGAGCACCTGCGTGTTCTGGATCTGCCGGAAAGCCGCGAGCTCTTTTTCGCGGCTTCGCAGGGCCACCGCGGCCCCCACGAGTTGGTCGGTCGAGGAGCGGATCGGAAGAAAGTACCCGAGATAGGTGTCGCCGGAGACCTCGAGCGGGAGCGGGCCGATCGTCTTGCCCTGGCGGAAGACCGCGTCCACGAGCCCGGCGTTCCGCTTGACCGCTTCGACGACGGCCGGGGTCGCGTCCTGCATGGTCGTGGAAGCGACGCTCGGCCGCGGCCGCTCGGAAGGCTTCGCGTCGTCGGCCAGGAAAACGACCTCGGTGTTCATCAGGGACTTCAGATTGCGCGCCACGTCGTCGTCGATCTGGAAGGCCGCCCCGATCGCGCCGACGACGCGGCTTCCGCCTTCGACAACCGGCTCGGCGACGACGTGGTAGAGCTTGCCGCCCGAGACCCAGATTCCCTGCGTGCCCTCGCCGGCGAGCGCTCCGGCGATCGTGGGGACGGCAGACAGGTCGGCCGAATAGCCGAGAGGCTTGTCGGTGCGCGCGAAGACGATCCCCTTGCGGTCCGCCGCGAGCAGGAAGTCGGCCCGCGCGTTGGACGCCTGCTCGGCTTTGAGCGTGTCGATGGTCGTCGCCGGGGAGAGCGGGTCGAGCGTCATGAGGCTGATGATTCCCGGGTTGCTGACGACGACGCCGAGGGCGCGGTGGAGCTCGCCGTAGCGGTTCTGCTGGAACGATTCCCACGCGGGACCCGACCTTTTCAGGTCGTCGGCGATCTTCGCGTCCGCCACGCGCCGGGCGCGGTACGTCGAGACGGCGATCGCGCCGCCGATCGCGATCAGGATGAGCAACGCGGCCGCGAGAAAGATCTTGAAGGAGAGAGAGAAGCGGGGCGGCGCCGGCGGGGGCAGCTTCAGACCCACGCGCACGGGCGGCCCGGCCTCCGTCGCGCCCGTGGTCCGGCGCGGCTCAGTACCGCTCATCGTCCGTTCCGGCTCCGGGCGGATAGTTCTTGCCGTACTTGTTCTTGTGCGGGAGCGGCTTGTAGTTGGTCGCGTCCAGGCGGATCGCCAGCGGCGCGTCCGATCCGCCGGAGACCGTCACCGGCGTCTGCTTCTCTCCCGCCTCCTCGTGCCAGACCTTGACGACGTGGGCTCCCGGCGGGATGCCCTGGAACCGGAACGAGCCGTCCGGCCCGGTCACGGCGGCGAAGTCCGAGTCCACGACCATCACGAAGCCGACCATCTGGGGGTGGATGTTGCAATACACGCGCACCAGTCCCGGGTCGTCGAACTTCTTCTCCTTCGCGACGCCGCTCCTGTAGAGGCCGAGGTCGAACCGGTTGGCGCCCGAGACGGAGAAGACGTTGTGGTAGATCGTGTCCACGTTGGGAAACTGCACGGTCCCGTTCTTTCGGACGACAATAGTCCGCGGAGCGAATCTCTTCTGCTCGCTCTTCATCTCTCCCGCCGACGCCGGGCCGCCGCCGCCGTGGAGGCCCTCGATCCAGACGATCGCGTTGGCGGCATCGGTCGCGGGAACACCCGCCCGGACGAGCACGACCCGGCCTTCGACGACGCCCCCGGCCGGCGGCGGAAGCAGTGCGACAAGGAGAGAGAGGCAGAGCGCGATCATCGGGTCCTGGCCTGAAAAAATCATAGCATCCGGACTTCGGGAGCCGTTTCCGCATGCCGGGTTAAGATCAGGCGGGAGGAAGCGATGACCGCCGAACGCGTGGAGATCTTCGGAAAGGACACCTGACCCTACACGACCGCGGCCCGTGAGGACTACGCGAAGAGGAAAATTCCCTTCATCTACATCAACGTCAAGAACGACCCGAAGGAGCTCGACCGGATGGTGCGCCTCTCCGGTGAGCGCCGTGTGCCCGTCATCGTCGAAGGCGGCAAGGTCACGATCGGCTTCGGCGGCACCTGAGGGGTGTAGGCGCCCCGTCGGGGCGCCTATTCGTGATTGGTGATTTGTGATTAGTGATTTTCTTGGCCCCGCTCTGACAAAAATCTCAAATCACAAATCACAAATTGAAAGTGAAGGAAAACACTTCCGATAGGGGCCGGCCCATGCTAGAAAGCCCGTAACTTACCTGGAGGCAAGATGGCACAGGAGTCCGGCCAGGAGTTCCGTCCGTACATCAGCTCGGAGCAGAAGGTCGCCGAGTTCACGCCGAAGGCGATCGTGCTCGGAGTTCTCTTCGGCATTCTTTTCGGCGCGGCCACGGTCTATCTCGCGCTGCGGGCGGGGTTGACGGTCTCGGCCTCCGTGCCGATCGCGGTGCTCGCGATCGCCGTTTTCAAGAAGCTCGGCAAATCCACGATCCTCGAGAACAACATCGTGCAGACGATCGGCTCGGCCGGAGAGTCGGTCGCGGCGGGAACCGTCTTCACCGTCCCGGCCCTGCTCTTCCTGGCCGGCGGCGGGGACTACTTCCAATACGTCCAGATCACGATCCTTGCGATTTTCGGCGGCGTGCTCGGTGTCCTCTTCATGGTGCCGCTGCGCCGCGCGCTCATCGTCAAGGAGCACGGCAAGCTCCCGTATCCGGAGGGAACCGCGTGCGCCGACGTGCTGATCGCCGGCGAGAAGGGGGGCGACCTCGCCCGGATGGTCTTCGCCGGCGTCGGCGCGTCGCTTCTCTACAAGTTCCTCTACGGAGTCCTGGGGTTCTGGAACGAGACGGCCACCTGGTTTCGGACCAAAAAGGAGTCGGTCTATCCGGCCGCGACGTTGAACGTGGATGTGACGCCCGAGTACCTGGGACTGGGTTACATCATCGGGCCGCGGATCGCCGGCGAGCTCTTCTCGGGAGGCCTGCTCGCCTGGATGGCTCTGATCCCGCTCATCGCGATCTTCGTGCCGGAAACCCGCCTCGTGGACGACCTGACCAAGCTCGGCTTCTCCGAGGGGTGGCGCAACGGACACTCATACGCCGAGTGGATCTACCGGGCCTACATCCGCTACATCGGAGCCGGGGCGGTGGCGTGCGCGGGAGTCATGACTCTCATCAAGTCGCTGCCCACGATCGTCGGAGCCTTCCGCGAGTCGGTCAAGAGCTTCGGCGAGGGCCGGCGGGGAGCCGTGAAGAAGCGGACCGAGGATGACCTCGGCATGGGCATCGTGATCATCGGATCGCTCATCCTGGTGCTGCTCCTCGCCGTGATTCCCAAGTTCCCCCACGGCCCATTTCCACAGTCGCTCCTCATGTCGCTCCTGATCGTGATCTTCGGCTTCTTCTTCGTTACGGTGTCCTCGCGCATCGTCGGCATCATCGGAACTTCCTCCAACCCGATCTCCGGAATGACGATCGCCACGATCATGGCGACCTGCATCGTGTTCGTCGTGATCGGCTGGAAGGGCGACATCTATCAGGCGGTCGCGCTTTCCGTCGGCGCAATCGTGTGCGTGGCGGCGGCCAATGCCGGCGCAACCTCCCAGGACCTGAAGACCGGCTTCCTCGTGGGCGCCACGCCCAAGCTGCAGCAGTGGGGCTTCATCATCGGGGTCGTGACGTCCGCGTTCGTAATCGCCATCACCCTCTTCGTCCTGGACCAGACCTACAAGGGGACCGAGCTGCACGGCATCGGGGGCCCGAAGCTCGCCGCGCCGCAGGCAACCCTCATGGCCACGATCATCAAGGGACTGCTCGCGCAGAACCTTCCGTGGGCGCCGGTTCTCGTCGGCGTCTTCCTCGCGTTCATGGCGCAGTTGGCCGGAGCGCACGCGCTCTCCTGGGCCGTCGGCGCCTACCTCCCGGTGTCCACGACCGCGCCCATCTGGGTCGGCGGAATGATGAAGCACCTCGTCGATTCGATGAAGAAGAAAAAGGAGGGGGTCACCGGAGAGGAGTCGGAGCTCTCCTCCGGGATGCTCTATTCGACGGGGCTCGTCGCTGGCGGCTCACTCGGCGGCGTGCTGATTGCGTTCGTCGCTTTCTTCGGCGACCGGGTCTTGAGGATGGAGAAACCGACGCTCCTGGAGAAGCTGGACCTGGGTTCCAAGTTCTTTCCCGACTTCAAGAACGGTCTGATCAGCGGCAACGTCCTCTGCGCCGCCGTCTTCGCCGTCCTCTGCGTCCTCCTCGTCAGGAACGCGAGAAAGAAGCTCGAAGCGTAGCCGTCCCTGTCATCCTTTCGCGCTCTTCCTGTCATCTGAGCGAGGCGAAGGATCTGCTCCGGGTTCTGGAGACGAGAGCAGATTCTTCGTCGCTCCGCTCCTCAGGATGACAGGAAGAATCTCAGAGCACTCCGAATTTCTTACCGACTTTTCGGAAGGCGTCGACGGCGCGGTCGAGATCGGATCGTTCATGCGCGGCGGAGACCTGGCAGCGCAGGCGGGCCTGGCCCTGCGGGACGACGGGGAAGCCGAATCCGGAGACGTAGACGCCTTCCTCGAAGAGCGCCTTACCCATCGCGAGCGCCTTCGCGGTGTCTCCAACGATGACGGGCACGATCGGGTGTGTGCCTTGAGGGATCCGGAAGCCGGCGTCCGACATCGCCTTACGGAAATAGGCCGCGTTGTTCCGCAGCTTTCGGACCGGTGCCGGATCATCGCGCAGCATCCGGAAGGCCTCGAGCGATCCCGCCGCGACGGCCGGCGGCAGCGAGTTGGAGAAGAGATACGTCCGGCTGCGCTGGCGGAGAGTCTCGATGAGCGCCCTGGGGCCCGTCGTGAAGCCTCCGGCGGCCGAGCCCATGGCCTTGCCGAGTGTGCCGGTCGTGACGTCGATCCTGTCCATCACGCCCTGCTCCTCGGCCGTGCCGCGCCCGTTCGCGCCGAGGACTCCCGTCGCGTGGGAATCGTCCACGGCGAGGAGGACGTCCTTCTCCTCGCAGATCCGGACGAGCTCGACGAGGTCCGCCTCCTCGCCCTCCATCGAGAAGACGCCGTCGGTCATCATCAGGCGAAAGCGCGAGGTCTTGTCCTCCGCGAGCATC
>DATIRW010000183.1:0-23961 GCA_035469365.1 Thermoanaerobaculia bacterium
GATGATCACGAAGCTCGTCCGCAAGGACATTCCCTGGAAGCTCGTGGCCGGCTTCGGGGCCGTGGCGTTCCTGCTGTCTCTCCTCTCGACCTTCAACGGAATCCCATTGAGCCTCTTCCATTACGACACGGCGAGCCCGCTCTCGGCGCACATGGCCAAGGAGATCATCCTGGGCATTCTCGGAGCGGTGGCCATCGGGGCCTCCATCGCGCTCGTCGTGGCCTCGTCCGAGCCGATCTACAGGGAGCGTTTTCCGGGGCACTTCTCGCTTCCAGGCCTGCTTTCCAGGCGCGGACTGCGCTCGAAGGGCTTCTTCCGGGGCCTTCTCCTCGGTTACGCGATGACCGCGTTTTTCTTCGCGTACCAGGCGGTCTTCTACGTCGTGGCTGAGCGGCTGGGCGCCTGGGCGCCGGCGGACATCCCGTACGACGACATCCTGAACACCGCGCTGCCTTGGGCCACGGTCCTCTTCATCGGGTTCCTGCCCGCGGTCATCGAGGAGGGTTCCAGCCGCCTCTTCTCGATCTCCTTTCTCGACAAGCTCGGCGCCGGGCGGATCGTGGCGGTCGTTCTGCCTGCCTTCATCTGGGGCTTCAATCACGCGGCGTACCCGAACCAGCCCTTCTACATCCGCGGGCTCGAGGTGGGTTTCGCCGGCGTGGCGATCGGCTTCCTGATGCTGCGCTACGGCGCTCTCCCGCTCCTCGTCTGGCACTTCACCGTGGACGCGCTCTACACGGCGCTCCTGCTGCTGCGCTCCCGCAACGTGTACTACGTCGTGACAGGCGGCGTGTCGGCGCTGATCCTCCTGCTTCCCCTGGCGGCTTCCCTCTTCTTCTACTGGCGCAGAGGAGGTTTCGCCCCGGCGGCGGGCCTGGCCAACGCGGATCTCGGCTTCGCGCCGGCGCCTCCCGCTCCGGCATCCGTTCGGGAGAGCGTCCCGCTGCCGCGCCCGGTCACGCGCCGGGCTCTGACCGTCCTGACGGCCGTGGCTGTGCTGCTCGCGGCGTCCTTCCTGGCGCCGGCCGATCCCAACCGGCGGCTCGTCGAAGACGCGACCGGGCGGTCGAAGGCCGCGGCCATCGCGCGCGCCTTCCTGCTCGCCAACGGCGTCGTCTCCGAGCGCCATCACGTGGTCGCCTACCCGGGCACCGGCTTCGCCGATGACGAAGACATGCGGGAAGCGAACCCGCCGGAGAGCGGCGCGATTTCGACGTTCTCGGAGGGAGCCGCTCGGTACGTCCTCGCCCGGGGAGGAGCCGCGGGTTTTCGAAAGCTCGTCGAAGACCGATTGCCGCTCGACTTCTGGGCGGTGCGCTTCTTCGAGGCCGAGAAGAAGGAGGAGTGGAAGGTCCTGGTAGATTCGCGGCGGTCCCGCGTCATCGGCTTCGTCAATCCGAAGGAAGAGGCGGCGTCCGCGGCGCCCGCTCCTTCCGCGGAAGAGGCGAAGCGGCGCGCTCTCGAGGCCGCGGGGAAGCTCGGCTACCCGGCGGCCTCCTACACCGTCGTGGACCTGGGCACGCAGAACCGGCCCAAGCGGGCGGATACGACAGTCGTGCTCGAGTCGCGCCCCCCGGGCGTCGGCGATGCGTGGCCGCGGGTTCGGGCCGTCTTCCACGGCGCGCGGCTGGCGTCGCTGCTCCCCTCGGTGCGCGTGCCGGAGGATTTCCAGCGTGCGTATCGAAAGAGGGTCGCCCTCGGCTGGCTACTCGTCGGTGCGAAGGTCGTCGCCGTCGGCGGTGTCGTCGGCGTCGCGTTCCTTCTCTTCCTGCGGATCGTACGGAGCCCGGAGTTTCGCTGGAGAACGCTCCTCGCGCCGCTGGCGGTCGCCGCGCCCGTGGCGGCCTTCGGTGTCGGCAACAATTTCCCCAACGTCTTTCGGGCCTACCCGACCCAGATTCCCCTCGCGGCCTTCGAGTTCACCGCCGTGATCGTTCTCTTGATCGGCCTGATCGTGCTGCTGTGCGGACTCGGGATCGCCTTCGTGCTCTTCTCGGGCGCCCGTCCCGGATGGCGGCGGGCGAGGCTTGCGGGCTCGCTTACGGACGCCGGCGTTCGGGCCGCGGTGGCGGCGCTCGGTCTGGCGGGCCTCTCCCGCTGGGAGGTCCTCGCGGCGGCCCGTTTTCCCCTGGTCTTCTCCTTCGACCCTTCGCTTCCGGACTCTCTCCAGACCGCAATCCCTGCGGTGGCGGTCCTGTGGGGCGCTGTGCGGAGCACGGTCGCGATCGCGGCCGCGGCGGCCGTCGTGGCGCTGGCGCTGCCCCATCCCGTCTTCCGAAAGCCGCTCGGGCGTGCGCTCGCGATCCTGGCGGTATTTCTCGCGCTCGTTCCCTCCTCGTTCCATTCGGTGCAGGAGCTGTTGGCTTCCCTCGGACCGCCTCTGCTTACATTGGCGTACCTTGCGGCCGTCGCGTTCTGGCTCTTGAAAGACCACGTGGCGGCCTGGGTGCTCTTCGGTGCCCTGACCTTCGGCGGCCGGGGAGCCGCGGCTCTCCTCGTGCAGCCGGCGCGCGTCGATCAGATCTCGGGCTGGATCGGGCTCCTGCTCGTTCTGCTCGCCGCCGTTGCGCTGCTCTCCGGCCGCCGTCCTCAAGCGCCGGTGGAGTCCTTTCCGGTCTCGACGCCCGGGGTGACTCTGTGAGCCGGGCGGGGATCGCCGTCGCGCTCTGCCTCTGCGGCCTGGCCGTTTCAGCCCCGGCCCTCCCGGCGGCCGGCCCGGGGGCCGCCGCCGTGCGCGATCGGGTCGGAACGTACCGGACGGCGCACGAGGCGGCCATCCTCGAGGAGCTCACCGCGCTTCTCTCGCTTCCGAACATGGCGTCGGATACCCCGAACATCGAAAAGAACGCCGAGAGGATCGCCGCTGCCCTGCAGAAACGCGGCGTCGCGACGGAGTTGTTGCGCGTCTCCGGCGCGCCGCCGGCGGTGTACGGTGAGCTGTCCTCGCCGGGAGCGTCGCGCACGGCCATTCTCTACGCGCACTACGACGGCCAGCCGGTCGTCCCCTCGCAGTGGGCGGGCGATCCGTGGAAACCCGTCTGGCGCAACAAGGCGCTCGAGGACGGGGGCCGGGAGATTCCGGCGGAGTCCCTGCGGCCGCCGCTCGATCCGGAGTGGCGGATCTACGCCCGCTCGTCGAGCGACGACAAGGCGCCGATCGTCGCGCTGCTCTCGGCGCTGGACGCCCTGCGCGCCGCGGCGCTTCCCCTCTCGGTCAATCTGAAGTTCTTCTTCGAGGGAGAGGAGGAGGCCGGCTCGCCGCACCTTCCGCTGCTGCTCGAGACGTACGCCAGCCGCCTGAAGGGGGATGTCTGGCTCCTCTTCGACGGGCCCGTGCACCAGACGCGGCGCATGCAGATCTACTTCGGCGCGCGCGGGGTCCTCCCCGTCGAGATCACGGCGTACGGGGCCGCGCGGCGCTTGCACAGCGGGCACTACGGCAACTGGGCCCCGAATCCGGTCGTCGAGCTGGCGAACCTGATCTCCGGCATGAGGGACACAGAGGGGCGCATCCTGATCCCCGACTTTTCCGACGACGTTCGCCCGCTGACCGAGACGGAGCGGCGCGCGGTCGCGGCGGCTCCCGACGTGGACGCGACGATGCGCACGGAGCTGGGCCTCGCGCGCACCGAGGGGAGGGGCGAAAGCCTGCTCCAGGCCCTGATGCGACCGGCCCTGAACCTGCGGGGCATCAGCGGCGGCGACGTCGGCTCGCGGGCCACCAACTCGATCCCGACCGAGGCGACCGCCTCGATCGACTTTCGGCTGGTGCCCGACCAGACGCCGGAGAAGGTCCGACTGCGCGTCGAGGAACACCTCCGGCGGCAGGGCTACACGATCGTACGCGACGCGCCCGATCTCGAGACGCGGCGCAAGACGCCCCGTCTCCTTCGCGTCGTGTGGGACTCCGGCTATCCGGCCGCGCGGACCTCAATGGACCTTCCCGTGTCCCGCGCCGTCGCGCGCGTGATCGAGGAATCTTCGGGCGGGCCGATCGTTCAGCTGCCGATGCTCGGCGGCAGCATCCCGATGTATCTCTTCGTGGACAAACTGAGAACCCCGGCGGTGGGCATCCCGATCGTCAACCACGACAACAACCAGCACGCAGCCAACGAGAACCTCAGGGTCCAGAACTTGTGGGATGGCATCGAGACTTGCGCGGCGCTGTTGAGCCGCCTCGGCTTTGTCTGGCATTGAGAGGTATCAGGGTAAGGTGTCAGGGGAAATGCAGGTGTCAGGCATCAGGTGTCAGGGCTCAGGTTGATTGCCCGGGCCCTCGTCCCTGGCACCTGACACCTGGCACCTGACACCTGCATTTCACCTGAAACCTGTTCCCTGAAACCTTCTTCCTCAACTTCCCGTGGAGTGGTACCGTGCGACTCCGCTCTTCCAGAGACTGAGGGCGATCGCGGCGGCGGCGGCGGCCACGAGAGGGACAGCCCAGAACTCGCGGAGAAACTCGGGGCGGTGGAGGAAGCGGGCCGTCGGGTAGAAGGACGCGAAGGCGAACGGGATCACGAACGAAAGAGCGAAGCGCACCCAGGCGTCGTAGATCGTGAGCGGGTAGCGGCCGAACTGCATCAGGTTGAAAACCGGCGGCGAGATCCCGATCCGGTCCTCGATCCAGAAAGACGTCGCCGTCAGGCCCAGGAAGATCGCAAGGTAGATCACCGCGCCGCAGATCGCCCAGGCGACGAACAGGACGACATCGAGCGGACCGAAAGCGAGCCCCATCCGCCGCGAAGCCCAGATGATCGCGAAGAGCCCGGTCGCAGTCTCCTGGACCGACTCCAGGCGGAACGACTCGAACAGGACCTGGAAGACGGAGGAGACCGGCCGGAGCAGGACCCGGTCGAACCGCCCCTCGATCAGATACCGGTCGGCGAAGAGATACAGGTTCCAGGAGAAGACGTTGAAGACGCCGAGCGGGATGAGCGAGAAGCCGTAGAGGAAGACCATCTCCTCGAATGTCCACCCCTTCACGGCCGGCACCCTCGAGAAGACGATCAGCAGGAACCCGAACGCCGCCGCCGTCCCCAGAAACGAGGCCAGCACCGAGGAGAAGAAGTCCGCCCGGTATTCCAGCCGAGCCTTCGCGTACTGCCCGAAATACATCCAGAACAAGCGCAGGTGGCGGAGCAGGTTGCGCCTCATTCGTTCGGATACCTATCCTCCCTGGATCGTGATCCGCGCACGGGAGCGTCTCCACGCGAATTGTCCCGCGGCGAGGAGCGCCACCGTCCACGCGGCCTGAAGGGCGAGCATCCGGGCCGCCGCCGCCCCGCTCACCTTCCCAAGGTAGAGGGCCGCCGGCGTGTAGTTGATGTGCGGGAAGGGTGAAGCGAACAGGGCCGTCCGGAATGGCTCGGGAAAGAGCGTGGTCGGGATGAGCAAACCGGAGAGGAGCTCCAGGATCATGTACTTGGCCCGGAGGATTCCCAGGATGGACTTGGTTCGAATGGCGATCAGGCCGACGAGGAAGTTGATCGCCGCGACGAGGAAGAAGGAGAACCCGGCCGAAACGAGGAAGAGAGCCGCCGCCGCCAGCGAGACGGGAGGGCGGACCGGGAACACGAGGCCGATCGCGATCCCGATCGGCAGGGTGAAGAGCAAGGCGCGGAAGGCGGACTGGCCTGCCGAGTCGGCGATCATCACGGTCTGGAAGTCCACCGGCCGGATCAGGTTCATCGCCAGCCGCCCTTCCTGGACCTGCGCCGCGAGGTCGCGGTCGATCTCGTTGAAGTAGAAGGAGCGGATCGTCCACCCCACGGCGACGTAGGTGATCATCTCGGGAAGCGACAGGCCCACGACCGTCGGCGAGTGGCTGAAGACGGCCCTCCAGATGAAGTAGTACACGGCGACGTTGAAGAGATACGTCAGCACGCCGACGTAATACCGGGCCCGGTAGGCCAGCATGTTGAGAAACCCGATGCGAGCGAACGGCACCGCGGCCCGCCACGTCGCGACGGGTCCAAGGTCCAAGGTCCAAGGTCCAATGGAGCCCGGCGCCGGCTCTACCTTGGACTTTGGGCTTTGGACCTTGGACACACGTGTCACGCGATGCCCTCCCGGTAAATCCGCTTCACCACTTCTTCAATCTGGGGTTCTTCGATGGAGAGGTCGGCGACATCGAAGCGGTTCACGATCTCCTTGACCGCCGTCGCGGGGGAGAGCTGCCGGCGGTCGATGTCCATGCGGTAGCGGTGCGAGCCGACCTCGAGGATCGTCGGCCCGTTCCAGGCGAGGAGCGACGGGTCCGGCACGGTCTTGACGTCGAAAATCACCGAGGTGACCGGCAGGATGCGGTCGCGCAGCTCCGAGAGCGCGCCGTCGAAGAGCAGCCTGCCGTGGTCAATCACGATGACCCGCCGGCAAAGCGTTTCGATGTCGGAAAGGTCGTGCGTCGTCAGGAGCACCGTCGTTCCTTCCTCGCGGTTGATCGCCTGGAGGAACTCGCGGACGCTCGCCTTGGCCACGATATCCAGGCCGATCGTGGGCTCGTCCAGGAAGAGGAGCGGGGGCCGGTGCAGCAGCGAGGCCGCGAGGTCACAGCGCATCCGCTCGCCCAGCGAGAGCTTCCGCACGGGCTGATGCAGGTAGGCCGTGATGCCGAGCACCTTGTCGAAGAGCTCCATCCGCCGGGCGTAGTCGGCGGCGGAGATCCCGTAGATCTCCTTCAACAGCCTGAAGGACTCGACGACCGCGATGTCCCACCAGAGCTGCGTACGCTGGCCGAAGACGACGCCGATCGTCGCCACGTAGCGCGTGCGCTCCGTCGAGGGCACGAACCCGTTGCAATGGATCTCTCCGGACGTCGGAGTCAGGATGCCCGTCAGCATCTTGATCGTCGTGGACTTGCCGGCGCCGTTGGCGCCGATGTAGCCGACCATCTCGCCCGGCGCGATGGAGAAGGTGACGTCCGAGACGGCGGCGATCTGGATCGCGTGTCTTTTGACAAGAGACTTCAGCGCGGCCGCCAGCCCCTCGTCGCGCCGGTACGTCCGGAAGACCTTCGTCAGGCCGGAAACGGAGACCGCGGGCTCCGTCATGATGGCTCCGGATCCCGTTTCGCGTTTCCCGCTTCCCGGGCGATCGCGACCGCGCGCGCGTAGATTTCTCTTGCCGGCCTGGCGGTCTGCGCGGCCACCTCCCGCGCGATCGCCCGCTTTTCCTTCCCCGCCGCAAGCCCCTCCCGGATCCGGCGATCGGCCTCGGCCTCCGACATTTCCTGCGGAGCCTCGCGGTTGCCTTCGACGACGACCGTGACCTCTCCGCGGCCCACGCCTCGGGAACGGAACTCGGCGGCCAGCTCCGGGAGCGGGCCGCGAACCGCTTCCTCGTGCATCTTCGTCAGCTCGCGGGCCACGCAGGCCCGCCGGGAGCCGAGAATCCTCGCCGCGTCTTCCAGGGAATCGAGGAGACGATGGGGCGCTTCGAACCAGACGAGGGTCTCCGCGCGCGGCTTGATCTCCACGAGGACTCGGCGGCGCTCGCCCGAGCGCGCCGGGAGGAAACCGAGGAACAGATGGGGCACCGCCGGGAGCCCCGAGATCGCGAGAGCGGCCGCGGGAGCCGAGGGCCCGGGGACGACGTGCACGGGAAAACCGGCCCCGGCGGCCGCCTCGACGAGATGCTCTCCCGGGTCGGAGAGACCGGGCATGCCGGCATCGGTGACGAGAGCGACCGTCTCTCCGGCCTCGAGCCGCTGCAGGAGCTCGCCGATCCGCGTTTTCTCGCGGGGAGCGGGGCAGGAGAGGCGCGTTCCGTGGAAGCCGAAGCGCGCGGCGAGCTTGCCCGTGACGCGCGTGTCCTCGCAGAGGAGCACGTCCGCGTCGGACAGCGCCTTGAGCGCGCGCGGAGAGAGGTCCTCGAGGTTCCCGATCGGCGTTCCGACGACGTAAAGGTGTCCGATTTTCTTCGAGCCGCGCATGAGCTCTGAAAATAGCATGCGCCCCTTCCCATGCTTCGGTCGACTCCCTATGATCGCCCTGTGGTCTTCGTTGCGCTCCTGCTCCTGCTCGCTGCCAGCCCGCCGGCCACGGTGGACCGGATCGCGGCAACCGTCAACGACGCCGCGATCCCGGAGAGCGAGTTCCGGAGGGCCATGGCGGTCTCGGCGCTGCGCCCGGAAGCGGGAGAGGCGCCCGACGCGTTTCGCGCCCGCGTGCTCGACGCGCTGATCGACGAGCGGCTGCAATACGAGGATGCCCTCCGGTTCGGCCCGGCCGTGCCGGACGCGGCGGAAGTCGAGGGCGCGTTGAAGAAGCTCCGGGACAGGATCGCGAAGGAAGGAAAGAACCCGGCCGCCGAGTTTGCCGCGGCCGGCCTCACTCCCGAGGAGGTCCGGGCCACTGTCGAGCGCCAGCTCGTCATTCAGCGCTACCTTCAGGAGCGTTTCCGCCCCATCGCCTTCGCCGACGAGGACCGGGCGCGCGAAGAGTATGAGAAGCGCTACGCGCCCGAGCGCAAGGCCGCGGGCCTGGATGTGCCGGCGTTCGAGGCCGTGTCCGAGGAGATGCGCGGCCGCTCCGAGCGGCGGATCTTCGGCGAAGAAGTCGAGAAGTGGGTCAAGGAGTTGCGCGAGAAGGCGCGGGTCGCAATCTACCCGCTCGCACCGCCGGCTGCCTCCGCGCGCACACCCGTCTTCGTCTCCACCCCCGCTCCACCGCCGACACCGAGTCCGAAGGTGTCAGGTTGAAGAAATGCAGGTTCCAGGTGCCAGGTGTCAGGTTTCAGGGACCAGAGCCGGGCCCCTTTCCAACCTGACACCTGATACCTGGCACCTGCGTTTTCACTGAGCCCTCGCTCAACCGGGCGGCCAGCCCATCCTTCTTCCGGCGAGCAGGTGAAAGTGCAGGTGGAAGACGACCTGACCGGCCTCGCGCCCGGTGTTGGTCACGAGGCGAAAATCCGGCACGCCGAGATCCTTCGCGAGAGCCGCAGAACGCGCGACGATCTCCCCGAGGAGCGCCGGATCGGACGCTCCGTCCTTCAAGCTCTCCACGTGCTTCTTCGGAATGAGGAGGATGTGCGTCGGCGCCTTCGGGTTGATGTCTTCGAACGCCAGGATCCTCTCGTTCTCGAAGACCTTCTCGGAGGGAATCTCCCCCGCCACGATCTTGCAGAAAACGCATTCGGTCATGGGCTCGTTTCGCTCGCAGGTGTCAGGTGTGAGGTGTCAGGGGTCAGGGGTCAGGGACGAAAGCTCCTCGTTTCGACTACAGAACCCTACCACCTATCACCCACCACCTACCACCTACGATTTTCCCTCGCCGGCGGGAAAAGTCTCCGCCTTGCGGATCCGGACGTCGGCCCGGATCTGGCCGACGCGGCCGTCTTCGAATCGGACTTGCGCGTCGATAATCAGGCTTTCTTTTTCCGAGTAGAGCGCCTCGATCAGATCCGAGTATCTCTCCGCGATGAAACCGCGGCGCACCTTTCGTGTGCGCGTCAGCTCTCCGTCGTCGGCGTCGAGCTCCTTGTGCAGGATGAGGAACTTCCGGATCTGCGAGCCCTTGAGCCGCTTGTCCGCCGCGAGGTCGCGGTTCACCTTCTCGATGCACTCCCGAACGAGGACGGCGACGGGCTCCTGCCCGGCCAGGTCCGTGTAGCCGCTGTACGGGAGATTGCGCCGCTCCGCCCAGTTGCCGACGGCCGGCAGGTCGATGTTGACGAAGGCCGCGGCATAGGGGCGCCCGTCGCCGAAGGCCACCGCCTCCTTGATGTAGGGGAAGAATTTGAGCTTGTTTTCCAGGTACTTTGGCGCGAAGAGCGTGCCGTCGGCCAGGCGTCCCACGTCCCTGGCGCGGTCGATGATCTTGACGTGGCCGTCCTCGTCGAAGAAACCCGCGTCGCCCGTGTGGACCCATCCGTCGGGAGTCTTCGTCGCAGCCGTTTCCTCCGGGTTCTTGAAATAGGAGTGAAAGACACCGGGGCCGCGGAAGAGGACCTCCCCGTTCTCGGCGATCTCGACCTCGACGTCTTTCACGGGCGGCCCGACCGTGTCCGGCTTGACGTTGCCGTCGGGCTGCACGCAGACGAAGACGGAGCCTTCCGTGGATCCATAGAGCTGCTTGATGTTGATTCCGAGAGAGCGGTAGAAGCCGAAGAGGTCCGGGCCGATCGCCTCGCCCGCGGTGTACGCGAGTCGGATGCGCGAGAGGCCGAGCACGTTTTTCAACGGGCCGTACACGAACACCCGGCCGAGAGCGTATCGAACCCGGTCGAGCAGAGACACCGGCTTTCCGTCGAGGAGCCGGGCTCCGGTGCGCCGCGCGACCTCCATGAAGTGGCGGAACATCGCCCTCTTCACGGCGCTCGCGTCCTCCATGCGGATCAGGACCTGGGTGAGCATGTTCTCGTAGATGCGGGGCGGCGCGAAGTTGTACGTCGGCCCCAGTTCGCGCAGGTCGTTCATGACGGTCTCGCTCGACTCCGGACAGCTCACGCAGAACCCCGCCACGCACGATTGCGCGTAGGAGAAGAGGTTGTCGCCGACCCAGGCCATCGGCAGGTACGCGAGCAGCTCGTCCCGTTCGTTCAGGCCTTCGCGCTCGATGCCGTTTCGCCCGGTGACGATCAGGTTGTCGTGGGTGAGCATGACTCCCTTGGGGCTGCCCGTCGTGCCGGAGGTGTACAGGATGATCGCGACGTCGGACGCCGCTCCACGGCCGACTTCGTTCTCGA
This sequence comes from Thermoanaerobaculia bacterium, assembly GCA_035469365.1. GTDB lineage: Bacteria > Acidobacteriota > Thermoanaerobaculia > UBA5066 > Gp7-AA6 > JAWOLE01. The sequence goes on from DATIRW010000183.1 coordinate 10,687, forward strand.
AGAAGCCGGCATGTTCCCTGTCGAAGACGCGGCCGAGCTCCTGCACTTCCGAGTAGTCCTTCAAGACCGAGTGGTCGTAGTGGCGCAGGCCCCGCGGGTCGTCGTACACGATCTCGGCGAGGGCCGGGCATCGCCCGCGGATCTCCAGGAGCTTGTCCACCTGTTCCTGGTCCTCGGCGACCGCGATCCGGACGTCCGCCTGTGTGAGCGGGTAGATCATCTCCTCGGCGACCGAGTCCTGGTAGAGGGGCACGGGGATTCCTCCCAGGCACTGCGCGGCAGCCATGGCCCAGTAGAGGCGCGGCCGGTTGTCGCCGATGATCGCGAGGCGGTCGCCGCGCGCGAACCCGCGGGCCGCCAGTCCGCAGGCGAAGGCGCGGATCTCGCGGGCGGCCTCCTCCCAGGTCCACGTCTGCCAGATCCCGAAGTCCTTCTCGCGGATCGCGGGGCGGCGGGGCCGGACCCGCGCATGATGGAGGATCAGGCGCGGAAACGTGTCGAGTGGCTCCGGCGTCGCTGCCGGCGCGATTGCGCCCTCTTCTTCGGCCTTGGAGCTCATGGTCCGGGATGTGCCGGGATCATCCTAGCGTGCCGGAGTCCGGGGCGGGACGGCGGGCCGCGAGGAACCGAGCAAACGGTCGGCGTTGCCCCCGAGCACCGCTTCTTCGTCCGCGGGTGAGAGGCGCCAATCGCGGACGCGCGCGATCGAGTCCTCGATCGACACGGCAACCGTCGGCGTGTCGGAGCCGAAGAGGATTCGGCTCTCGAGCCCCGCGATCGCGGTGGGGAGGAGAGAGACCGGATCGGCGACGACCGGCGTCAGGTCGGCGTGAACGAAGCGCGTCCGAGAAAGGAGCTCCAGGGTCCTGGCGGTGGCGGGGGTGCCGAAGTGGGCCACGATGATCCTGGCGTCCGGCCAGCGGGAGGCCGTGCGGGCGACGGCGTCCACCTCCTCGCCGGTCGCGGTGCCCTCGTGGGCGCTGCCCGGGTGCACGACGACCGGACTCCCTGTTGCCGACACGCGTCGCCAGAGCGGGTCCAGTCTCCGGTCGTCCGCGGAGAAGCGGCCCACGGAACAGTGGAGCTTGAAGACCGGAAGGCCGAGAGTGTTGCAAGCCTCGGCGACGACATCCGCGACGTCGTCATCGGGATGCACGGTCGCTCCGGGCACGACGAAGGAATCGCCGGCGAAGGTCTCGGCCATCCAGCGGTTGAGCGAGGCGGCCACGCCGCCCCGGTGCGCGTAGGGGAGGCTCCAGCAACGTCCGACGCCGGCCGCGACGAGCGCCTCCCGGGCCGCGCCGGGCGCGTAGGGGTAGAGGAGCCGCGGAGAGCCTCGGTCGACGAAGAACTTCCGGATCTTCGCCGCCAGCCTCTCCGGCAGCAGGTGCACGTGGGAATCGACGATCATGGAAGAGTCGGGACACTCCTCCTCATTCGACCGGTCTCGTGTCTTCGATGACCTTTCCGTCGTTGGGAAGAGTTCCCGGCGGCACGAGCTCGACCTCGCCGCGCAGCTTGCAGACCTCGCGGATCGACGACGCGACGCCGGCAGCGAGGTCCCGGGTCTGCGGAGAATCCGTCTCACATCGCAGCGTCATCTCGTCCGCGTCGTTCACGCGGCGGACGACGAGGCGCGCGCGCCGCAGCTCCGGGTGGCGGCGCAGGACCTGCGCGACGAGGCTCGGATGGACGAACATCCCGCGAACCTTCGCGCTCTGGTCAGCCCGGCCGAGCCAGCCGCGGATGCGCGTGTTGGTCCGGCCGCAGGGGGAGGCGCCCGGCAACACCGCCGAGAGGTCTCCCGTGCCGAGCCGGACGAGCGGGTACTCGGCCGAGAGGAGGTTCGTCACGACGACCTCCCCGACTTCGCCGTCGGGCACCGGGTCGCCGGTGCCCGGGCGGACGATCTCGACGATCAGTCCCTCGCTGACGATCAGACCCTCGCGGGCCGGAGACTCGTAGGCGACGACGCCCAGTTCCGCGGTGGTGTAGCACTGGAGAACGGCGACGCCGTCCTCGTGAAAACGGTCGCGCAGGGCGGCCGGCAGCGCCTCCCCGGAGACGAGAGCCTTCTTCAGGCTCGACGTGTCGGCGCCGGTCTCGCGCCCCTTCTCGAGGAGAATCTTGAGAAAAGAGGGGGTGCCGACGTAGCCCTGGGGCTTCAGGGCCGCTATCGCGGCGACCTGGAGCTCCGTCTGGCCCACGCCGGCTGGGAAGACCGCGCACTTCAGGGCCCGCGCTCCCGCGTCCGCCATCAGTCCGGCCGGGGTGAAGTGATACGAGAACGTGTTGTAAACGAGGTCCCCCTTCCGGAAGCCGGCGGCGAAGAGAGGACGGGCGAAGCTCCCGAAGTCCCCGTCTCTCGCGGGCTCGTAGAGCGGCCCGGGCGACGCGAAGACGTGCGCCGACTCGCCGGACGCCGCCGCGGCGAAGCCGCCGAAGGGAGGCTCGAGGCGCTGCCGCTCCGCAAGCTCCGATTTTCGAACCACCGGAAGCCGCGCAAGCGCCGCGCGATCCGTGACCTCGGAGCTCGCAATGCTTTCCAGGAGCCCGGCCAGGGCGGGGGAGCGTGAACGGGCGCGCTCCAGGTGCGCCGGCAGGACGGCGAAGAGCGCCGCCTCCCTCTCCCGCGGATCGCGCGTCTCCAGGTCGTCGTAATGTTCCATTCCGCGTCTGCCGTCTACCGTCTTCCGTCTCCCGCCCGTCTCACGCCAGCCATCTCTTGCGCCTCCGGTAGTGCTTCGCGTCGCGGAAGCTCCTCCGCCCGGCCCCCGAGATGCCGAGATAGAACTCCTTGACGTCTTCGTTGCCCGAGAGGTCCCCGGCGGTCCCTTCCATGACGACGCGGCCCGTCTCCAGGATGTAGCCGTAATGCGCGAAACGCAGCGCGACCGCGGTGTTCTGCTCGGCGAGGAGGAAGGTCGCGCCTTCCCGCTCGTTCAGGTTCCGGACGATCTCGAAGATCTCCTCGACGACCTGCGGCGCGAGTCCCATGGAAGGCTCGTCCAGGAGGATCATCTTCGGCCGAGCCATGAGGGCCCGGCCGATGACCGTCATCTGCTGCTCGCCTCCCGAGGTGTAGCCGGCGATCGACTTGCGCCGGGCCTTCAGCTGCGGGAAATACTCGTAGATCTTCTCAAGGTCCCGCAGGAACTCGGCGCGGCGGGCGTGCCGCGCGAATGCGGTTGTCAGGAGGTTCTCCTCGACCGTGAGATGCCCGAAGCAGTGCCGCCCCTCCATGACCTGGATCACTCCGTGGCGGACGAGCTCCCGGGGATTGCGGTTGTCGATCCGCCTTCCCTCGAACTCGATCGTGCCCTTGGTCACGGCCCCGCGCTCGGACGCGAGGAGATTGGAGATCGCCTTCAGTGTCGTCGTCTTGCCCGCGCCGTTGGCGCCCAGAAGCGCGACGATGCCTCCGCGTGGCACCTCCAGGGAGACCCCCTTCAGCACGAGGATCACGTGGTCGTAGATGACCTCGATGTTGTTGACCGAGAGGAGGGGCGTCTCCGGGGGCTTCGGCCCCCCTTCCTGTTCACTCCTTGGAACAGTCACGCGGCGTAATCCCCTTCTCCTTCGCATACGCGGCCGCCGACTCCTCGACCAGCGGGCGGACGATCGACTGGTCCGACTTGATCCAGTCCGTGATCACCTTCCATTTTGTCCCGTCCCATTGCTGGAACTTGACCGCGCCGCCCCCCTCGTGATCCATGCAGGAGAGCTTGATCGGCTGCAGGAGTCCAACGGCGCCCAGCTCTTTCAGGCGCTTCTCGTCGATGTTCAGGTTCTCCAGGCCCCAGCGCACCTGCTCGCCGGTCAGCGGCTTCTTGCCGAACTTCGCCTGCGCCGTGCGGATCGCCTCGGTGTTCAGGATGCCGTGAATGATGCCGCGGTTGTAATAGATCGAGCCGAAACGCGAGAAGTCCTCCAGGTTCCCCTTGTGCCCGCCGGAGTAGACGTACTTCTTGACATCCTGCAGAACCGGGAAGTCCGTTCCCGAAGGATGAAAGGCCGCCGAGATGTAGTTCTTGGCCGCGTCGCCGGCGGGAATCACGTCCTCCTCCGCTCCGCTCCACCAGAAGCCGACGATGTGATCACGCGGATAACCGACCTTGGCGGCGGTTTTCAAGGCAACCGGGTTCATCACGCCCCAGCCGCGCAGGATCACCCAGTCGGGCTTCAATTGCCGGATCTGGAGCCACTGCGATTCCTGCTCGTTGCCCGGGTGGGCGACCTCGATGTGGGTGACCGTGAAGCCGTACTTCTTGGCTTGCAGATCGAGGATCCGAATCGTCTCCTTGCCGAAGGCGGAGCCGTGGTAGAGGTTGACGATCTTCTTCCCCTTCAGCTTGTCCATCCCGCCTTCCCTCCTGCCGATGAACTTGATCTTGGCGGTGTTCTGGCTCCAGTAGTTCGTCACGAGGGGAAAGACGTACGGGAAGACACGCCCGTCCGAGGCGTCGGCGCGGCCGTAGCCGATCGAGACGACGGGGATCTTGTCGGCGGTCGCGCGCTCGATGCAAGCGTACGTGATGCCGGTCGAGACGAAGTTGAACATCGCGGCGCCGGTCGGCCCCTTCTTCTTGAGCCTCTCGTAACATTCGACACCGCGGTCGTTCTTGTACTCCGTCTCGCATTCCTCCCAGGTCAGCTTGACGCCGTTGATGCCGCCGTCCCGTTTGTTCAGCATGTCGAGATAGTCGATGAAGCCGCCGAAGGTGCCGGTGCCCCCCGCCGCGTAGGGTCCGACCCGGTAGTCCACCATCGGAATGAACTGCTCGTTCTGCGCGAGAGCGGGGACGGCGAGCGCGGCGCCCAGGACGAAACAAGCCAGGGCGACAAAGACGAGTCTGTTCCGAGTTCCAGCCGATGGGTTCATTGCGAGGCCTCCTTCTGTTTCCGGTGCGCGTTCAAGACTCTCTGTGGATCTGTCACGGCTCAGTGGGGGAACGGCCAGACCCGCAGCTTCTCCTTGCCCGTCTGCCACAGGCGCGCGAGCCCGGCGGGCTCGACGGCCAGGAAGAAGATGATGAGGGCGCCGAAGACCATCAACTCCAGGTTCGATGCGAGGCTCTGGCTCACGCCTCCGGAGAAGAGGGAATGCGCTGCGACGTTCAGGAAGATCGGCAGCAGCACGATGAACCCGGCGCCGAGGAAGGAGCCGAGCACGCTTCCCATGCCTCCCACGATCACCATGAAGAGGATCTGGAAGGAGCGCGTCAGGTCGAAGGCCTGCGGCTCGACCGAGCCCAGGTAGGCGAAGGCCCAGAGCGCTCCGGCGACGCCGCAGTAGAAGGAGCTGACGCCGAAGGCGAGGAGCTTGGTCTTGAGCATCGGGATGCCGATCACCTCGGCCGCGACGTCCATGTCGCGCACGGCCATCCAGGAGCGGCCGACGCGGCTGCGCACCAGGTTCTTGGCGGCCAGCGCGAGCAGCGACACGACCCCGAGCGTGAGCAGGTATCGCCGCACCGGGCTCTCGAAGCGATAGCCCAGGATCACCATTTTCTGCGCGCTGATGACTCCGGAGGGATTGTAGTTGGAGAACCAACCGAACTTCGTCAGCGCCCACTCGATGACGAACTGCGCCGCGAGGGTCGTGACCGCCAGGTAGAACCCTTTGATCCGAAGGCTCGGCAGGCCGAAGGCGAGGCCGACCGCCGCCGCGACGAGCCCCGCCAGAAAGAAGCTCGCGAGCACGGGCATGTGCGGCACGCGCAGCATCAGGTTGTACGCCGCGAAGGCCCCCACGGCCATGAAGCCCGCGGTCCCGAGCGACAGCTGCCCCGCGTAACCTGTCAGGATATTCAAGCCAAGAGTCGCGAGCGAGAGGATCAGCGCCGGGATCAGGATCGCGTTGAACCAGTAGTCGTTCCCGATCAGCGGCACCAGGACAAAGCCGGCGATGAGAACCCCCGCGAAGACGATCCGGTCCTGGCGGATCGGGAAGATCTGCTGGTCCTTCTCGTACGTCGCCTTGAACTGGCCGGCCTCTCTGTAGATCATGCGGCTCCTTCGTCACCGTTCCGGCATGACTACACCCGTTCGATCCGTTTCTCGCCGAAGAGGCCTTCGGGGCGGATGAGCAGGAAAACGGTCGCCAGGACGTAGGGAAACCAGTTCTCGATGCCGCTGCCGATCTTCGGGCCGATGTAGACCTCGGCGAGCTTCTCGGATGCCCCCACGAGGAGCCCTCCCACGATCGCGCCGGGGACCGAGGTGAAGCCCCCCAGGATGAGCACCGGCAGCGCCTTGAGCGCCGTGAAGGTCAGCGAGAACTGCACGCCGGTGCGGCAGCCCCAGAGGATGCCCGCCGAGAGCGCGACAAAACCGGCGGCGGTCCAGACGACGACCCAGATGTGCTCGAGGTGGATGCCCACGGCCAGGGCCGCCTGGTGATCGTCGGCCACGGCTCGCAGCGCGCGCCCGATCCGCGTCTTGCTGAAGAAGAAGGCGAGCAGCGCCACCTGCAGGGCCGCGAACGCCGCGGCGAAAAGATCAAACCGGCTGATGTTGATCCCCCGGACCTGGACCGGGACGTCCGGGATCCCGATGTCCAGGCCGTGGACCTGCGCGCCGAGAAGGCCCTGGGCCGCCCCTTCGATCAGGAACGCCAGGCCGATCGTGGCCATGAAGAGGGAGATGGACGGCTGGTTGACGAGCGGCCGCAGCACGAATCGCTCGACGAAGAAGGCGAGCAGGACCATGGCGGTCAGGGTCGCCGCCGCGGCGGACGGGAAGCCCCACCCCTTTTCGTGAAGTGAGACGAAGATCAGGGCGGCGAAGAAGACCATGGCGCCCTGCGCGAAGTTGAAGACGCCCGACGCCTTGAAGATCAGGACGAAGCCCAGGGCGACGAGCGAGTACATCACCCCGGCGAGGAGCCCGCCGATCAGAACCTCGAAGAAGAAGGACCAGTCCAAGATAAGCAGCCTTCCTTAGACCGCTGTTCGTCCGTGTCCATCAGGCATGAGCGACTCCCAGATACGCGTTGATCACCGTCGGATCGTTTCGGATCTCGTCGGGCGTGCCGTCGGCGATCTTTCGCCCGTAGTCGAGCACGACGACGTGGTCCGACACGTCCATGACGACTCCCATGTCGTGCTCGATCAGCACGATCGTGGTCGAGAACTCGTCGTTGACGTCGAGGATGAAGCGGCACATGTCCTGCTTTTCCTCGACGTTCATGCCGGCCATCGGCTCATCCAGCAGCAGCAGTTCCGGCTCGGCCGCGAGCGCGCGGGCGAGCTCGACTCGCTTCTGCAGGCCGTAGGGGAGCCGCCCCGCCGGAACCTTCCGGACGGCCTCGATCTGCAGGAAGTCGATGACTCTCTCGACGGCCATTCGGTGGGCGATCTCCTCGCGCCGCGCCCGGCCCCAGTAGATCGCCTGGGAGATCAGGCCCGCACGCATCTTGAGATTCCGGCCCGTCATGATGTTGTCGAGGACGCTCATGCCCTTGAACAGCGCGATGTTCTGGAACGTGCGCGCGATCCCCTGCTTCGCCGTCTCGTGCGGGCGCATCCGGCGGCGGCGCACGCCCCGGAAGGTGACGCTTCCGCGCCGGGGATCGTAAACGCCGTTGATGACGTTCAAGAGCGAGCTCTTCCCGGCGCCGTTGGGCCCGATGATCGCGCAGATCTCGCCCCGCCTGACTTCGAGGCCGACGTCGGACAGCGCGGACACGCCGCCGAAGGAGAGCGTCACGCCCTCCACCTTCAGCAGGACGTCGCCGATCCTCCCGTCACTCACGGGCCCGGCACGCGGCGCACGCTTCCCCCGAGAGCCGCCAACTTCTCCTCCATTGCCTGAAAACCGCGGTCCAGATGGTAGACGCGATGTACCACCGATTGTCCTTCGGCCGCCAGAGCCGCGATGACCAGGGCCGCCGAGGCCCGCAGGTCGCTCGCCATCAGGTTGGCTCCCGTCAGCCTGGCGGGCCCCTCCACGCGGGCGCGCCGGCCCTCGACGTGGATCCGCGCCCCCATCCGGGCGAGCTCCGACACGTGCTGAAAGCGATTCTCGAAGATGGTCTCGGTGACCGTGGAGACCCCCTCCATCGTCGTCGCCAGGGCCATCCACTGCGCCTGCAGGTCGGTCGGGAAGCCAGGATAGGGCGCGGTCGCAATGTCCCGGGCGGAGAGCTTGTCCCCCGCGCGAACTCGAAGAGAGTCCGCGCTTGCCTCGACCCGCGCTCCGGCGGCGGCGAGGTTCTCCGTGAGAGCTTCCACGTGCTCGGGCCGGCAGCGGAGGACCGTCACGTCGCCCCGCGTGATCGCGCCCGCCAGGGCGTATGTGCCCGCCTCGATCCGGTCGGCGACGACGGCGTGCTCGGCGGCATGGAGCGCTTCGACCCCCTCGATCGTGATCGTGGCCGTCCCTTCCCCCCTGATCCGCGCTCCCATCGAGCGCAGAAGCCGCGCCAGGTCGACGACCTCCGGTTCCCGGGCGGCGTTCTCGAGGACGCTCTCGCCCCGGGCGAGGGTCGCCGCGAGCATCGCGTTCTCCGTGCCGGTCACCGTGACAGTCGCGAAGGTGATCTTCGCGCCCGAAAGCCTCGCGGCCTTCGCTTCGACGTACCCGTGTTCGAGCGTGACCTCGGCGCCGAACTTCCGGAAGGCGGCCAGGTGGAGATCGATCGGGCGTACGCCGATCGCGCATCCGCCCGGCAGTGAGACGCGCACGTGTCCGCTCCGTGTCAGCAGCGGCCCGAGCACCAGGACGGACGCGCGCATCGTCTTGACCAGATCGTACGGAGCGTCCGCCGCGTGGATCTCGCGAGCCTCGATCGTGGCCTCGCCGGGCCGCGCCGACAGAAACACGCCGATGTGGGCCAGCAGCTTCTGCATCGTGCGGATGTCGCGCACGTCCGGGAGGTTGGACAGATGGACCGGCTCGGGAGTCAGGAGGGCCGCGGCCAGGCAGGGTAGAGCCGCGTTCTTCGCGCCGGAGGCCTCCACCGCCCCCTCCAGCCGAACGGGCCCTTCGATGTGGAATGTATCCACAGGCAGATTGTAGTGAAGAGACCTTAGTTTCTGCGGGCGACGGCGACGCGTGGGATGCCGTTGAAATCCGGATCGATCCGCACGAAGCGCCAGCGGCGGCGCTTTCGGATCTCCCTCTCGACCGCCTCGGACTGGTCGTAGCCGATCTCGAAGAAGAAGAGGGCGCCCGGCTCGAGGAGCCGGGGCAGCTCGTTCAAGAGATGCCGGATCGCGGCGAGAGCATCCTCGCCCGCGAAGAGCGCGCGCGCGGGGTCGTGCTCGCGGACCGTGCGCGGGAGCGTCGCCCGTTCGGAGAAAGCGAGGTAGGGGGGATTGGACAACGCGAGGTCGGCGCGCAGCGTCCCGACGGCCGAGAGCCAGTCGGAGGCCGCGAGGCCCAGGCGGGAGAGCACACCATGTCGTTCGGCGTTGGCGCGCGCGAGGGCCAGCGCCTCCACCGAGGCGTCGAGGGCGAAGGCCCGCGATGCGGGGCGTTCGAGCAGATATGTGATGGCGAGGATCCCGCTTCCCGTTCCCAGGTCGAGCAGCCGGCGCGCTTGGGGCGCTTCGCGCAGGGCCGACTCGACCAGGATCTCCGTCTCGGGGCGGGGCACGAGCGCGCGCCGGTCCACGGTGAAGGGCCGCCCGTAGAAGTCCCACTCGCCGAGCAGGTGTTGCACCGGCGCGCCGGTCAACCGTCTCCGCCACAGGGAGTCGAACCGGGCCCGCGCTTGCGCCTCGACCTCTCGCCGCGGATCGAACGACAGAGGACTCGCGCCCCCCATCGCGTGCGCCAGCAGGACGCGGGCGTCCCACGGCGTCGCCTCGGCGGCTTCTTCCCGCGCGAGCTCGGTCGCCGCCTCCAGAAGCTCCTTCGCGGTCATCACTCGACTGGGGGACTGGGAGAAGGGGGGACTGGGCGTTCGCGGGGCTTCCGATTCTCCCGGTCTCCCAGTCTCCCCGTCTCCCAGTCGCTCCATCAGGCTTTGGCGAGCTCTTCGTTCAATCGTTGCGCCTGGAAGTGCGCGGTCAGCGGCTCGATCAGCTCGTCCAGGTTTCCTTCGAGGACGCCGGCCAGCCGGTGGGTCGTGAAGCCGATGCGGTGGTCGGTAATGCGGGACTGCGGGAAATTGTAGGTTCGGATCTTCTCCGATCGGTCGCCGGAGCCGACCATTTTCTTGCGCTCGGCGGCGATCGCGCCTTCCTTCTTCTCCCGCTCCATCTCCAGCAGGCGGGCCTTCAGGACCCGCAGCGCCTTGGCCTTGTTCTTGATCTGGCTGCGTTCGTCCTGGCACTGCACGACGACCCCCGTCGGGATGTGCGTCAGGCGAACGGCCGAGTACGTCGTGTTGACCCCCTGCCCTCCCGGCCCGGAGGCGCAGAAGCGGTCCACGCGGATGTCCTTCTCCTCGATCCTGACGTCCACGTCCTCGGCTTCCGGCAGCACCGCCACGGTGGCGGCCGACGTGTGGATGCGCCCGGAAGCCTCGGTGTCCGGCACGCGCTGGACGCGGTGGGTGCCGCTCTCGTATTTCAGGCGCGAGTATGCCCCCGCTCCTTCGATGAGCGCCGTGATCGCCTTGAGTCCGCCGATTCCCGTGTCGTCGCGGTCCACGATCTCGACTTTCCAGCCGCGCGATTCCGCGTAGCGCGAGTACATGCGAAAAAGCTCCGAAGCGAAGAGCGCGGCCTCTTCGCCGCCGGTGCCGGCGCGGATTTCGAGGAACACGTTGCGGGAATCCTTCGGGTCGTTGGGAAGCAGCAGGACCTTGAGCTCCTGCTCGACCTCCTGCAGGCGCGCCGTGAGAGCCGTTCGCTCCGAGGAGGCCAGCTGATAAAGCTCGTCTCCGGGCGGGAGCGATTCGGTCAGCTCCCGGGCGCCTTGCAGCTCATTCTGGACGCGCCGGTACTCCTCCATCTTGGCGATGATCGGCTCAAACTCCGAGAGGGTCTTCTGGGCGTCACGCACGGCGCGATGGTCCTGCACGAACTGCGGGTCGGCCAGGCGCGACTTGACCTCGTCGTACTTGCGGCGGATTTCTTCGAGTTTATCGAGCATGAGCAGGTGTCCGGTATCAGGTGTCAGTTGCCAGGTTTGGACCGGGAGCGTGAAGCGCTCCCGGCCGCAGTCTCTCTTCGAAGGCCGCTAGAGAGCGGTGAGGAAAGGGAAAACCGGGGCCGGAGTCGACATGCCCCTAGGAGGCGGAGGGGGCGGCCTTCTTCTCGTAGCGCTTGCGGAAGCGTTCCACGCGGCCGGCGGAGTCGACCAGCTTCTGTTTGCCCGTGAAGAAGGGGTGGCACTTGCTGCAGATCTCGATGCGCAGCTCTTTCTTGGTCGAGCGGGTCGTCCAGGTCTCGCCGCACGCGCAGTGGACGAGCACGTCGTGATACTCGGGATGCAGGTTGGTCTTCATGGAACCGTGAATTCTATTACGGCAGCCTCTTCTCCCGCAACTCCCGTCGGAGTGGACGGGGAGACACCGGATCGGAGGTTTCCCTGGATCTCCCGGACGCCTCGATCCCGCTTGGGTTTAGAATCCCTCGGTTCAGCCGTGTTTTACCTCTACGTCACAGCCCCCGGAATGCCGGCGCAGAAGTTTCTGCTGGACCGTCCCGTGACGACGATCGGGCGCTCCTCCATGAACGACCTGCCCATTTCCGACAAGATGCTCTCCCGCCAGCACGCGCGGATCGTGCGGGACGGCAACGGCGGGCTGACGATCGAGGACCTCGGCTCGCGCAACGGCACATTCTTGAACGGCGAGCGCCTCGTGACGCTGCAGCCCCTGAAATCCGGAGATCGGATCACGGTAGGCGGAGTGACGCTCAAGGTCGAGTCCGAGTCCACGACCCGCGTGCGCATCGACGAGATCGCCGGCGAGGACGCCCTCGACAACACGATCCTGAAGGCCTCGGCAGAGCTGCTGCGCAAGCCGACCGAGACGGACCCGAGGCTCCCGGCCGAACAGCTCTCCAAGCTCATCGAATCGCTGCGCGTGGTCAACGAGCTGACGATCCAGCTCTTGAGCGACGTCTCGGTCGACGAGCTTCTGAAATTCCTGATGGACAAGGTCTTCGAGACGCTCATGCCCGACCGTGCCGTCGTCCTGCTGCGCTCCAACGTCACAGGCGAGCTCGTTCCGGCGGTCGTCCGGGTCGCGGAGGGGATTTCCGCCGAGGACATCCGGCTGTCCAAGACCCTCGTCGCCGCGGTCGTCGAGAAGAAGAACGGCCTTCTCCTGATGGACACCGCGACCGGTTCCGGCGTTTCGCTCTCGGAATCCATCCGTCTCTCTGGAATCAAGTCCGTGCTGGCTGCGCCGCTGGAAAACGGGGGAGAGGTCGTCGGCTTGATCTACGTGGACTGCCGGATGGGGCACCGTTCGTTCGAGGAAGCGGACCTGCGCCTGCTGACCTCGCTCGCCAACGTGGCCGCCGCGAAGATCCAGAACGCGCGCCTGCAGGAGGCGGCGGCCAAGACGCGCCAGATGCAGCGCGAGTTCGACCTGGCGCAGGAGATCCAGCAGCGCCTCCTGCCCGAGAGCCCGCCCATCGTGCCCGGGTACGAGTTCTACGGCTCCAACCTCCCGTCGCGGCAGGTCTCGGGCGACTACTTCGATTTCCGTCCTCGGCCCGACGGGAAGTTCTACGCGACGATCGCGGATGTCTGCGGCAAGGGGATCGGGCCGGCGCTCCTGATGGCGTCCCTGCAGGCGTCCTTCCACGCGTGGGCCGACGAGCAGGTGCCCGTGGCCGAGATGACCGGACGGCTGTCGGAGGCGATCTCCCGGCGCACCGGCCCCGACCGCTTCATCACGTTCTTCCTCCTCCTGCTCGACGCCGCCTCCGGCGAGATCGAGTACACCAACGCGGGGCACAACCAGGGGCTCGTGATCCGCAAGAACGGGCAGATCGACGAGCTTCCTTCGCATGGGCTCCCGCTCGCGCTCTTTCCCGGGCGGCCCTACGGCTCCTCGAGGATCTCGCTGGAGCCCGACGAGTTCGTCTGCCTCTACACGGACGGGATCACGGAAGCCTGCAACCCGGCCGGCGAGGAATTCGGGCTCGACCGCTTGAAGGGTTTCTTGAAGACGCAGGTCGGGCGGGATCCGGCCGTGGTGGATACGGCGCTCGCGCGCTTCCAGGAAGAACACTCCGCCGGCGAGCCTTACGGCGACGACCGCACCATCGTCATCCTTCGCCGTTTGCCGGTGATGTAGACCCGGGTCCGGGCGGGACTCGAGACGGAGCGCCGATGAGTCGCCTGCTTGTCGAGGGCGCGACACTG
>DATIRW010000184.1:0-7111 GCA_035469365.1 Thermoanaerobaculia bacterium
GACTTCCGTGTTCAAGAAGGCGTCGGGCGAGGAGACGCGAAAGCCCGTCACCGGCATTCCCACGCCGATGAACTCGGGAACTTCCCGGCCGATCAACACCTCATCGAAGTCGAGGTTGACGAGCCCGGCGTTGTAGGGACCGAGCCCGAGCAGGTAATAGCCGCCCGGCAACTTCAAGAGGGTCTTCTCCAGACGGTGCGACATTCCCGTCAGGCCGTTGTCGACGAAGGACATGACGTCTCTCTGACGCGACTCGAGAGCCTCGCGACAGATGGCCGAGTACAGATCGTCGGCTCTCATTCCACCGTCTGCCTCGGAAAACACGGTTCCGGAGGACGCGATCTCGGACAAACAGGCCTTGCGGGAGAGACGCGGGCGAACCGAGCCGAAGTCCCGACGATCACAGGAGAATTGTCGCACACGGAGGAGGCCGCCGTCACGTTCTGCGCCCGAAGACCACGGCCCACGGCCGTCCCCATCCGTCGCGAATGCGTTCGACGATGCGTTCATTCGCGTCCGGCCGGGTTTCAGGCGGCTCGATCCGGAAGGAACGCGCCGCGCGCCGGGGCACCCAGAATTCGGGCCTTGCGCCCGCAACGACGCGCTCGTCGGTGTCCAGGCGGTAGCGGCGGATAACGTAGATCGTCACCGGATCGTGGGGAACTCCCGGAGCGACCTTCACGGGGCCGTAGGCATCCCAGCGCAAGGCCGCCCGGCCGACGAGGGTGTCCTGGCCGTGAAAGCCGTCGAAGGTATTCCGGTCACGCGCCCAGGCAAACGATCCCCGGGCTCCCAGAGCGCTGGCAATTGCCAGAACTCCAACCGCCGTAAGCGCCGCGAGGCGCCGCCGTGCTTGCGGGACGGGGCGCAACAGCGAGAGCACCCCCGACGCGATTGCCACCGCCGCCGGAGTCGCCAGGTAGCCGTAGCGCAGTCCGTTGGGATGACCCGCCTGCCCCCCCGCGACCGAGGCAGCGAGGGCGGCCCCGGCGTGCAGCAACAGGAGCGCCGAGAACGCTTTCCGGGGAAAGAGCAGCGCCCGCCCGAAAGCGATCGCCAGCGGAATGCCCAGCAGTCCCAGGCGGGAACGGGGCAGATCATGTCGGGGGGTCGGATCGGGAAGCCAGGGCGAGGCGAGGCCATCGGCCGCAGCCGCGAAAGGAGGCATCAACGACTTGTTGTAGCGGATTTCCTTAAGGATGTTGTGGTCGCTGGCCCGATTGAAATAAGGGAGAACTCGTCCCTCGCGAAAGAGAAACAGCGGCAGCACAGCGACCGCAAGTCCGAGCAGATACGCCGTGGCGAGTCTCCCGCGGGGGCGCGCGGGGCCTTCTGGCCGCGGCCAGGCCGCGAATCCCGCCAGCGCGAGGGCGGCTGGCCATGCCGAGAGATAGACATGCGCGCCGAGTCCGACGGCAAATCCGCCTGCCGCCGCCAGAATCCGGCTTTCGCGACGTCTCGCGGCCAGGAGAAACAGCGTCCCGGTGTCGGTCGTGAACGTCATGGTCGTCGGGCACCAGGCCCAGCGCGACAGATTCATGTGCCACCGCAGACCGGCGAGTGTTACGGCGGTCAGCGCTCCCCCTCCGCGCGGCAGGAGAGCCCGACCCAGCAGGGCCGCGGTCACCAACGAGAGCGCGGCCGTCGCAAAGGCGGGAAAGCGAATCGCGAAAACCGTGGTCCCCCAGAAGTGGAGCACGATGCGGAAGGCTTCCAGGAAAAGGACACCGACCATCGTGAACGCGCCGGCGCGGTACGGCGCCGGGCGGATCGAGTCCCGGAAGTCGCACCAGCTTCCCTCCAGCTGAAGTGCCGGCGTCACGAGCGAAGCCTCGTCGAGGAAGACGGGCCACGGGATCCGGTCGAGCGCGGCCAGCCGCAACGCCGTCCCTGCTGCGATCGCGGCGACGGCGAGCAGGACCAGAGTGCCCCGCCGGAGAGAGACAGGGACCGGCCCCTCGCTCGCCATGGCGGTCCGGCTCCAGAGGAAGAACAGTCCCGCCGCAACACTTCCCGCCGCGGCCGACGCGGCCAGCACGAACAGACCCAGCGCCAGCCGCGCCACCGCCCACGAAGGATCCGGATCGAGGAGCACACCGGGCCGGAGGGCGCGGATGAGATCCACCGCGGCGACGAAGGACACGGCGAGCCCCAGGAGGACCGCGGGCAGCCGGCCCGACCGCGGCCGTATCCGGAGAGGATTCAAGGCGTTGGTCTCAGGACGAGAATCGTCAGCTCCCCGCCAGGGGCCGGCGAGAACGGCAGATTGGCCAACCCCGCTTCCTCAATGGATTGTGCCGCCGCCCGGCTCGATCCGGGAGAGATCCACTTCCTGCGCCTCGAGCTCCACGGTCCATCGCTCGTAGACGTTCTCCGGCAGCTCCTTGAGGAAGCGCGAGGGCTCGAGGATGACGTCCACGCCGTAGCGTTCGCGCGCGATCATCGGGTACACGAGCGCGATCTCGTTCTTTGCCCGCGTGAGGGCGACGTAGAAGAGGCGCCGCTCCTCTTCGAGGCCCTCTTGAATGACAGAGGCGCGGTAATTGGGGAAGCGGCCTTCCGAGAGGCCCAGGACGATCACGCGGCTCCACTCCAGCCCCTTGGCCTGGTGGACCGAGGAGAGCACGACGCGGTCGTCGTCGGAGTCCCCCGCCACGACGTCCTCGCCCGACAGCTCGTTGAAGAGCGTGACCTCCTCCAGGAAGGAGCGGATCGAGTCGTAGCCCTGCGCGAACTGCGCGAACTGTTCGAGGTCATCCAGGCGCGCTTCCCCGTTCGGAAATTTCGCTCGCGCGAAATCGCGGTAGACGTTCTCCACTACCGCGCGGATCGCCTCGGAGGGGGAGGATCGAACCGAGGGGGACTCGATTCTCTCCATCAGGGCCCGGAACGGCTCGAGCGCCGCCGCGGCCCCGCGCGGAAGCTCGATACCGCGTGTGCCGCCGCGCTCCTGGAAAGAGGCAAGAGGATCGGGGCGGCCTCCGATCGCTTCCCAGACCGCCGCCGCTGCCCGTTCTCCGACGCGCGGGAAGAGCTTCAGCGCCCGCTTCCACGAGAGCTCGTCCTTCGGGTTCACGGCGATGCGAAGGAACGCCAGGACGTCCTTGACGTGCCGCTGCTCGAAGAAACGCACCCCGGAGCGGATCTCGTAGGGAATCCCCCGGCGCGTCAACTCGATCTGGAGCTCCAGCGCCTGGTAGTGCGCGCGGTAGAGGACGGCGAGGTCGGAGAGCTTCTCCCCCTCGTCGTGCCATTCCAGGAGTCGCTGCCCGACGAAACGCGCCTGTTCGGGGATGTCCGGCAACGGGACGACCGCGGGCATCGGGCCCGGCGGACGCGTCGCCTGCAGCTCCTTGGGAAACTGCCGGACGTTGTGCAGGATCGAGGCGTTGGCGAGCGCGAGGATCTCAGGCGTCGAGCGGTAGTTGTGCGTCAGGCGAAAGGTCTTCGCGTCCGGGTAGCGCTCCGGGAAGCCCAGGATGTTCTCGAAGGAGGCGCCGCGGAAGGAGTAGATCGCCTGCGCGTCGTCGCCGACGACCGTGACGTTCCTCTTCGCGCGGGCCATGCCGTCCACGATCTCGCCCTGCAGGCGGTTGGTGTCCTGGTACTCGTCCACGAGGACGTGGTCGTAGGAGCGCTGGAGCTCCGCCGCGGCCTCCGGGACCTCGTCGAGCAGCCGCTTCCAGGAGAGGAGCAGGTCGTCGTAATCGCCCGCGTTGGCGGCGCGCTTCCTCTCGCGGTATCGCTGGAAGACCGAGACGATCTCCG
The DNA here is from genome assembly GCA_035469365.1 of Thermoanaerobaculia bacterium. Taxonomy (GTDB): domain Bacteria; phylum Acidobacteriota; class Thermoanaerobaculia; order UBA5066; family Gp7-AA6; genus JAWOLE01. Next base: position 3,769 of record DATIRW010000184.1, read on the forward strand.
CTTCGAGAGGCGCGAAATGCGGCGTTCGCTCGAAGAGCACCTCCGTGAACGGTCGGCCGGTGTTGATCGTGTAGGAATAGAGATCGAGCAGCACGTCCCCCTTCGGAAACCGCTTCTCGACGACCGGGATCTTGTGGTCCGACGTCGCCGCCTCCAGCATTTCCCGCGCGTCCTCCGGGTCGAGGATCGTGAAGTTCGGCCCGAGGCCGACGCTGCCGCCAAACCGGCGCAGCAGCCGGTTCCCGACCGAGTGGAATGTCCCGCCCATCAGGCGCCGGGTATCCACCGTGAGCAGCGTTTCGACCCGCCGGAGCATGTCGCGCGACGCCCTGTTGGTGAAGGTCAGGAGCAGGATCCGGGCGGGATCCGTGCCCGATTCGATCAGGCGCGCCACGCGGTAGACGAGAGTGCGCGTCTTGCCCGATCCCGCGCCCGCGATGACCAGGATCGGGCCGCTGCCCGCCAGAACGACCTCCCTCTGCTCCTCGTTCAACTCCCGGTCGTAATCCACCCGGTAGGCATTCGCCCGGGCTGGAGTCTTGAGGACGTAACGACGTTCCACGGCGCCAGTGTAATCGGTAGGTGGCAGGTCGTAGGTGGTAGGTGGTAGCGCTCCGGTCTCTATCACCGTCCCCTCGGGCGTAATCATCCTGCAGGCCCGATCGTATTAATCAATGAAGCCGGAAGGGCTTCGACCAAAGGAGCAACCCGTGAGCATCCAGCAGTTTCGCAAATCGGTCCTCATCGGCGCCGGGATCGCCGTCCTGGGCGCGGCCGGACTTGCCGCCGGCAGGCTCTCCGCCGGGGCCTTCCCTCGAGGAGGCCACTCGGACTTCGGGCCTCGCGTCTTCGGGCGGATCGCCCGGGCGCTCGACCTCTCCGACGACCAGAAGAGCCAGGTCAAGGCCATCCTGAAGACTCACGCCTCGGAAATCGAGGCGCAGATCAAGGCGTCGGCTTCGGCCCGGCGCGCCGTCCACGACGCGGTCCTCGCCCAGCCGCTCGACGAGACCGCCATCCGGGCGGCCGCGCAGAAGCTCGGCCAGGTCCACGCGGATGGCGCGGTGCTCTTTGCGAGGATCCGGACGGAAGTCCAGCCGATCCTGAGCGACGCGCAGCGCGCGAAGATCCAGACATTCCGCGATCGGATGAGCAACCGGGCCGACTCCGCCGTGAAGTCCTTCGAAGCCTTCCTCGGGAGCGGCTCCTGATCCGGGTCCCTGCCGCGCGCGCCGCGGTCGCCTCCGAGCGCCGGCCGGCTCCCGCGGAAGCCCCGGACGAGGCGAGGCTGGTCGAGCGAGCCCGTCGAGGGGATGAGGACGCCTTTGCCGCGCTCACACGCCTTGCCGCTCCGGCCGCCCTCGCTGCCGCGCGCCGGATCACCGGGGACGCGGCCCTGGCCGAGGACGCGGCTCAGGAAGCTTTCCTGCGCGCCTTCCGCGCGCTCTCGACCTACCGCCACCAGACCTCCTTCGCCGCCTGGATGCGCGTCATCGCGTTGCGGACCGCGATCGACCTGGTGCGCCGACGCCGCACGGAAGTTCCTCTCGGGGAAATCTCGCGGCCGGGCGTCTCGGAGGAAAAACGGCACGTCGACGCGGACCTCTTGCGGGAGGCCCTGGCAGCCCTCGCTCCTCTCGACAGGGAGCTGCTCCTCGCGCGGGAGATCGACGGGGGCGCCGACCGCGAGATCGCCCTCCGTTTCGGGATGACGGTCACGGGCGTTCGGGTGCGCATCCACCGCGCCCGGAGAAAACTGCGGGCCCGTTTCGAAACGAGGACCTCATGAGGGCGCGGCGGTGCCCGGGTGCGCGAAGAAGCGAGACGGGCCATCTCTTTCGATGCCGCGCCTGCCGTGTGGAGGCCCGCCTGGCCGCCGCGTGGAAGAGGCTCTCCTCGGATTCCGTCCACGTCGAGACGCCGGAGCCCGTCTCCGAGAGCTTCCTCCGGCGAGTGACCACGGCCATCGCGCGGGACCACCGCCGCCGGCTGCGCCGCCGCGCGCTCCTCTCGGCGGCCGCGGCGCTTCTTTTCTTCTTCCTCGCGGGCGCCGGCCACGAGTCGCGGGCAAGCGACGCCGTGCGGGTCGAGGAATCCTACGCGCAGTTACTCGCTCCTTCCGCGCTGGAGAGCCTTCTGCCGGATTGATTGAATCGGGCGATCTGCGATCGGGTGAACGTATGATTGTGTGATCGCGGAAGTCTGCCGATCAAACGTTCGATCACCCGATCACCCGATCACCCGATTCCCCAGACTCTACCTGTGCGAGACTCTCCCCCATGCGTCTCAAGCTCACGACGGCCGGAGAGTCGCATGGCCCGCGCCTGACCGCGATCCTGGAAGGAATGCCGGCTGGCTTGCGGATCGACCCCACTCTCGTGAACCGGGAGCTTGCGCGGCGGCAGCACGGCTACGGGCGTGGCGGCCGGATGAGGATCGAGAAGGACGAGGCGATCTTCGAAGGCGGTGTCCGCGGCGGCATCACGCTCGGCTCTCCCATCGCCATCGGAATCGCCAATCGGGACTACGCCAACTGGGCGGGGGTCATGGACCCCCTCCGGGCGGACGCGTCCGCCGCGGCAGAGCGTCGACTGACGCGCCCGCGCCCCGGCCACGCGGATCTGGCGGGCGGAATGAAGTTCGGATCGAGCGACCTGCGCGACGTCCTCGAGCGCGCCTCGGCGCGCGAGTCCGCGGCGCGTGTGGCGGCCGGAGCGGTCTGCAAGCTCCTCCTCGCGGAATGCGGCATCGGAGTGGCGAGCGGCGTCCTCTCGCTCGGCGCGGTCGTGGACGAGAAGTCGCCGCGCTCCTTCGCGTCCCTCCGGAAGGTCCGCGAGGAGTCTCCGCTACGGGCGGTCGACGCATCGCTCGAGGAGAAGATGGTCGCGGCGGTGGACGCCGCCAAGCGCGAGGGAGAGACCCTCGGCGGGGCAATCCTCGTCGGCGCGCAGGGAGTGCCCGCCGGCCTGGGCTCCTACGTCTCCTGGGAGACAAAGCTCGACGGACGCATCGCGCAGGCCATGCTCTCCGTTCCTGCTGTCAAAGCGGTCGAGCTCGGCTCGGCCATCGAGGCCTCGCGCGGCCCCGGCTCGCTCGCCCACGACGAGATCGAGCCGGGCGAGAAAGGTGTTCTGCGCCGCCGCACGAACCGGGCCGGAGGCCTCGAAGCGGGGGTCACCAACGGCGAGGAGATCATCGCGGTCATCTTCATGAAGCCCCTTTCGACTCTCGCCAGGGGCCTCGATTCCGTGGACCTGGAGACCGGCAAACCGGCCCGCTCCGCCTACGAGAGAAGCGACGTTACTGCCGTTCCCGCCTGCGGCGTCATCGCGGAGGCGATGCT
>DATIRW010000185.1:0-13487 GCA_035469365.1 Thermoanaerobaculia bacterium
TCAACGGTAGCAGCACGGAATGGAGCACGAGCACGGGGTAGAGGCGGCCTGCGAACCCGTACGTCATGAAGGCCACGTTGCTTGCGATCGCGACGCTGCGCAGCGGGATCATCGTCTTCATATAGAAGGTGCAGAAGACGAGGAGCGAAGCGACGTATCCGACCGCATCCACCCAGCCGATTCGAGCCATGAGCCCTCCCAACCGGCGCGTCCCGCCAGGATCAATGACCCGGCAGAGTCGAGCTTCCCGTTGGAACCATACTCGACTCGTCAGCGCCCTGAGGCGACCGGGAGGACTTCGAAGCCCATCTGCCGGAAGTGTCAGTCGGTCGTGAGAACCTGCATGAGCCTGAGCTCATCACGACGCCGCCCGCACTTTTCAGCAGCCTGCTAGCGCTCTGACTTCTCCTTCTTGGGCTCCCTGGGCTGTCCCTGTGGCTGCGGATGCTCGGGAGGTCTGGCTGCGACCGCGGGCGGCGGTTTCGGAGGCGCTTGAGCGGCCTGCGGAGACGGCGCCTCGTGGCGAGCAGGCTGCTGCTGCCCGGACGGCCTGTTCATGGCGGTGCGGTGCTCCTCGCGATTGACCGGCGCAGGAGCGGCCTCATGCCGCTTCTCGACCGTCTTCGGCGGCGGGCCGCCCGAAGCCGCGACGCGATGGCTCTCCCTCTGCGGCGGACCAGCCGCGGCGACCGAGGGTTTCTCCCCCACGCGCTGTCCGGAAGGCTTCGCCTCGTGACGCGTGGCTGCGGCCTGTCTTGGAGAAACCTGCTTCTCGATCTTCTCCACGCGCGCCGGCGCTTTCTCCTTTACCGGGTGCCGGGCCGCCGCGACCTTCGGAGACGCTCCCTTCGTCTGAGGCGCCTCGTGATGCGCGATCTTCGGAGCAGAGACCTTGCGTTCCTTCGACTCGTTCAACCTGGCCGCGCGCTCATGAGCGGGCGCAACAATCGGGATCCTCTTGCCCGATGTCATGCCCGCCGCGCTCATCTTTGTCGGTCTGAGCTTGTGCGAGGAGACGCTCACGGCGCGCACGGGCCTGCCCGTCCCGCGCTCCACGAGGGCCGTCGGCGGACCGCTCGCATGGACGAGGCCTCCGGACACGGAGAATCTCGTCGTCCGCTGTGCACTGGCGAGGATCGTCGAGTTCTGAGCGGTCGCGACGCGGACCGTCGAGACGTTCGTGCCGGCGAACTGCTGCATCGGGACGAAGACGTACTGGTTCTGCGCCACCGTCACGGGACCGCCGGAATACCCGGTGGCCGTGATCGCAAACGTCGCGGGCAGGGGAGCCCAGCCGATGTAGCCGTCCGTCCATGCCCATGTCACCCACGCGGGCCCCCAGACATAGCCGGGCTCCCAGCACCAGCCGTACGGGTCCACCCAGACCCACGTTCCGTAGTGGAAGGGATCGGAAAAGGGATCGTAGGAAACCCACGTCCAGCCGCAATCGGTGTAGACCCACTCACCGTCAACATACGGCGCCCAGCCCGCCGCGACGACCGTCGGATACCAGACCTCGCCGTAAGCCCCCGTGTGGACCCAGCGGCCGTACGGCGCGAGCTCCTGGTGGAAATACGAAATGCTCACGCTCCACGCGGCAGACACGGGCCGCGGAGCAAGAAGAGTTACAACGCCCGCGAAAAGAATCGCGGCAATGGTCTTCGGTTTCAAGGCATACCTCCTTTCACCTCTCAACTTCGAAAGGAGCAACCCGGGTGCCACCGCCTCAACTCTTTGAAGCGGCGTGGCTTAGAGGTCCATTGTCATCTTGAGGAGCGGAGCGACGCCCCGGTGCTTGCCGAGGAAGGTTCAGCGCCTCATTGCTCGCGAAGCGCGGTGACCGGATCGACGCGCATCGCGCGGCGCGCCGGGAGCCAGGACGCGAGCAGTCCGGCGCCGGCGAGCGTCAGCGCGGCCGCCGCGTACGTCGCCGGATCCAGGCGGCCCACGTCGAAGAGGAGGCTCGCCAGAAAGCGCGTCAGCACAGCCGCGCCAACCGCTCCTGCCGCGAGCCCGGCGCCCGTCAGCGCGAGTCCCTCGCCGAGCACGAGCCGCAGAACGTCCCCACTCTCGGCGCCGAGCGCGAGACGGATGCCGACCTCGCGCTTTCGCCTTCCAACGCTGTAGGAGATCACCCCGTAGATCCCGATGACGGAGAGCAGCAACGCCAGAGCGCCGAAGAGGCCGAGCAGCGTCGTGCGGAATCGCGGCTGCGCGACCGACTCCGAAACGATCTGCGCCATCGGCTGGACGCTCTCGATCGGCAAAGTCGGGTCGAGCGCGCCGACCTCGTTGCGGACGACCGCCGCGAGCCGCATGGGGTCGCCGGAAGTCCGAATCACGACATAGGCGGCCCACCACGGCTCCTGGGCGAACGGCACGTACATCTCCGGCCGCGACACGACGCCAAGCCCGTCGCGCCGCACGTCGGCGACCACGCCGACGATCTCGCGCTGCACGCTCTGCTTGAACCCGAAGACGAGCCGCTGCCCGATCGGATTCGCGCCGGGGAAGTGCCGCCGGGCGAATGTCTGAGAGATCACGCAGACCTTCGGAGACTGCGCGCCGTCCCGCTCGGTCAGGAGGCGGCCCTGGAGCAGGCGGATTCCGAGGACGCGGAAGTAGCTCGGCGTCAATGCAGTGTAGTTGGCCGACAGATCGGCCCCCGGCGTCTCTGCGCGCCCCTCGATCCGGAAGCCGAAGTTCAGGCCTGCCCCGTAAAGAGGCAGCGGCAGAGACGCGGCGACCCCCTCGACGCCGGGCTTCGCCTCGAGGCGCTCGACCAAGGTCGTGTAGAAACCGAGCCACTCCTCGGGCTTCGAGTACTGTGTGCGCGGCAGCGACATGCCTGCCGTCAGAACGCGGGAGGGATCGAATCCGAGCGGTACGTTCTGCAGGTGCGCGAAGCTCTTCGCGAAAAGGCCGGCGCCGACGAGCAGGACGAAAGCGAACGCCGTCTCGGCGGCGACGATCAGGTTGCGCAGCCGCTTCCTTCCCCGGCTCTCTCCCGCTCCTGCCGAGCCTTCCTTGAGGGCGCCCGAAAGGCTCGCGCCGGAGGCCTGCAAGGCTGGCGCGAGCCCGAACACGACCGCCGAAAGCAGCGACGCGACGAAGGAGAACCGCAGCACCCCGGCGTCGATCCCGATCTCCCTGACGCGCGGAAGATCCGCGGGCAGCCACGCGCGGAGCGCTCCCGTCGCCGCAACGGCCAGCGCGAGCCCGAGCCCGCCGCCGGCGAGCCCGAGAAGAAGGTACTCGGTCAGCGCCTGGCGAACGAGCGTGGCGCGTCCCGCGCCGAGCGCCGCGCGGATCGCGAACTCCTGCGCGCGAGCGCTCGTGCGCGCCAGCAGCAGGTTGGCGACGTTGGCGCAGGCGATCAGGAACACGAAGCCGACCGCGCCGAGCAGGAGCAGAAGCGCCGTTCGCACTCCCGCGACGAGACTCACCGACAGCGGCACGAGCCGCACGCCCCACCCCTCGTTTTCTTTCGGATACAGCCGCGCGAGCCCTTGCGCGATCGTCGCGAGCTCCGCCTGCGCCCCGGCGATCGAGACCCCGTCCTTCAGGCGCCCCACGATCGTCAGGTAGTGGCCGCCGCGTTTCTGTCGCAGGTCGTCGAAGACGGGGTCCTTCGGAAGCGGAGTCCACAGCTCGGCGGGTGGAACGTTGGGCGGGGTCATGAAGAGAGCGGGCATGACGCCGACGATCGTGAAGGGACGCTGGTCGAGATGGACGGTCTTGCCGAGGACCGCGAGGTCCGCGCCGAAGCGTTCGCGCCAGAGCCGCTCCGTCAGGACCGCGACGGGCGCGGCGTCCGGCGCATCGTCGGAAGTCACGAGGCCGCGTCCCAGGAGCGGCATCGAACCGAGCAGCGCGAAGACGTTCGACGTGACAGTCCCGGCGGCCACGAGCGCCGGCTCGCCCTGGCCGGTCAGCGTGAAGTCGTGCATCCGGATCGCGCCGAGAGCGTCGAACGAGCGCGCCTGCTCCGCCCAGTCTGAAAAGTTCAAATACGAGACGCCGTTGCTCGAGATCCCCTGGTTCGGCATCGTCTGATAGGCCGCGACGAGGCGCTGCGGCCTCGCATATGGCAGCGGCCGCAGCAGAACGGCGTTGACGACGCTGAAGATCGCCGTGTTGGCGCCGATACCGAGAGCGATCGTCGTCAGCACGATGGCGGTGAAGCCGGGGCTCCCCCGCAGCGTCCGCGCCGCAAATCGGAGATCCCGGACCAGGTTTCTCATGCCGAAGAGGAGGTGCCGTAGGGGAGGGGCTCGCCTTCCCGCTCCGGCTGATCCCGCCTATTGCTTATCGTACGACGCGGTGGTCGTGACCTTCTTTCCGCTCGAATCGGTTTCGGCCGTGGTGACCGTGCGGCTCTTGCCGTCGGCCGAGACGACAACGCGGCCCGTGAGGAGGGTCTTGCCGTCCTTCTTGACCGCAAAGTCCAGCGTGCGCTCGTCGACCTTCTTGTAGGACCGCGCATCGGAACCCGGATCGCCGATGACCGGGTAGTCTTTGCCGTCGTACTTGCCCGCCCACTCGCTATGCGTCGGCTTGCCGTCGCCGCTCACCCCGTCCACTGTGATCTTCACGCCGTCGCCCATGGCAGCGTAGACGACGGTGTTGTTCTTCGTCGCTCCCGGAGGAAACTTCGACCTGGCCTCGTTCAGCTTCCAGGTCCCCATGTTCATATCCGCCGCCAGACAGAGAGCAAGGGCCGCGAAAAATATCGCCAGAGAGACCAGGATCGTTCTCGTTTTCATATCTCCTCCTCTTTCTGAGCGAAGCGAAGGATCTGCTCCCGTGCTCGAGTATTAACGTGAGCAGCCCCTCGTCGCTCGGCTCTCGTCTTCCTACTTCTTCGCGGGCGCCTTCCCCGCCTCGACCGGCTTGAGGTCGAACTTTCCGTTGCTCTCGGCGAAGAACACGCACTCCGAGGCCTTGTCGCAGCCCGTCGTGTGCCGGTAGCTTCCGCCGGGCTGTAACAGGTAAGAACCGGGCCCCAACCTGAATTCGGCCTTTCCTTCCGGCGTCTGAAGGAACGTCCCCGACACGATCACGATCTTCACGGCGTTGGTGTGCGTGTGGAGGGGAGCCTCGAACCCCGCCGGAAACTTGAAGAACGCTCCGAACGCGCCCTTCGTATGGTCTCCCCACAGATCCGCGATCTTGACTCCCGGAGCGCCGGTCGGGTCGAGGTCGGTCCACTTCAGGTCGCTGGCCGGCATGACGACGGGTGCGCCAGTCCCCGCTTTCGGAGCGGTCTTCGCCTTCGCCTCTCCTGATCCCTGCGCCAGAATCGCCGCCGCCAGTCCGAATGACGCCGCAAACGCCAGGACGTTTCTTGCTCTCATCGATCCCTCCTCTGTTGGTTACTCTTGTGCCGAGGCTATCACCGAGCGCCGCAGGCTTTCCCGTCGCCCGCGGCGCACGGTTTTGCGGCCTCGCCAAGAGCGGCACCCCTGGCCGGGCACGGCTCCATCCCGGATCAGGAGCCTGCTCTCCAGGGCAGGCAGCGAGTCCCAATACAATTCTGCCGTGCCCGACCTGCTGACGGTCCTCGCGCTCGCCGCCTTCGTGCTGGTCTTCGCGGGGCTCTCCGAGGGCTTCGTGGCTCGGGCGCCGCTGTCGTTTCCGATCCTCTTCCTCGGACTCGGTTACTGGCTGGGCAGCCGCCGAGTGATTCCGAATGACCTCCACCACTCGCCGATCCTGGAGGCCGTTGCGGTCGTGACGCTCGCGCTCGTCCTGTTCCTGGACGCGGTGCGCATGAAGTTCGACCGGGCCCCGAGCGAGTGGCTCGTGCCCTCGCTGGTGCTGGGGCCCGGCACGCTCCTGTGCGTCGCCCTCGTGGCGACCGCCGCGCACTTTCTTCTCGGAACGGGACTCCTGTTTTCGATTCTCCTGGGCGCGATCCTCTCCTCGACCGACCCCGTGGTTCTTCGGGACATCGTGCGGGACAAGCGGGTCCCGAGTGCGATCCGCCAGGCTCTGACGACCGAAGCCGCGACAAACGACGTCGTCGTGCTTCCGATCGTGCTCGTCGTAATCGCCGTCGCGAAGGCGGAGGCCTCGACGGCCGGCGGCTGGGCGCTTTTCCTCGCCAGGCTCCTCGTGCTCGGCCCGGTGATCGGCTTCGCGATCGGAGCCTTTGGGGCATGGCTGATGTCCTGGATGGACAAGCGATTCGGAATCCGGCGTGAATACCAGTCGCTGTACGGGATGGGACTCGTGTTCGCGTCGTACTCCGGCGCGGTGGCGGTCGGCGGAGACGGCTTCCTGGCCTCCTTCGCGGCGGGAGCGGCGATCGCCGCGCTGGACCTGGAGCTCTGCGACTGCTTCCTCGAGTACGGCGACGCGACGTCCGAGATGATCATGCTGTTCGCCTTCATCCTCTTCGGCGCGGTGCTCTCGACCCTCGTCGGAACGGTCCCGCTCGCCGCAACGCTCGCCTTCGCGGCGATCACACTGTTTGTGGCGCGGCCGGCGGCCATCGCGATCGTGCTCCGCCGGGCCGAGCTCTCGCACTCGGCCCGCGCGTTCATTGCGTGGTTCGGGCCCCGCGGGCTCGCTTCGCTCCTGCTCGCTCTCCTCGCCGTGGAGTCGGGAATCCCGGGAGCCGACGGGGTCCTCGCGCTCGCGGGCGTTGTCGTCACGGTGTCCGTGATCCTCCACGGCATGACCGCCACGCCGCTGACTGCGCTGTACGCTCGCCGCGTTTCGTCGGAGACCCTGGCGGAAGAGCGGGTCAGCACCGCGGCGGACCTGCTGCTCGGAGAGCAGGTCGAGAAAGACGACGCTCCACTGATCGAAGCGGCCGAGCTTGTGAAGCGGCTGTCCGGGCCGGACCCGCCGCTCATCCTCGATGTCCGGTCCCGCTCGAGCTTCGAAAAGGACCCTGCCGGAATCCCGGGCGGCATCCGCGTCCCTCCGGACGAAGTCGAAAGCTGGGCCGTGAAACACAAGCTTGGCCAGCCGATCGTCACCTACTGCACCTGACCCGATGAAGCCACCAGCGCCCGTGCGGCGCGGCAACTCCGAAAGATGGGCGTCAACGCCGCGGCCCTGCGCGGCGGCCTCGAAGCCTGGCGCCAGCTCCCCGACCCCGCCTCCACCACCCTTTCCCGCTCTCCCGCCGGGAGAGAGTCGAGGTGAGGGTCGTCATGCTGGGACAGTGGCGCGCGATTTACGAACGGGCCCGTCGCAAAGGAAGATGACCCGGCGGCGCTCCCAGGGTCAGCGCCGGGATAAGCTTCGCGCGCGACTCATCACACCCGGGTGACCCATGGAACTTCTGCGCCGCGCGCTTCTGGTCGGATGCGCCCTTCCGGGCCTGTGGCTCCTGCGCCTTGCCCCGCTCGACCCGCTTCTGACGGTCGTTCCCGTGGACTTCGCGGCGCGGCAGAAGCAGGAGGCCGCCGCGGTTCCTGACGATCGGAAGACCGAGGCCGAGATGCGTCGGGCGCTCATCCCTCTCCCGGTGTACGTGGAGGAGGTCGTGCAGTACAACGTCTTCTCCGCGGTGGGCCCGCAATGGGATCGCCTGCTCGGTGACATCGACAATCTCGCGCAGGGCAAGGCCTCCGGAAGCGGGCGCGGCACGAGAACGGACGCGGATCTCTCCGAGAAGCACGAAACGCGTCGGTACGTGTTCTTCCGGTCGGACGAGGCGCCACTACGCGACGTCCTGGACAAACTCGCGCAAGGAGGGGGCACGACGTACGTCTCGATCTCCCGGCCCGGGGAGGACCGCCACTACCAGGTGGATCGGCGCGTCTGGAGCCGGCGGGATTTTCGGCCCGGCGCGGGCTTCACGGGAAGGCCGACGCCTCCGGCCCGTCTTCTATACCCCTTCCGCAACCTGGCGCTCCCTATCGTCCTCTCCGGAATCGTGTTCTTCGCTCTATTGCCCGGCCCGCGGCGCCCCGGAGTGCATCGGAATCCGACGGTCCTCGAGACAGCCGCGCTGGCAGGAGGCCTGCTGCTCTTCGCCCTTCCTCTCGTCGCGGTCGGCGGCTCGGTCCAGGCGCTCACGCGGGCACCGTGGCTCACGATTCCGTGTTGGCTCCTGGCCGCGGCAGGCGTGCACTTCTTCGCGGGACCGGGACGAAATGCCCCTGACGCCCCGAGCCCGGCCTCGGCGGGGGTTCCTGAGTCGGGCCACGGCGGTGGACGCCGGACCGTCAACACGCTGTTTCTGCGGGAGGGGCTGGTCTTCCTGGCAATGGCGCTCGGCCCCCTCGCGTTCCTGGTCTCGGCCTCGATGACCCTCTGGAACCGCTGAGGGTTCGCCTATTCGCCATAGTGTATAACATAGGCCCGGCCCCACAGGGTGACGACCGGATCCGGGGCGGCCTTTCCGCAGTATCGATTCAATCATTACAGGTAGCTAGAGCTCGGACCGGAAGGGCCTCGCGAGCCATTCCGTCACCCGCTTCTTGAGCGGGCGTGCTTTCCACATCGCGTGCGTGTACGGGCGGCACCGCGACAGGTCACGCTGATAGCGCTCCTTCATCAGATTGGCGAACGCGGTGTCGTACACAAACAAATTGATCTCCTCGTTCAGATGGAAGGACCGGTCGTCGAAGTTCGCCGATCCCACCGTGGAGAAGATCCCGTCCACGACCATCGTCTTCAGGTGGAACATCGTCGGCTGATACTCGTAGATCTTGACGCCCCCCTCGAGGAGCGGCCCGTAGTTCGAGCGTCCGGCCGCCTTCGTGGCGGGAACGTCGTTCTGCTCGTCCGACGGGACGATCACGCGCACGTCCACGCCCCTCTTCACGGCGGCGACCATGAGATCGATCGCTGCCTCGTCCGGAACGAAGTAGGAGTTCGCGATCCAGATTTCCTTCGCGGCGGCGGCAAGCGAGATCGCGTACACCCGTCCCGCCCCGGACATCGCCGCGAGCGGCGACGAGGGCACGACGGCGGCGGAGCTCGAGCCGGCCTGGGCCAGCGCGGGAAAGAATTCGTCCCCGACGAGCGCCTCGCCCGTCACCTCCGACCAGTTCTCCTGGAACGCGCGCTGGAGGCCGCGGACCGCGGGCCCTTCCACGCGCACCTGCGTGTCGCGCCAGTGCTCGGGCGAATCGGCATCCCCCAGCCACTGGTCGGCGAACCCCATCCCGCCCGTGAAGCCGACAGTCCCGTCCACGACGAGAACACGCCGGTGGCTGCGGTGATTGAGCACCCAGAGCATCCACGGTTTCTTCGAGTGGAAGAACTCCACGCGGCAGCCGGCGCGGCGCAGGGCATCGATGTCGCTCGCCTTCAGCTTGCCCGCGGAGCCGACCGCGTCGAGGAGGACACGCACCGCGACGCCGTGCGCGGCCCGTTCGGTGAGCGCGTCGCGGAAGCGTGCGCCCACCTCACCCGACCAGAAGATGTACGCCTCGAAGTTCACGGTCTTCCGGGCCGAGGAGATGGCGGCGAGCATGGCCGGGAAGACCGCGTCGCCGTTCTCCAGAAGCTCGAGCCGGTTGCCCGCCGTCATCGTCGGGCCCGGCAGCGCCGACGGCAGAAACGTCGGATCCCCGACCGTGAAGCCATGAGGCAGCTCGTAAACGGTCCGCTTCGGTGCGCCCGCCTTTGCGATGCTGATGGCGAGCGCGTATCCCGCCACGACCGAAGGGACCACGATCGCGAGAAGACGCACCGGTTTCAGGCGCCGGGGCCGGGAGGCTTTCACCGATCCCAAGAGTATCCCGAGCGGCCGCCTTCGGATTCGGGTCCGCGAACGAGATTGGTTCGTTCACATCAGGGTTGCGGGCGGTCCGGCCGGTAACGATCAGCGCGGAGGCTTCGGCGGGCGCGGCCGGGGTCTCCGACTCCTTTCTCCGGGGGCGAACATGAAGACCAGAGTCCGGTTTCGGGTCAACGGCAAGCCGGCCGATCTCCAGACGGACGACGACCGTCATCTTCTTTGGGTGCTGCGGACCGACTTGAATCTGACCGGCACCAAGTACGGCTGCGGCTCCGGGTACTGCGGGGCCTGCACCGTGATGGTGGGCAAGGAGGCGGTCCGATCGTGCCGGACGACCCTGAAAGAGATCCAGGGCAAGGAGGTCGTCACGATCGAAGGCCTCGCGAAAAACGGAGATCTCCACCCGCTGCAGCGAGCCTTCATGGACCACGGCGGATTCCAGTGCGGCTACTGCACTTCCGGAATGATCATGAGCGCCTGCGCGCTCCTCCTCGCGGAGCCGCATCCGACACCCGAGGCGATCGCGCGCGGGCTCGAGCCCAACCTCTGCCGCTGCGGCGCGCACCGGCGGATCGTCGCGGCGGTTCAGGCCGCCGCCGGCGGGAAGGGAGCCGCGTCATGAGCGATTTCGAAGGAATCGACCGGCGCCGCTTCTTCCAGCTCACGGGAGGCGGCATCGCGGTGTTCATCAGCCTCGGCCCCTGGGAGCTCTTCGGCCAGCAGCGCGCGCCCTCGTACCCCGAAGACATCAACGCGTATCTGCTGATCGGGGCCGACGGCCGCGTCAAGATCTTCTCCGGCAAAATCGAGATGGGACAGGGCGTGATGACGTCACAGGCCCAGATGGCGGCCGAGGAGCTCGGCGTCGCCGTCGAATCGATCGACATGGTCCTCGGCGACACGGAGCGGTGTCCGTGGGACATGGGGACCTTCGGGTCCATGACCACCCGGTTCTTCGGGCCGGCCCTCCGGGCGGCTGCGGCGGAGGCCCGGCAGGTGCTCGAGAAGCTGGCGGCCGAGAAGCTCGGGGTCGATCCCGGGCGCCTCGTCGTCGAGAAGGGCGTCGTCTCCGTGGCGGGAGATGCCGCGCGCAAGGTGACGTACGGCGAGCTCGCGCAGGGAAAACGGATTGCGCGTCTCGTGGACAGGAAGGCCGTGATGCGAGCGGCGTCGCAATTCGAGGTGATGGGAAAGTCTCCGCGCCGGATCGACGGGCTCGAAAAGGTCACCGGCCGGGCGCGGTACGCGGCCGACGTGCGGCCCCCCGGGATGCTCTACGCGCGTGTGGTGCGGCCTCCGGCGCATGGCGCGAAGCTCGCCGCGCTCGACGTTTCCGCCGCCGAAAAGACATCGGGCGTCACCGTCGTGAACCAGGACGGCCTCGTGGCGGTGCTGCACCCCGACCCGGAGGGCGCCGAGAAGGCGCTTAACCTGGTCAAGTCCCGATGGGACCTTCCCTCGTCCGCCCTCGATCCCGAAACGATCTTCGATCACATCGTGAAGACGGAGGGCACCTCCGAGGTCCGGCAGACCAAGGGCGACGTCGCGGCCGGCCGCGCGGCCGCGGCGCGCGTCTTCGAAACGACCTACAGGAAGGGTTACGTCGCCCACGCGCCCATCGAGCCGCACGCCGCCGTGGCCGAGTTCAAGGACGGCAAGATGACCGTCTGGGCCTCGACGCAGACTCCCTTTCCGACGCGCGACCGGATCGCCGGGGCGCTCAAGCTCGAGCCCGCTCGGGTCCGCGTCGTCACGCCGTTTCTGGGCGGAGGATTCGGAGGCAAGAGCGCCGACCTCCAGGCAATCGAAGCGGCCCGGCTTGCTCAGATCACCGGCAAGCCCGTTCAGGTCGCATGGACGCGCCAGGAGGAGTTCTTCTACGACCGCTTCGATCCGGCCGCGGTCGTGGAGATCGTCTCGGGCCTCGACGACAAGGGGAAGGTCGTCCTCTGGGACGCCGTCGTCCATGCCGCGGGGGCGCGCGGCGCCTCGCTCTTCTACGACATTCCGAACGTGCGCGTGAAGACGCACGGGCAGCCGAGCTACGGCGCCGACAGCGCCGGCGCCATGCACCTCTTCAGCGTGGGCCCGTGGCGGGCTCCGGGCGCCAACATGAACGCCTTCGCGATGGAATCGCAGATGGACCTCATGGCGGCGGCCGCCGGCGTCGATCCGCTGGAGTTTCGACTCCGGCATCTGACGGACCCGCGCATGCGCCGGGTCCTTCAGGCGGCCGCCGACGCGTTCGGCTGGAAGAGCGCGCCCGGACCGAGCGGGATGGGCCGCGCAGTGGCATGCAGCGTGGATGCCGGCTCCTACGACGCCCTGATCGCCCAGGTGCGGATCGATGCGAAGGGCGGCAGCGTCACCGTGGAACGCATCGTCTGTGCGCAGGACATGGGGATCATCGTGAATCCCGACGGCGCGAAGATGCAGATGGAGGGGTCGATCACCATGGGCCTCGGCTACGCGCTCGCGGAGGAGCTCCGCTTCCGCGGCGGCGACATCCTCGACCGTAATTTCGGGACCTATTCGATTCCTCGCTTCTCCTGGGTCCCGTCAATCGAGACGGTGCTCGTCCAAAACAACGACCTTGCGCCGCAAGGCGGCGGCGAGCCCGCGATTGTCGCGACCGGGGCCGCGCTCGCGAACGCCGTCTTCGACGCCACCGGCGCGCGGATCGCCCGGCTTCCGATGACTCCCGAACGTCTCCGCGAGGGAATCGCGGCCGCGAAGTCCCGCCGAAGCGCGGCCGGCTAGGCGGGCAAGCCCCGGCGAAGAGCGGCTCCATGTCTGCCCACAGATAATCCGATAACGAAAGACGGATCCAGTTTCTCCCTCATCCATCCTCGGAAGCAGGCCTGGAACCATCAGCCGCCGCGCCGCGGGACCGCGGGAGGTTAGAATCGCGGCAATTCGGGAGGTCGCCGCGATGGCTGACATCAGGATCACACCCCGCAAAGACGGGCCCCTCAGAGTGGAAGGGGAAGACATCACTCTGGTCGACGAGGCCGGCAACCGTTACGACCTGGCCGGTCGCACCGGCGTGTCGCTCTGCCGCTGCGGGCACTCGGAGAACAAGCCTTTCTGCGACAAGTCGCACGTCAGGGTCGGCTTCACGGCCGAAAGCGCCGCCTTCTCGCTTCCACCCCCCAAACCCAAAATCTAGCGCACCGCTCAAGGTCGTCAATCGGATCGTCAACGGTCGGACCTCGGTGACTGCCGAAATGGCTTTGAAGCTTGGCGCGGCCTTCCGGACCACGCCCGAGCTCTGGCTCAACGCCCAGAAGGCCGTGGACCTCCACCGAGCGGCCCGCCGTATGGCAAGTCTGCCGACACCCCGCGAGAACACGCGGCGGACCGGGCGGAACTCCTCGTGCATGCGTGGCCCGCGTGCCCTGTCATCCTGAGCGAAGCGAAGAATCTGCTCCCGAGCTCGGTTTCCGTGAGCAGATCCCTCGCCGCTCGGGGACTCGACTTCCTACTTCTTCGCGGGCGCCTTCTCGCCATCCGCCGGAATGAGGTCGAACTTTCCGGTGCTTTGGGAGAAGAAGAGACACTCCGAGGCCTTGTCGCAGGCCGTCGTGTGCCGATAGCTCGGACCGGGTTGGTAGTAGTACGAACCGGGCCCCAGCCGGACTTCAGGCTTT
The DNA here is from genome assembly GCA_035469365.1 of Thermoanaerobaculia bacterium. Classification (GTDB taxonomy): domain Bacteria; phylum Acidobacteriota; class Thermoanaerobaculia; order UBA5066; family Gp7-AA6; genus JAWOLE01. The sequence goes on from DATIRW010000185.1 coordinate 13,360, forward strand.
CCTTCCGGCCCCGCGATGAACGTGCCCGAGATGACCACGATCTTCGCCGGGTTCGTGTGCCAGTGGAGAGGTGCCGAGAATCCCGGAGGAAACTTGATGAACGCGCCATACGCGCCCTTCGTGTGATC